>JBLIMM010000048.1:0-18179 GCA_047638635.1 Pseudohongiellaceae bacterium | reverse complement strand
GGGAGGCATGCCCGACTTGGAGACAGTGATCTTGATCTCGCGGATGGCACCGTCCGAGAAGTCGACAGCGCTGCCATTGGTCAGGGGACGACCGTCGAGAGTGAGCTTGGCGGACACCGAGCCGTCTGCGCTGGCGGAGCCGTACTCAGAGCTGGGATCGAAGCGCAAGGTCACGGGCACAGTGCCGCCGCTGCCGTGGAGGTCGGCGGTGACGTTTAAGGTGGCAGAGGAAGTGACGTCGCCAGAGATCCACTCGGGACCAAAAGAGAGCGTGCCTCCGGCCGCGCCGTCAGCGAAGTCCACGTCGTCATCAGCACTGGCGAAAGTCATGGCCAGGCTGGGAGTGGCGAACTCGACGTTCGCCTCACCGCTGATCTCGCGGCTCCAGTCGAAGTCGCTGTTGGCTCGTTTCAGCAGCGAGGCTTCTACGGTCCAAGCGAAGGCCTGGCTACCGTTCGTAGCCCTGTTGTGCACGTAGCTAAACCCGTGGGATTCACCGCCCACAGGGGCCCAGCTGTCGTTGGCCGCTTCGCCGCCTGCAGCCGTCCAGGTGGCTACGATCTGGCCGCCCTGAAGCAGCTCAGAGTCGGTGATGATGCCACCGGCCACGTTGTCCCGCAGCTGCACGTCCAGGTTGAGCTGTGTGCCCACGGGGAGCACCGTGCCATCGCTCGGTGCTTGGGCGACCACGTCGATATCGAGGACGAAGGTCAGCTGGGCTTCGAGATTGAGGGCCGGGGCACCGGGGTTTGGCGTGACCAATAGCTCGATGAGGCCAGCACTCGGCTGGGCGAGAAACAGGCTGCGGCTGTAGCGGTCAGCGCCGTGGTTGTCGAAAAAGCCAGGGCTGGCCGAGCCTTCGACGTAAGCGAGTTGGGCGGTGAAGTCCGCGTGGTCGGCGACCAGAGCTACCCGGGCCCATGATGTCCCTTGGTAGATACGAAAGCGTTGGCTCGGGGCACCGGTGAGATCGCGAATGATCACACCGTCTGAGTTGCTGGCTGGAGGGAAGGGCGCCTGGGCAAGAAGCTGCTCGACCACGGTGCGCACGTTGGTGCCATCGAGGGTCACCACAGGCTGCTCGGTCAGGCTCGCCAGCAGGTCAACGGTCTGTCCGTTGAGAGTGGCTTGAACCCGCTGATTCTTTCTAGCGGGATCGGGGTGGGCGTTGACGTCGACCACACTGAGCACAACGTTCTCGCCAAAGGTCGTCAGCTGGCCGGGAAACCGTTCGGCCAGGAGAGAAGCCGCAGCGGCCTTGATCTCAGGCCGGTCAGCTTCGTCGTAAGGCAATCCGGTCATTTGCTCGGTGCGCTCGCGAACGCTCTGGGTCACCCAGGCGTCGTCGCCCACGGGGCTCAGGGGGTCCACTTCGCCGTGAGTGAGCGCTACAAGCCACAGGGGACGGTCGGGATTGCCGCGGTTGGCGAGCATCTTCGACAGGTGCTTCTCCACGGCTACGTTGAGCGGCAGACAGGCTTCCGTGCTGCCCAATCCCGAAAGGGAGCTGTGCACGGTTTGCTCAAGGAAGCGTGCTCGGGCAGTCGGGTCGCCGGGCAGCTCGGTGAGTGGCAGCGTGATCCAGTCACCGGCTGGGGCGCTTGCATCCCCTGCCAAGCTGAGCACACCCACCCGCGCTGGGCCGAGATCGCGAATGCCGTCTACCACGCCGTGAGCCACCGCTAGGCGCGAGGCGTCTGCGGTATCCCAGTCGCTGACGATGCCCGATGTGTCCACGAGGAAGACCACGTCGACACCCTGTTGGGCCCCGGAGCTGGCCGCAGCCATCACGAGGAAGCAGCTGGTGACCCAGGCGCGCAACAGAGAGCGCAAGGAGCTCCGACTCACTCTGATCTTCGCCATCAGTTTTGCTCCACCACCACAGAGATGTTCAGTTCGGCTGTTTCCAAGATGTCCGTTTCACCGGGCTCTCGGAAGCGCAAGGTGACCATGCCTTGATACGTGCCAGCGGCAGGCAAGTTGCCCACGTTGACTCGCAAGGCCAGCTGCTGGTGAGTCTCTGGTTGCAAGGTCACCTTCTTCGGCACCATGCGCAGGTCGACTTTCGAAATACGCAGATCATTGTTCTCGCTGTTGACCAGATTGGCCATGACAGCGCTGAGGCTGAGCGGGCCGTGGTGACTCATGACGACGTCGATACCGCCGGGGAACTCGACCCATCCATCACTGTCGGCAGCTGTTGCCGAGTTGATCGTCAGGGTGGAGGGGGGCTGCGCATCGATGGTCGGCTTGGAGCCGCCCACGTTGAAACTCACGGTGATCGCAGGTGCGGGGTTGAGACCCGAGCCTTCGAGCTTCGGCCTGAACGTCGCTTCGTAGCGGCCGGCGGGTGTGAGCTCTGGGATCGCCACGGTGAGCGCGAGCTCATCAGAGAGGGTCTTGGGCCAAGTCACGGTGAGGCCTGTCACGCTGCCTTCGACCAGTTGATTCGCTGTGACTGAAAGGACTGTCCCAGGCACAGCCATGGTGACGGGGAAGCTGACCTTGCCAGCGAAGCCAGGTTGCACCGAGAGGGGCTTGGGAGTGCCCAGGGACACAGCATGGACGGCGAGATCGAGGGCAATCGTGGTGTCTGTGACCGGATGACTGGCGTACTGTGCTTCGGTGAAGCGGCCTCGGACCATCAAGGCCCCCGTGTGGCGCCCGGCTTTCGGTGAATCCATAGCCTGGGCGAGGGTCACCGTGGCCGAGGTTCTTGGCTCGAGTTGCACCGGCTGAGGAGCTGAGACCAAGCCGCCAGCCACAGAGAAGTCGTAGCTCACGGAGTAGCGGGAGGTGTTGTCGAGCTGGATGCTCCGCTCAAAGGTCACGGGGTTGTGGGCCCAGAAAGTGCCGAGGGAGAGGCTCTGGGAGCCGCTCGTACCACTGAGACCCTCGCCACTGAACTGCACGGGATCGGTAGGCGGGACGTCCTTCGGGTGGACGCGCAGGCTGGTTTCTTTGGTGTGGGTCCAGCCTGTGTCACTGAGGCTGATCTCGAAGCGCGCGGTCTGCAGTTCGGGAGTCACGTCATCGATTTTGTTGAGTTGGGCCACGGGTTGCATGCCACTGTAGATGACCAGATCGCCCTGTTGCTTGCCGGTCAGGGTGAAGCTCTGGCTGCTGGCATCGCCGGCCCAGCGCTGCACGGCCACCGTGGTGGTGGCGGCGGTGTGCTGGGCCAACTCTGCCGTGCCGCAACTTGCCTCCAGCGCATAGGGGACTTGGTCTCCTTCGAAGTACTCCGCACCGGGGTTCTCGGGGAGAATCCTGAAGCTGATCGGCACTTCGCTGAGCAGGATCACCTGTCCTATGGCCGGATCGACGTCACAGGTCCAGGTGCCGGCGAGCTCGCTATCGAACTGAATCACGTCGAAGGTCGCTTCAAGGCTCGGCGGGCGCCGGTACACAGCGGCTGAGGGAGACGTGGGCTTGCCATTGTGCTGGATGGCGCCGTCGAAGCTCGCATCCGGGTGGCTCTCGTTCTTGATCAGCAGGTAGATCAGACGCTTGGCCGACTGATCCACGGTGATTTTGCGGTAGTCCGCGTCGTAGGTGAAAAGGTTGTAGAAGTCGCCCAGAATTTTCAGGTAAGCGTCGACGAGGCCGTCGGCCCGGCGGGCGATGTAGCTGTTGCCGCCGGAGACGTTGGCCATGTCCTGCAGCAACGATTCATCCGTGTCGCTGCCCAGGGCGATGGTGAAGAGGCGGCGCTGGGCCTCGCCCCCTTGCTCGGCGATTTCACGGACGCGGGGGTGCTCGCTCACCGGCGTGTGCTTGCCATCTGACAAGAAAATCACGGCAGTTTGGCCCGTGGTCTTGAGGTAGGCCAGCTGGCGAGTGGACTCCTGCAAGGCTGCGATAAAGTTCGTGCCGCCGGTGTTCGTCAGGGTGTCGATCGCTGTGCTGAAGGCCTGCTGGGCCGGGAGCTCGGCCATGGAGCTCAGCGGCACCACCTTCTCAACGTCGTCGTTGAAGGCCACCAAGGCCAGATTGTCATCGCGGCTGGCCAGGGATACAGCCAGCTGGGCGCCTTCCCGATTGAAGCCTCGGGGATCAGCCTTCTTCATGCTGCCCGAAATATCGGTCACGATGGCTAGGTTAAAGCCGTCGGGGTTGTAGGCCAGCTCTTCTGCCTTGGCCTGCAACTCAGGCTGAGGTTCCGGGCCCGATGTTGGCGTAGAACGGCATCCTGTAGTGCACAGGACAGCCAGCAAACCCAGGACATTTAGGACGCTCGTTGCGAGCCGTCTCCACTTAAGCATGAACCACCCTCCGAAGGTCCTCGGAGTATAGGAAACGAGCCACGGAAGGTGCGACGACCGGACTGCTTCTTAAAGGTGGAGGGGGCCCTTTTACGGTGGGCTCGGAGGCACAGGAAGGAGCGTCTGCGCTAGTTGCCTTCGAAGTCGATGTTCTTGGCCCCGCAGTGCCCGCAGCGATCTTTGCTCCGGTTGAAAGGCGTGGAGTCCTCGATGCAGGCGAAGACGTAATCGGAGTCTTCTTCGATCCAGGAGGCAATGGCATCAGCGGAGGCTTGGTCGAAGCCGCTCTGGGTGTCCTTCGCAGCGTTGCGAGCACTGATGCCGAAGCGGTATGCCTCCCGTTGATCTCCACTTGTCGTGGTCAGGTGCTGGAAGACCGCGAAATACACCCAAGGCCGCGTGTTGTCTGAGATCTGAGCTTCCGCCAGAAACTCATTGCAGGTGTCGATGTCGGTGAGATCGTGGCTGCGGGCGATGTTCCTCAGCTTGTCGCCGCTACGGCTGGCGAAGCCCAAGCGGGCGTCGACCATGATCGCGGTGAGGTCGAGGTGGTTCTTCGCAGCACGGGGGGCAAGTGAGGCCAGCTCCGCGGGGATCAACGGAATGGTCCCTGTCTCTGTTTCGGCGGTTTCCTCAGAGGATTGGGCACTCTGGGCGCTGAGGCCGCCTTGATAGGCGTGGTAGGAGGCGGCCGTAAGGTGAGCCAGGGGGGACCCGTTGCCGCTGCTGGCGAAGGAGGCGCTGCCGAAGGAGGCGCTTTCGTGGGCCAGGGTCATCATGACCATGGCGTAGAAGCGCTGCCTTGAGTAGGCCGGGGACAGCTTGGGTGAGCCGGTTCGGGCAAGAACGTGCTCGGCGGCCTGGGCGGCATGCTGGAAGTTTCCCGCCTGCCAGGAATCAAACGACGCTTGGAGGTCGGCCGCGTTGTTTGCGTGTTGGGGCGCCACAGTACAGGCGCTGCAGCCCAGGGCAACGATCAGCGCCGCGAGAGCACGAACGGGCCGGGAGGAGTGGAGAGATGGTGCAGTTTGGGGCATTGCCAGGGTCTTTCTCATTGAACACCGACCATCACGGCGTGGCGCTTGCCATCTACGGTGACGTTGAAGCTGACGAGGGCTTGGTTGAGGTCAAAGGTGCGAATGGCGTCGCCAGCGGTGTGGCTGACAGTGAGACCGACCACAGACATGACCTCGTCAGCCGGGAGCTGAAAGAAGAAATAGCCGGTGTTTGCCGAGCCCCGATCCTCGTTGAACGGCTCAAGCACTTCACCGCGGAAGACCCTGAGGCGCACCCGCTTCTGGGGGTTGCTGTCCAGAGAGTTCATCAGGCCTGAGAGATTGCCCTCGGGCAGGAGGGTTGTGCCGTCTGGGAGGTGCAGCTGGATGTCCAGATGATCAGCGGTGATCAGGGTGTTGTCGTTGCGAGGGATGCCTTCGGTGAGGCCCACGCTCAGCCTGATCGGGATCACACCTCGCTCCTCGATGAGGTCCGTGTAGAACTCTTCTCGATGGTCGAGTTTGAACTTGGCCGTGGCGCGCAGCTCGTCAGTGCCATAAATGGAAGGGAACCCGTCGAAGCCAGTGAGACCGGTGTGTCCCGGGATCGAGGGGTGGCTGGCGCAGCCCCAGAGAGACAGGGCCAGTAGGAAATGCAGTGCTCTCATGGATAACTCACTCACAGCAGACTTGAAGACCGCCGAAACGGCGCGGGCTATTTCGTTTCGACAAGGTCTCTGGAGATAAAGCCAGATCGCAGTTCGTGAACAAGCCCGAACTCGGGTGAGTACCAGAACTGGCCCTTGTCGTCATGGATAACAAGGCAGGGTACGGGGGTGGCGATGCGATCGGAAGCAAAACGGGCTGTGTCGAGGTTCTTGCTCCAGGCTGGCCCACTGGGTGCAGAGGAGCTGGCCTGGGGCGCCCAGAGGGCGATAGAGATGTTTTCGTCCAGCTGGGTGAGTTCAAGGGACACGCTACCCACGCTGAAAATTAAGTCCAGGAAAGTCGCGGTCCTGTCTGCGAAATCGGTGCGATTTTTTCCGGAGGCGTCATACTGCTTGCTCGTCACCACTGCGCGGCTGCCGTCGGCGACCAGGCTGTCTACAACCCACCTCACCTCTCCGTCAGTTTCTAGAAGCTCGTCGCGGTAGTAGTTGGTCACGCTGCTTTGGGGGATGGCCGAAGAGGCGAGCTTGGTCATGGCCATCTGCAGAGCCAGCTGGAGCTTCCAGTTGTTGCTGGGTGTGTTGACTGGTATGTCAGGAGTGTCGATGGAGTGGTCGAAGGCCAGACCCTCGCCGCCGTACCATCTTTGGGCCTCCCAGAGCCGGATGACCTCACGGGTGGCTGGCGTGTCCAGAAGGAGAGTTTGGCCTTCCAGAAGCTGACCCCAGTGAGCGAGATGGGGCAGGCTGAGCAGCTTGCTGCGGTTGAGTGTCCCGTCTTGCGCAACGACGGCGGCATGAACGCCAACGTTGTAGCTCTCGAAGAATTTGCTCAGCCCGCTGATGCCCGTGTCGTTGGCAGAGGCCATGACATCGTCGAAGTCGGAGCTGTAGGTGTACGACTCAGCGAGTTCATCTGCGGCGTTCAGTTCCTCCAGAAAGGACGTGCTCAGGGCGCTGAGTGTGCCTCCCATGGAGGTCACAGTGACGATCAGCTGGGAGTGCCGTTGGGGGTCGGCATCGCCCACTTGGGTGGGGACGGTGAGCCAGTCTTGGGCGTCGCTCGCGAACTGCTCCAGCCCGGCCTCGACTTCGGCGAAGCTGTCTTGAGCCATGCCGAGTGAGACTTGATCGGAGGGCGCGCCGTGGTGCTCTTGAAGAGCCGCTGCGGCCTCGACCAGATCGCGCAAGAAGGCGCCGCCGTCGTGGTCCTGGTCGGTGAGCAGGCCGTCGTCTTGGGCTGCGTTCAGGATCTCCCGGGCGCCGACTCCGTTGCTGTTGGACACGCGGGAGAGGATCTTGTCGAAATTGGTGCCCTTCAGGCGTGCCGGGCTGTTGAGCTGGATGAGCTGGATGAGCTGGTTCTCAGCCTCATTCGCTCGCTGGTTTGCCTCGGTAAGGCTGCTCGAGAGCTCAGCGTTCTGCGCATTTAGCTGCAAGGCCTTCTGCCGTTCTGCTTCAAAGTCGGATTGTTTGGCGGTGAGCAGGTCAGTCTTGTTGTCCAGGTCGATCATGAGCGTCTGATTCAGCACGTCGACGTCGTCTTTGGCTGACGTGTTGCTGGCTTGCTGGCGCCCCTCCTGTTGGAGGTTGGCAATCATTGTCTCTTTGCCCCGCAGGGCGGCGCGGTGCTCGACGAGGCTGATGGACTCCTGATTGAGGTCGTTCAGCTGGTTTCCCGCATCCACGTAGAGGTAGCCCAAGCCCGCCGCAGCGATGGTTGAGGCTGCCAGCAAGCCGCCCATCCAAAACGGTACGCCTTTGGGCAGGCGATAGGCGCTCGACTTCTCGATGGCCGCAATGAACTCTTCGGCGCTCTGAAAACGCTTGCTGCGATCCTTCTCGAGGGCTTTGGAGAGAAGCTTGCGAATGGCTGGAGAGAGGTGCTCCAGCTCTTCGATGCGCGGGCCCACCTGCACATTGAGCACGGCGGTGGTGACGTCTTGGATTGTCTTGCCATGAAACAGGCGCGAGCCCGAAATCATCTCGAAGAGCACATTGCCCAGGGAGAAGAGGTCTGAACGAGCATCGAGCTTCTGCCCCGAGGCTTGCTCGGGGGACATGTACATAGGGGTGCCAGCAATCTGGCCCTCGCCCAGCTCATCGGCCACCGCAGCGATGCCGAAGTCGAGCAGACGCACACCCACGCCGAAGGGGTTGTCACCGGTCTTGGGGATTCCTCGAACCAGCATGATGTTCGAGGGTTTGATGTCCCGGTGAATGAGGCCCTTGTCGTGACCGCTAGTCAGGCCCAGGAGCGTCTGCCGGGCGATCTCGAGGGCATGGCGGGGGTCGAGGTTTTGCTCACGGTCAACCAACTCGCGCAGGGGCTCGCCAGCGACGAGGTCCATGGTGAGGAACAGTCGGCCCTCGTCTTGGCCGGTGTCGCGCACCTGGGTCACGTACTCAGAGACAAACTGCTTGGCGTTGTTGATCTCCTTGTAGAAGAGATCGCGAAAGCGAGGGTTTGCGGAGAACTTGGGGTGCAGGATTTTTAGCGCAGCTTCACTGTTGTCCAGTTGCCGGTCACGGACCCGAAAGACCTGGCCCATGCCTCCTTCGCCCAAGAGCCCGAGGATCTCGAAGCGCTTGGCGAAGACCGAGTCGATGGGGAGCGGCGGAGCTGCCTGGGCGCTGGGCTGGTGATAAGGGTGGGTGCTGGGTGGCGTGGTGTTGCCCAGTTGCGAGGTGGGCGTGTGGGTCGAGTCCTGGGCTGGGGGCAGGGTCGCCAGGTCTTTGGCTTGCTCACCAAGCGCTCCGCCCGTGGGGGGCAGAGTGCTGATGGGGTGGCCCGTGGGCGGCTGCTCACCCGGGGGCGGAGCCATAGGCAAGGTGTACATATCGCCCGGGTTGGGGGCCGCCGATGGGAGCGTGCTGTCGATTTCGCCGTCGCCACCCGCTGGGACGTCCTGTTGACCACCACTCTTCTTCTTCTTCGGGCCCATCTGGCACATCCAAGCTGGTAAGGGAGGGGCTCAAGCAAGCATGCACCGTTTCGCGCTCCTCCCGGGTTGCGCGATAGGGCCTGAGGATTGTACGCAGCAGGTTCGCTGGCAGGCCAGCGGCCACTCTTAGGCGACCCTCGTGGGCGCTTTGGTAAGGGCCCCAACGACCCCGGCCCGCCGCCAGCCCCCAAAGGGGCAGACGACGGGCCGGGAAAAGTACAGCGTCAGAGCGCTGGAGCGATCAACTCCCGCCGGTGACGATCTTGAGCCCGTTGCTCATCGAGACGCCTGCAACGGCCGCTGCATCCAAGAAAGCCTCTTGGACTACAATCAGCGTGCCCCCTGGAATGACCGGATCGATGGTCAGACCTGAGATGACCAACGTACCCAGAATGGAAGACTGGACATCGATGGTGAGCAGGATCGGGAAGGTGTAGAGCAAACCACCCTTGAAGGGCAGGGCGGCCTCAGCCAGAGAGACAAACAGCACGCCCGGTGCACTGCCCTTAATGCCCGCCGTGATCAGGGTGAATCCAGAACCACCGGGGACTAAGTCACCGCTGCCCGCGAGCGCTGGTGTCGAACCGAAGGTGCCGGGAATACCGGGGTCAATCGCGGTGAAAGAACCCTCGAAGAAGTACACGAAGCCGCCGACCAAGGTGTCCGATCCATTGCCCAAAACGAGCACATCCACGGGCCCGGACGTACCGGCCGAAGGTGTGTCCACGGTGAGCGAGGTGGGGCTGTTGATGGACAGGTTCGTGCCTGACACGCCGCCGAACTGCACGTCGGTGATGCCCAGCACGTTGGTACCACTGATCGTGACCGTCGTGCCTCCCGCGATGTCACCCATGGTTGGGCCCACTGTGTTCACGTTCGGTGTTGGGTTCGCGGTGTAGGTGTATCCGCTACCCAAGGTGGTCGTGCCGAAATCGTCGGTGACTGAGATGCTCGCCGAACCCACAGAGCCAGCGGGGACCGTGGCGTTGATCGTGGAGTTGTTGGGCGCGTTGAAGCTCAACGCATTGACGCCACCGAACTTGACGGAGTTGACGCCATCAAAGCCCGAGCCATTCAGACTGACGCTGGTGAATCCGCCAGCGGGGCCGTTGTTCGGGGTTGAGCTGACCAAGTTGGCGGGGATCAGGTCGGCAAAGGGGTCATAGCCGTTAATGCTGGTGACGCCGGTGCCATCCGGGTCGAGCCATTCGCCCACGTTGTCATCGTTCCAGAAGTTATGCAGGCGACCGTAGTAGCTCACATTGCACTGGGTGGGACCACCGGTCAGGGTGCCGCGAATGCGCAGGTTTTGGTCGTAGATCGGGCTGCCAGACGAGCCACCGACCGTGCCACCCACCTGGAAGTTCATCGACCAGCACTTCACGTTGCCGATGCCCTGGAAGTTGACGTTCGCCTGACCGCCGCCATTGGTGTCGATGACGATGCACTTGGGGGCGCCGCCCGGGTGGTGCATACCCATGCCGAAGCTCAGGCTCGAGGTGGAGCGACTCCAACCTGGGAAGTATGGGTTGTACGAATCGGGGATGTTGTTGGTGATGCGCATCAGGCGACCGTCGCTATCCACGTCGTTGTCAAGATTGACAGCACCGCTGACGCTTTGGGTACCGCCGGTGCCGCCCGTTCCGCAGCCAGACGTTTGATAGTTGAAGCGGAAGACGGTCGAGCCGCTCTGGCCGCAGTGGTTTGCCGTGTAGACGTAGCGAGTGCCATCGTTGCGCTGGTTGTTGATCAGCGACGCCGAGCACAGACCGCCACCGGACACGGTGCGCACAACGGCGCGCTTGTGCAGCGGGTAGGGGTCACCGTCGGGGCAGTTCACGTCGATGTTGCAGCCGCCGAGGAAGCTGCCGTCGCCGCTCTGGACCTTGTTCAGCTCTCGCTCGATCTCGAAGACATCGCTGTAGTCATAGATGACTCCGCGAATCTCCATGTGCACCGCAGCGGGGTCCGCTTGGGCCGGCTGCTGATACTCAAGGATGACTGTGTCGCCCGGGAAGGGCTCCACCACGAACGTACCGTTGGGGATGCGCTCGCTCTGGGTGTAGGCACCAAAAACCGTGCCCATGCCTTCGTCGTAGAGGAACAGCTTGCCTTCAGGGTGCATCTCGAACTCGGACCACTCCACACCCAGGCTGTAGGCACCGGGCGAGGTGATCTTCATGCGACCCACGAGGGTTTCGCCGTCGTCGGTGATCTCCCAGTTTGCGAACTGCTCGAAGGTCATGGGCATCTCGCTCATGACGCCGAAGCGCAAGGGCCCAGGGATGCCATTGTCGCGGTTGTTCTCATCCTCAGCGATGAGGCCGGCGATGTTCATCGGCGGCGACACCAGCAGCATGGGGACCGCCGCGGTCAGACGCTGTCCTGCAGCTTCACCGGGGTGGCGGACTTGGGCTTCAAGGGTGGGCGCTGCAGTGAGCAGAGTGATGCCAGCGAAAACCGTCGCCAAGCAAGATGGGAAGAGCTTCATCAAAGGATCCTCAGGAGAGAGAGATGCGACGGTTCACTACACAGTCCACCTGAGTGGTGGGGGAGAGTTGGCCGGTGAAGTGCGCAGACGTCATAGGTCGGGGACGCCGGTGCTTGCCGCGCGAGTGGCATAGGATACGGGTTGGATTGCGATTTGTGGCGGATTTGTGGCGGGCGGCTGAGGGCAGGCAGGACAGCGAGGGTCGACGTTCTCGGTGGCCGTACAGCCGAGGCTTCGGCTCGAGGAGCTTCTGTGTGACCCTCAGCTCTCTCTTCACTGGAGGTTTGGCTGTGATCCGACAACTGTGTTTCTTGGCGATGGGCCTGGTCTGCTGGGGGACCAGCGCCACTGCTCAGCTGCGACTGCCGGCGATCATCGGCGAGCACATGGTCTTGCAGCGCAGTGCCAACGCGTTCCTTTGGGGCTGGGACACCCCAGGGCGCACGGTCCGGGTGACCGCAAGCTGGGCAGCTGCTGCCAGTGAGACGGTCGTCGACAGCAGTGGGCGCTGGGAGGTCGAGCTGCTCACATCCGCAGAGCCCGGCCCCCATGTTGTGGTGATCGAGGGCTCGTCTCGGGTTCAGCTGGACGATGTGCTCTTGGGTGAGGTGTGGCTGGCTTCCGGGCAAAGCAACATGGAGTGGGCCCTGAGCGATTCCCAGGGTGGAACGGGCTTTGTGGTCGATGCTGACTTTCCCCAGATGCGCTTTTTTGACGTGGAGCACGGCATATCCCGTGACATCGGAACCGCGTGTGGTGGCCGCTGGCAAGTGGTCGCTCCGGAGTCGGTCGGGTCGTTCAGCGCGGTGGCGTATCACTTTGGCCGTGAACTCCACACTGAGCTCGACGTCGCGGTGGGGCTTATCGGCAGCAATTGGGGCGGCACTGTCGCCGAATCTTGGACCAGCGCCGAAGGGCTGAGGGGGTTGGGCGACTTCGACGACGCCTTGGCCCGCATTGAGGGCGAGCTGCAGGATCCCGAGGCCGCTGAAGCTCAGGCCGGTGCGGACTTAGAGGCCTGGTGGCAGAAGCTGGAGAACGTTCAGCTGCGCACCACGCTTGAAGAGGGCGAGAACTCTCTCCCTGACGAACAAGTCCTTGCCCCTGAGCAGGGTGGTGGCTGGTACTCCGAGCAGCCGGGCCCCTGGCATGAGCATGGCTTAGAGACGTTCGATGGAGTTGTCTCCATGGAGCGCGAGGTGCAGATACCAGCGGAGTGGGCTGGGCAAGCGTTGCAGCTCGAGTTGGGCGCCATCGACGATATGGATACGACCACGTATGCGAGCGCGTCGGTCGGTGGCATCGAAGCCATGGGCGGCTGGACCACTCCGCGGGTCTACGAGGTGCCGGGCCACTTGGTGCAAGCAGGCCCGGTGCAGATCGGCGTTCGGGTTGTGGACACCGGCGGCCCCGGGGGATTCATGGGGCCAGCGAGTGCCATGCGCTTAGGCCTTCTGGGCGGCGACCCCCAGGACGCTCTGTCCCTGGCGGGCCCTTGGTGGCTGAATCGGGGGGCTTCCATGGACAAGCTCGGCCCGGTCCCGTCGAGTACCGGTTGGTTTCATCAGAACAGCCCCACCGCGTTGTTCAACGGGATGATCGCGCCGCTGCTGCCTTACGCCATTCGCGGTGCGATTTTCTATCAAGGGGAGTCGAACGTGGGGCGGGCCGAACAGTACGCGCGGTTGTTCCCAGCACTCATCGAGAGTTGGCGTCAGGCCTGGTCGAATCCAGAGCTGCCTTTCTACTTCGTGCAGCTCGCCCCCTTCGCCTACCGGGGAGAGGGGCAGCTCTCGGCGAGATTGCGTGATGCTCAACGGTTGAGTGCCGCCGCGGCTCACACGGGCATGGTCGTTACTCTCGACATTGGCAACCCCAGCGACATCCATCCGCTGAACAAACACGATGTGGGACATCGCCTGGCTCTCTGGGCCTTGGCTCAGACTTACGGCGTTGACGGGTTGGAGTTTTCGGGACCGAGCTATCGCTCGATGCGCATAGCCGAGGCCACGTTAGTGCTGAGCTTCGACCACGCCGAGGGGCTGCACGGGGTGAACGGAGCGCCGAGCCATTTCGAGATCGGCGCTGACGACGAAGTCTTCTATCCTGCGAAGGCGGTGATCGTTGGCCAGACCGTCGTACTGAGCAGCCCGTTGGTGGCCGCGCCCACCATGGCTCGTTTCGCTTGGTCGGACGTGGCCGAGCCGAACCTGTTCAACGGCGCTGGCCTTCCCGCGTCCTCGTTTCAAACACAGTGGAATCATCGATGAACGCCCCAACGCCCAGCGCCCGCTCCCTTGAGTTGACCCGCCCCCTGGTGGTCTTCGACCTGGAGACCACAGGTGTGGATACGAACAGCGATCGCATCGTGGAAATCGGCTTGGTGCGGTTACTGCCCGGCGGTGCCCGGGAGAGCCGCTCGTGGATGATCAACCCGGGTCGGCCGATCCCCGCAGGTGCTAGCGCCGTTCACGGCATCAGCGACGGCGATGTGTCTAGTGCCCCAAGTTTCGCCGAGGTCGCCGAGGACGTTTTGTCCTGCTTCGAAGGCTGCGATGTGTCCGGCTTCAACGTGGCTCGCTTCGACTTACCCCTGCTGGCAAAGGAGTTTGGCCGAGTCAACGTGGCCTTCCCGCCCGCGGGCACAGTGGTCGTAGACAGCTACACGTTGTTCATGCGCCGCGAGCCCCGCAACCTCACTGCGGCTGTGTCGCTGTACTGCGATCGTGATCATGCGGGCGCCCACCGTGCCGTGGCCGACGCCGAAGCTGCCGCCGATGTGCTCTTGGGACAACTGTCCCGCTACGCCGATCTTCCGCCGGATGTGGCGGGTTTGGCGGAGGCTTGTCAGCGCAAAGATCCGTCGTGGTTGGACGGTGGTGGCAAGGTGGCTTGGCAGGGTGACGATGCGGTGCTGACCTTTGGCAAGCACGCTCGTCGGCCCCTCAGCCACCTCGTGGAAGAAGAGTCGGCCTACTTGTCTTGGGTCTTGGGTGCCGATTTCCCGGCCGACACCAAGCTGATTATTTCTGAAGCGTTGGAGGGGCGTTTCCCGGCACGGGAAGGTCGGTCTTCCCCAGGCTAAACAGCCCGGTGAGTGCGTCGTTCACGGAGAGCGGTGCGGCGACCAGCTGGTCGGGAGCGATGCTCACCAGACGACCCGTGGTGGGGTTCGGTGAGCCGGGGATGAAGACCAAGACTTGTTCGCCCGAGCCGGTGCTCACCCGTTGTGTGACCAGGCCAAGCTGCCAGGCACCGGGCACTTCGCTCGGGAGCCAGACGGTTTTCTCGAACAACGCATCCTGCCCTTCGCCGTAGCCGAGCACTTGCTTGAGCGTGCGGTAGAACACACCGAGCGCAGGGAACTTGTCGAGGATCCCGTCGACTCGGCGCCAGATCCAACGGCCAATGAACGACGAGATCCACAGGCCGATGAGGTAGAGAATCGCGAGGACGGCGAGGAGGCCCAGTCCCGGAAAGTAGTAAGGCTGCTCGGAGAGCCACATGTCGGAGACCGTGTCTTCGAGCCACCACACGGTGAACAGTGTGCCGCCAATGGGCAGGCAGGCGATGACCCCAGCGATCAAGCGCTTGGTGATGTGGGAGATGACGGTGTCCACGGGCGAGCTCCAGCAGCGACGGGGTGAAGAGCGGCCAAGAGCACGGACGTCTTGGTGCTCTGGACGCTGGAGCAGTGTGTCTTCGCCGTGGCGCCGGGCCCAGTTGTTTGCTGTGGCAACTGGTCCTGAGAGCGGCTAGGGCATCGTGCTGGCCAGGGCGTTGCTCGAGCTGAAGCCACTGAGCTGCGTGGCGTCGACGATCCAATATTGCGACCAGGTGGTGAGGCCACTGGGAACGCCAACAGGCCACGTTCCGGAGAGGGAAACCCCGCCGGCAGAGTTTGTCATCAGCGGCAAGAACGTACCGGAGGGCGCCGTGACTGCTGGCACCATCACGCCGTTCTTGAAGGGTGTGTGGATCGCTGCGATGCCGAAGACCAGAAAGCCTGGGGATGAAGGAGATGCGTTGATCAGGTCGAGGGCCACCGAGCTATTGGCGCTGAGTGAGCCCCGTCCCGAAAGCCACGGTGTGCCGCTGATTCCAGGGCTTCCTGGCCCCGCGTTGTGCCAGCCACCGCTGCTGCTCACGGACGGCACTGCGACGTAGTAGCTGAGCCCGTTGTCGCCGTAGACCACCAAGTGATACGAGTCGTTGACTGCAATGCCGTACTGGATGAGCTGAAAGCTCGTGGGCGGGGCGACTCCTGCGTGGAGCGTGTAGTAGTCGTCGAGCGCGATGGCATCCTGTCCCAGGGCTGGGTGCCAAAGGGTGGCTTGTTGGAGGCCGCCGAAGTTTCCGTAGCCGAACGCAGCGCCGTCGTCCGTGGTCGCTGTCACACCGCCAGGCAAGTTGGCTCCGGTTCCGTCGCGGAGGGTGAATAACCCGCCGTCTTCCCAGATGCAGGCCACAGTTGTGCCCGAAGCATGGGGCATGATGCCGCCGACGAGATGGCCGTCAGGAGAGACGCAGAATGTTGCGGATGTCTTGCTGTATGGGCTGGCGAGTAAGTTGATCTCATAGCCTGAGCCGCCTTGTTGCCATTGGGCGGCGCCCACGGAGCCGTCGGGCCACACAGCCGAGCCCACGATGACCGCAGCGGTGCTGCTGATGTCGAAGGATGTGCCGAGGTTGGCGAACAGGCCGGGAATGCCGGGGAGCGCTAGCAGTCCGTTGGTTGAAGTCCAGACGGTCGCAGCAGAGGAAGGCCCGACCACCGTGCCGGACGTAGAGACGCCCGTGCCTTGGGAGTCAGTGACGCCGGGAAGCTGGCCAGTGCCTTGCGGTGTGTTCCATGCGCCCTTGGTCCAGCGGGCAGGTTTGGCACTCGACCCTGAGCTGCTGTCTCCGAAGCCGACGACGTACTGTCCATCCTCAGAGAAGCGAACGCCAACGGCGTTGCTGCCGCCGGGAAGCAGGCCCAACTGCAGAGAGCTGACCGTGTTGGCGCCGTCGATGGTCCAAACGCGAGGGGACGAGGTGCTGCCATTGAGCAGAGACCCGGCGAGCCAAGCAAGCTGGGCAGTGTTGTCGAACCAAACGCCTGAGGCAGTCTCGCCAGCGCTCAAGGGCACGGCGCGCGGAGCGGGCTGGGCGGGCTGGGCGAGAGCGGCGGCAGGCCGTGAGCAAGCACGCCAGGAAGTGCGCGGGGAGAGACATATCGATGCGCTCGGAGGAGGGGGGAGATGCTCTTGAACGCAGAGGCCCGCAGTGTCGGATGCCCAACGGGCCGTTGGGCCGGCTTTTTTCGGGCCGCGCAGAGAGTCTGTCCCTATAGAAATGCCCGTGTTTTCAGCTGCGGGGAGCTCCTCAGCGCCCGCGCCGAACAGCCCCTGCTGACAGGGCAGGCTTGCCCATGAGAAGATGCCCCCGCGCTGTGCCGCGCCGGAGACGTCTCTACCATGCTGAAGCCCTTTCTCCTCGCCTTCGTGGCCTGGCTTGCCTTTCGTGGCCTGCGCAGCTTGTTTGGTCCGCTGGGGCCCGGGCCCCTGGGCGGCGGCAGGCCAAAAGACGGGCTGGGTGGCAGCTCTGGTGGGGTGAAAGATGTCCCCGAGTCGGAATATCGCTGGAAGCAAAAGAACGGCGGCAGGGACGGGGAGCGCTGAGCGGCGGCCCCTGAGTGCTAGGGCCCTTGAGTGCTAGGGCTCTCGCATGCTCGACGGAAGCGAGGGCACGGCGTCTGGGCCCAGCGGATCCACATACGGGAAGCTCGCGCTGGAGACGGCGAACTCTTCAGCCATGGCTGACACTGCGGTGGGGTTCGTGAGCACGTCGATGCCGGCGCAGGCCAGCACCTTGGCGGCGACGATCATGGCTTGCCGGCCCGCGTCGCTTCCCGAGGCAGCCGTCGAAGCCCAGCTGTGGGCGGGGATACCCATAGGCCAGTTGGCCACGGAGAGGTCGATCGTGGGGCAGACCCAAGAAATGTTCGCCACGTCGGTGGAGCCCCCAGGCAGGGGTGGTGCCGCTGGGTCGAAAGGTGTGATTTCGGCGTGCATGCCCACGGGCTCGATGCCGAACCCACGTTGCAGCTCTTTGGCGAAGTTGTGGTGCGCCTCGGTGTAGTCGGCTGGTCCCACGAGAGTGAGGTTGTCGTGCATCAACCGGGCCAGGGCTTCGTTGGGGTTGTAGTGGTAGAGGCCGGTAAACACGTCGACCTGAGGCGGACGGTAGCCCGCTTGCCCGTCACCGTGTTCTTCTCCCCAAGACATGAGATCGGCTCCGCGCACACAGGCTAGGACGTGCTGGTAGACCTCTTCTTGTTCGGGCCAATCTTCGCCCCGAGTGAACAGCCACACGCTGGCTTTGGATGGCACCACATTGGGCGCCTCGCCGCCGTCGCTCACGACGTAGTGGGTGCGCGCGGTTTCGGGCATGTGCTCCCGAAGCAGGTTGACTCCGGTGGTGAAGGCCTCCACGGCGTCGAGGGCTGAGACTCCGTGCCAGGGTGCGCCCGCAGCGTGGGCAGAGCGTCCAAAGAAAGTGACTTCGAAGGAGCGCAGGGCCTTGCTGGGCTGGAGCGACACTTCGTTCTGGTTGGCTGGGTGCCAGGAGAGGCAGGCGTCGACGTCGTCGAACCAGCCGTCGCGCACCAAGAAGACCTTGCCGATGCCGTGCTCTTCGGCGGGGGTGCCGAAGATGCGCACGGTGCCCGGGAGATCGTGGGTTTCCATGGCGGCTTTGAGGGCGATGGCGGCGCCCACGGAGCCTGAGCCGAAGAGATTGTGGCCACAGCCGTGGCCGGGAGCGCCGGGGAT
>JBLIMM010000047.1:0-18330 GCA_047638635.1 Pseudohongiellaceae bacterium | reverse complement strand
CGGCGCCTCTTCTTCGAGCCTGGCTGCACCATGACGAATCTTTCTATGACGACGAAGAGTGCCTTCGCTGGCAGAGAACTTCTCTCCAGCCGCGCCATCCCGGACGAGGACTGGGAGCAGCTTCTTGAGGCTGCCGAGGCTCTGAGCGGAGATGCCGGTCGACGTCCTCTCTTGGCGGGAAAGCGCTTCGGGCTGCTCTTACTGAACCCCTCATTGCGCACACGGACATCGTTCACCGTGGCCTGCTTTGATCTGGGAGCCTTGGCTGTGGCGCTGACGCCGGGGCAGGGTTTGTGGCAGTTGGCTCACGACAACAAGATCATGGATGGGCTGGCTGCCGAGCACGTTGCCGAAGCGATTCCTGTGCTGGGTGAAATGCTCGACGGCTTGGGCGTTCGCGCTTTCGCCGCACTGCAAGATGCAGCGGTGGATGCCAGCGAGCCGGTGTTCTCTGCCATCGTGAAGGCTAGCTCGGTACCTGTGCTCAACCTGGAGTCGGCTGTCGACCATCCGCACCAGGGGCTCGCTGATGCCCTGGCGGCGCGGCGCTACCTCAACGGGGCGCGGAGCAGGGTTGTGGTGCGCTGGGCACCGCACATCAAGCCCTTACCTCGTGCTGTTCCAAACAGCGCGTTGTGCGCATTCGCCCGGGAAGGCCATGACGTTGTCCTCGTCCATCCCCCTGGGTTCGATCTCGATGAGGGAGTGCTGAACTGGGCCCAGGATGCGGCGCGCAGAAACGGTGGTTCGCTCACGGTGACTCACGATAAAGACAGCTCGTTGCAAGGGGCGCGGATCGTTTACGCCAAGTCTTGGGGCCGGTCTGATCTCTACGGGGATGCAGAGCAGGGAGCAGCTGCCGTCGCGGGCCAGTCCCCTTGGCGAGTGACTTCTGCAGACTTGCAAAGAACCGCTGCGGCAGGCTTCATGCACTGCTTGCCCGTGCGCCGTGGTGTGGTGGCCGACGCCGATGTCTTAGAGTCGTCGGCCTCGCTTGTGATCCCTCAGGCCTCTGCGCGGCTCGACGTGCAGCGGGCCACCCTGTGTCGTGCCAGCGGAGTGCAGCTATGAAAGACATCACCCTGTTGAAGCAGGCCTTGCCCTACATGCGACAGCACAAGGGCAGTACGTTCGTGGTGAAGTTGGGCGGGGAATTGGCAGCCGAGAAGAGCTCGCTGAGTTCCTTGGCCGGTGACATTTCGTTGCTGGTGCATGTAGGCATTCGGGTGACCATTGTTCATGGCGGCGGGCCCCAGGCCACGGCCATGTCGAAGCGCTTGGGCCTTGATACGAAGGTTGTGGGTGGTCGCAGAGTGACCGACGAGGCGACGCTCGACGTGGCCAAGATGGTCTTCGCTGGGCAGGTCAACGTGGACATCTTGTCGGCTCTCCGCAGCGAGGGTGTGGCGGCGGTGGGCCTCTCGGGAGTGGACGGCGATCTGCTGCAAGCCAAGCGACGCCTGCCGGTGTCTGTCACTGACGAGGAGACGGGCGAGCAGAGTGTGGTCGACTTTGGTCATGTCGGTGACGTGACCGGAGCCAACACAGCGCTGCTGTCTCTGCTCATGGATAACGGCTATGTCCCCGTGGTGTCGTCTCTGGGTAGCGATGCAGACGGCAATATTCTGAATATCAACGCAGACACAGTGGCGTCGATCTTGGCTCGCTCCCTGTCGGCGGCCAAGTTACTGCTACTGACGAACGTGCCTGGCCTGCTAGCCGATAAAGATGATCCCAGCAGCTTGATTGCCGCGCTGACTCTCGCCGAAGCGATGGCTGCTCAAGACGACGGCACCGTGCGTGGGGGTATGAAGCCCAAGATGGCCGCGCTCATCGCGGCAGTAGAAGGCGGCGTCGACCGCGGACACATTCTCTCTGGAGTCGACCCCGGTTCGCTCTTGCTCGAGTTGTTTACAGAGCGGGGCTGCGGCACGCTGGTGGCGCGCAAAGACGAAGTGGCGCGAGACCGGGCGGTGGCCGGAGTGACCTCATGAGCGCTGTCGTCGATCTGCTGCGCCTACTTGTTTCCAAACCCTCCGTCTCGGGGGATGAGGGCCATTGCCGGGACGCTCTGGCTGATTGGCTCGAAGCCCATGGGATCAGTGTCACGATTCACGGGCGCAATGTGCTGGCCACAGTCGAAGGGTCGGCACGCTCAGCGGGCGGGCAAGGCCGTGGCTTGCTCTTGTGTTCGCACATCGATGTGGTTCCCGTGGGCGAAGGCTGGAGTCGCGACCCTTGGGATGCTGCGCTGTCCGACGGCATGGTTTTCGGCCGGGGTGCTAATGACGCGAAGTCGAGCGTGGCCGCCATGGCTGTGGCCGCCGCCGAGATCGATCGATCGAAAATATCGGGGCGCCTTGTGTTGGCCTTTGTGTGCGACGAAGAAACCGGCGGCGAGGGTATAGAGGCTTGTCACGGTGACTTGCCCCCGTTCGATGCAGCGATTGTGGGCGAACCCACTGGTCTGGATGTGTGCCCTGGCCAGCGTGGCCTCTTGCGGGCGAA
Source organism: Pseudohongiellaceae bacterium (assembly GCA_047638635.1). Lineage (GTDB taxonomy): Bacteria > Planctomycetota > B15-G4 > B15-G4 > B15-G4 > CAZIAK01. The sequence goes on along the minus strand of JBLIMM010000047.1, from coordinate 15,822 downwards.
GGTGGTCTCTCGCGGCCGCGCCTGTCACGCATCTCGCCCTTGGGAAGGCGTGAACGCGGTAGAGCTTTCGGCCCGAGATGTGTTGTCCGTGCAACAGCTGGAGCTTCCTGGAGTCGACCCGCTGCTGGGTCCGCCCACACTGCAAGCCACGGTGATTGCTGGAGGAACCCGGCCTAATGTCTTGCCGGGGGAGTGCGCCTTTGAGCTCGACGGACGACCCACGCCCGAATGTGACAACGAGCGCCTGCTTGAGATCTTGCGCGGTGCAGTGAACGGCGAGGTGGTGGTGCGCAGCAATCGATACTTGCCCGTGCGCACTGCCCAGGATGCTGAGATCGTCAGCACTGCGCTGGCCGCGAGTCCTACTGGCGTAGTGCGTGGCTTCGGTGGTGTCTCTGACATGTTTCATCTCGGGGACACCCCCGCCGTGGTCATGGGCCCAGGAACCTCGGCCGCGAGTCATGCGCCGGATGAATGGGTGGCGGTCAGCCAAGTGGAGGCAGCGGCCCAGAGTTATGCTGCCATAGCTCGAAGTTACCTTGCCGTGCAGTGCAACGAATTGTCAGCCCCCAGCGCATCGAGCGGAGAGAGCCCATCATGAATCAGGACAACAACAAACTGACCGCCAAAGAGACCCAGCAAGAGCATGAGGCAGCTCTTGGTGGGACGGCGGGTTCACCGTTACTCCGCGGGCGCTTCAAGGGTGGGGTCCATCCGGCGTTGCACGCGATCAACCGCAGCTTTGCCTTCGACCAGCGCATGTGGAAGGCGGACATCGCTGGGTCGGTGGCCCACGCGGTCATGTTGGGCAGCACCGGCATTTTGTCGGCGGTCAGTGTCGACAACATTGTGGCCGGGCTGCGCCAAGTGGAAGCTGAATTCGAGAGCGGTCTTTTTCAGGATCGCCCTGAAGACGAAGACATCCACATGGCAGTGGAGCGGCGCCTCACGGAGCTGATCGGCGAAGACGGGCGGCGTTTGCACACGGCGCGGAGCCGCAACGATCAAGTGGCCACAGACTTGCGTCTCTACCTCGTGGGCGCTGGAGCGCGGCTGCAGAGTGCTGTTGTAGACGTGCAGCGAGCGCTGGTGTCTCTTGCCAGCGAAGAAGGCCAGGCGTTGTTGCCCTTCTACACTCACTTGCAGCGTGCTCAACCGGTGTTGCTAGGGCACGTGCTGCTGGCCTATGTAGAGATGCTCGAACAGGATCGCCGGGGGCTTGAGTCCTTGCCTCGGGAGTGCCCTTTGGGTGCTGGTGCCGGCACCGGTACAACCTTCGCCATCGACAGAGCGCTCACCGCCCGGGAGCTCGGCTTCGCAGGGCCTTCGCCAAACAGTCTTGAGGCCGTGTCGTCCCGTCGTGACGCCACGGTGTTTGCTGCGTCCATGGCCTGCTGTGCCACCACGCTCTCACGTTTGGGTGCGGACATCGTGCTGTGGTGTAGTCGGGAGTTTGGCTTTGCGCGGCTAGGCGACAGCGTGTCGACGGGCAGCTCGATCATGCCTCAGAAGCGCAACCCTGATGGAGCCGAGTTGCTGCGGGCCAAGGCGATCACAGTTTCGAATGCTGTGTCGAACTTGCTCGAGCTGCAGCGCGGCTTGCCCATCGGCTATTCGAAAGATCTGCAAGAGGACAAGCCCGTGCTGTTCGGAGCGGAGGACACTCTTGGGGAGATGCTGGCTGTGGCCGAGGCCATGTTGGGCGAGCTGACTTTCGACACCGCTGCCATGCGCGCTGCGGTGGACGATCCGGCAGGCTACTTGCTGGCTACTGAGGCCGCCGACTGGTTGGTGCGCAAGGGTTGTAGTTTTCGAAGTGCCCACGAAGCCGTGGGGGCCATGGTGAAACTCGCAGAGGCGCGCGGAGTAGATCTTCTCGAACTCACCGACGAAGAGCTGTCCCAGTGCCATGGAGCCTTTGATGCCAGTGTGCGCGAAGTGCTGACGCCTGAGGCCGCAGTGGCTGCTCGGTCAGCAGTGGGCGGGACGGCACCGAAGAACGTAGCTGCGCAGATCGCCGCGTGGTCGGCCCGCTTACGCTAGGAGTCTGTGGGCCCGTTGGCGGCTACTGTCCCCAGGTACCTTCAAGCTCGAGCAAGCGTTGCTTGCGCCACTTGCCTCCGCCGTAGCCGCTCAGTAAACCATCCGCCGTGATGACTCGGTGGCACGGGATCACGATGGCGAGGCGGTTGTCCCCGTTGGCTTGGGCCACGGCCAGGGCGGCTGTGGGGCGGCCGATCCCGGCTGCGAGTTGTCCGTAGCTGGTGGTCTCGCCGTAGGGGATCTGTTGGAGGGAGTCCCAAACGGTGCGTTGCCCATCGGTGCCTGGAGTCACCAGGCGCAGCTCAAACTGCTGCCGATGGCCGGCGAGATATTCGTGGAGTTGTTTGGCCAATGCCGTCACGTGGGCATGACGTCCCGGGACGAGCACGGCGGCGAGGCGACGTTGGAGAGTTTGCAGCTGTCGTTCGAGCATGGGGCGGTCGGCGAACTCCAGCAGGCAGAGCCCTTGGTCTGTGGCGCCTGCGATGAGCGGGCCTAAGGGCGAGGCGATGCGATCTATGCGGAGAGTTGTCTTGTCTCGTGAGCGGCCGGGAGAACGTCCCGCAAGTTGTTTGAGGGCGCTGGCGAAGCCGCTGGGTGATTCCCAGCCTGCCTTTATGCCCACGGCGAGCAAGTCGCCCCCTTGGCCCAGATGGTCGAGGGCCCGGCCCAGTCGACGCCCACGTTGATAGGCGTGAAAGGTCATGCCGTGGTGAGCCACGAACCAGCGTCGCACCCGTTCGGGGGGCTAGCCCGCAGCGCGTAGGTCAGCGTCTTTCCAACGGCGGGTGGGTTCACCGTCCACTTGAGCAAGGAGCTGCGCTAGCCACTCTGGTGCCGCGCCCGGAAGTTGCAGGGGATGGCAACGCTTGCACGGTCGGTAGCCCGCGAAGGTTGCGTCGCGACTGGTGGGGTAGAAATCGACGTTCTTGGGCAGTGGCTTGCGGGCGCTACAGGAGGGGCGACAGAAGATGCCCGTGGTGCGCACCGCGATGAAGAAGACGCCGTCGTAGGTCGCCTCGCCGGCTAAGAAATCAGCCAGCATTTCGCTTCGGGGAGGGAGCTCAATGCTTGTCATGGAGGCTGCCCTCCCGAACTGGGAGGAGACCGTCCACCGAGGAATAGACGGGGAACTTTGGGCGGGGCGGCTGCCCGCAGAGCGCATGTCCCGGAGAGCAGCCTTCTTCGCAGCCAGTGATTCTGGAGGCTGCTAGGGTTTGGCGATGTCGACGCCGCGCATCATGTAAGCCCGGCCCTGCTCGGCGCGGGAGGGTGGCCCGCCTTTGGGGGCCCATGATGCCGCGCTGCTGAAGACTTCGGAGAGGCTGTCCCCGTCCATGTCGTAGGCAGCGATGGCCTGGCCTAAGAGGTCCAGGGTGGCGATGCCGGTGATGCGAGTCACGCTGCGACCCGTGCGTCCGTCGATCACATGAATCGCACCTGCGACTGCATCACCCACGGGGAGCTTGCGATTCCATGGACAAGCTGTAGGCAGGCTGGACTCGCCACGGGCACCCACGACAAGGTCGGCAAAGCCGTCGCCAGTGGCGTCGTCGACAAAGGCAAGGGACCAGCCGAGCTGAGCTGTGGGGTCGCGCGAAACGAGTCGTGGCGAACCGGCCGGGGGATCAGTCTCGGCTGTCGCTGGTGGCGACGCGAAGAGTGGCCGGCCATCTGCGCCAGAGAAGAACCACACGCGCCCGTTGTCTGAGCCTGCTGTGAGTTCTCCGCGAATGCTCGTGACTGCGAGGAACAGCGGGGCACCGATGGCAAGGTCAGGGACGCCGTCGTTGTTGAGGTCGCGGCCAGCGGCGACGGCAGCGCCGAAGCCTTCTCCGAACTGGAGCGGCAGCCTGTCGTTGTCGAGCGGCCCGAACTGCAGTGTCGGTGTGGGAGCGTCGGCGCTGAGAATCTGGGCGTAGCCGCTACCGGTGGCGCCCCGTAGGCGCTTGAGAACGGTCGGGTCGACTTGGGGAGCACCCACGAGAATCTCGACGCCGGGTTGACCGTCTAGCTCGCCCGCAGCGGTGACGCTGTGGCCGAAGCGGTCAGCGGCCAGGAGTCCTGTCCAGTGGCCTTTGGCGCGGCTCGAGAGCAGCAGTCGTGGTGAGTTCTCGGCGGTGCTACTGGTACCAAGGAGGTCGCTTCCTGAGAACCAGGACACGGATCCAGGGAAGCCCGCGGTGTCAGAGTCTGAGCTGCCCGGCGCACCGATGATCAGGTCGTCAAGGCCATCTCCGTCCATATCGCCTGCAGCCATCGCCGCTCCGAAGCGACCGCCATTGACGGCTCCTTGCAGAATGACCGCTGCGGACGACAGGGCTGTCTGCCGTTGTCCCGCCGGATCATCGCTAGCTTCACGTCCGAAGAATACGAAGACCCGGCCGGTGGTCGAGCTGTTGGGCGCACCTACGGCGATTTCGTCCATACCGTCGCCGTTGATATCTGGGAGGAAGCAGAGTGCTGAGCCGAAGAGGTCCGTGTGGCCGTTCCCATCGAAGGTGACGCTGGGAGTGTTTGCGTTCCCTAGAAAGAGCCAGGCTTGGCTGCTCTCGCCGAGTTCATTGAGCTGACTGCTGCCGCCGATGAGGAGGTCGGGTTGGCCGTCGCCGTTGAAGTCGCCGCCCGCAGCGAGCGTTGAACCGAAGTGGTCGTGAGTGGCGCACTCTGGGATGTGTGCCGGTCCGGGGACTGCACTGATGGCGCAGCGGAAGGACGGATGGGGTTCGGGGTTGTCAAAGGTGCGCGCAGCGGTGCAAACGGAAACGTCGGTAGGGAGGATCTGGGTGAAGGCCACCGAGCAGAGCAGCGTGAGAGCGACCGCCGAACAGAATGCCCGAGAGGCGATGAGTGTCGGCGAGAGATGGAGGCGCTGCATGGTCGGGCTCCGGTTGGGGCCGTCACGGTACCAAGACGGGGTTTCCCGTGAGCTGCTCTGAACAGCTTCTGGGTTCTAGGGTTTCGCTGAGGGCCTTGGCTCCGCGATCATAGGGGAGGCCACCGGGGCGACTCGGGGCCAGGTCGTCCTCTTCGTGGATTCGAGACCATGCTGCGCACCGTGTCGTTTGTCTGCTTACTTCTCTGCTTGTCGCTCGCCTCTTGTGGGTCACTGCCAGGTGCAACTGACGTGCGGTCGGAGACCTCGTCGTCGACGGCGGCCATGCCAGAACGACTAATACCCGACTCGTGGTTAGTTCTGGGCCCCGTGGACGATCGGGGGCGCCGCCCGTTTCGCCCGGATGCGGTGTTGCGGGAGTACTTCGTTGACGGGGAAAGTCTCGTACCCCAGGAAGGGGATGTGCTCACGGGCGAGCGCCAAGAAGCACAGAGCTGGGAGCTGCGCGTCGCTGATGAACGGGGCAGCCCCCTCGGCGAAGGAGCCATGGGCTGGGCGACCACGACCCTTGAGTCGCCTCAGGGTGGTGTGATGGTGGCTCGGTTGACTGGCGCGATGACTTTGTGGGTGAACGATCGGCCGGTGGCTGGCGACTACTACGGCTATGGTCATGGCGGTGCCCCGGTGTGGCTGAACGCCGGTGAGAATCGTTTGTGGGTTCACGGAATTCGTGGACGCTTTGCCTTGGAACTCACCGCCCCGGAGGCCCCGTTGTCCCATGAACGTTGGGGCGACACCCTCCCTGATTTGATCAGTGGTGCGGTCGATGGGGGGCCGCTGGGGTTGGTGGTTTTGAACAACTCGGTCAGTCCCCTGAAAGATGTCTCAGTCACGCTCCTGGGGGATGAGCTCTTTGAGCCCACGGTGATCAGCTTGGATCACGACATACGTCCCCTGGCGGTGGAGACTTTGACTCTGCCTCAGCGCTTGAGGATCGGCGCGAGTATCCCGGGCACGGTGACGTCGTGGTTACGGCAGTTGGAGGTCCGTGTGGACGGCTCGTCCGAAGCTCTGCTGGCCTCGACCATCGAGCTGCCGATTCAGCAACCGGACGTTGCCCGTCGGGTGACGTTTGTTTCGGAGATTGACGGTTCCGTGCAGTACTACGGCTTGCTGCCTCCGGACCCCGGTGCCTTGCTTGACCCCGCCGTTGACAACCCCCGAGTGGGGCCGGGCCGGGATGCAGGGCTTGTGCTCACGTTGCATGGTGCTGGGGTGCAGGGCTTCGGGCAGGTGAAAACCTACTCGCAGAAGCCCGATTTCTGGATCGTGGCACCCACCAATCGCAGCCCCTTCGGTTTCGATTGGCAAGACTGGGGACGGCAAGACGCCTATGAGGTGCTTGAGCACGCGCTGGCTCGCACTGGCGTGGATCGCAGCCGCGTCTATCTCACAGGTCATTCCATGGGCGGGCATGGCAGTTGGCATCTCGCGGCGAACGACCCAGACACGTTTGCCGCCGTAGCTCCCAGTGCAGGTTGGGAAAGTTTCGACAGTTACGGCAGTCGTCCCGAGGGAGAGCATCGGGCTCTGTGGCACGGCGCCGACGGCGCTTCTCAGACGTTGAAGCTCATCGATAACTTGCTGCAAGTGCCAGCGTTCATTCTTCATGGGGACGCGGATGACAACGTGCCAGCAGAGCAAGCTGAATCTATGATCGCAGCGCTTGAGGCTGCTGGCGGCTCTCCGGAGAGTCACTTCGAACCCGGGGCTGGGCATTGGTGGAATGGCTCTGCGTCTTCGGGAGCAGACTGCACGGACTGGCCCGGTTTCTTCGCGTTGTTTCGGCGAAGCGCCGTCGAGGAGAATCCCTCAGAGGTCGCGTTCACGTCCGTCGACCCAAGTGTCGACTCGACGCACCATTGGGTGTCCTTCCTGCAGCCTATCGCTTACGGCAGACGCTCTTCCTTCGGAGCGAGCTGGGACAGTCAGTCGGGGTTGGCGACAGTGGAGACGGAGAACGTGCGGGCCTTCGCTCTCCTGGAGATCGGCGGTGAGCCTGTGGGCGAAGCGTTAGTGGACGGTCAACTTCTAGAGCTTGGCAGCTGGCCCGGGTCACGAATCTTGACGCTCACTGACGACGGCTGGAGCCACGGGCAGCTTGACCTTGAGCAGAAGCGGCCTTCGCGTAGCGGTCCGTTCAAGCAAGCGTTTGATGATGACTTCGTCTTCGTCGTGGGCACCCATGGTGACGCGGCCATGACCACGGCGCTGGGGGACCGGGCACAGCAGCTGGCCCAAGAGTGGCGCTATCGAGCGAACGGTCAGGCAACGATCATGGGCGACGATGACTACCTGGAGAGTCCGCCGAAAGGCAACCCGATCTTGCTTGGCAATGGTGATTGCAACTCTGCTTGGAGCGTGTTGCTTCCCGCAGATGGCGAACCGATTCGCTGGGATGCTGCTCCGTGGCCGGATGATTGGCGCGGGATGGCCGCCGTGGGCGGTGAGCTAGACGTGGCCGAAGGAGCTGTGACCTTGGGTAAGAAGCGCTGGCTGGGTGCTGACATCGGTGCGGTGTTCGTGCGTCCCCGGCCAGGCGGGCTGGTGGGAGCGTTTGGATTCAGCGGGCTTCCGGCCGTGCGCGCGTCCTATGCGTTGTCACCGTTCGTTTCGGGCGTCGGCTTTCCTGACTACGCGGTGTATGACAGCTCTGTGCTGGGCGTGGGAGACGGGGGAGTCCTCGCCGCAGGTTGGTTCGATCACGGCTGGAGTCTGCCCGAGTCGCTTGATTAGGGAGTCAGACACCAGCCTCTGTGCACTGAGCTGGCGCTACCCTTCTGTGATGAAGGACACTTTGGCTTCAGCGGTTGCACCCTCGGAAGGAACAGGGTGGCCCGGGCGGAGGAGCCTGTGGATGTCATTCAGGTCATCGTCGTCGATGCAGATGGCTTGATAGACAATGTCGTCTGGGCTCTCGTCGCGTCCTAGCCAGAGGACTCCGTCGATGACATTCTCGCGGTCGCTCAAGAACTGAGTGATGCGTTCTCGAGTGCCTGCTTCGCGGGGGTCGCCGAGCCCGATCACGGCCCGTGCCGCTGCGTCGAGGTCAATGGCTAGATCGTCGGTGAGACTGTGCTTTCGGTGACCCAGGACGAGCTCGAAGCGGGCTTGTTCGAGGAGGCCAAAGAGGTCGCTCAAATGATTTTTGACCCGTTCGGAAGTGCCTTCCGGAACATCGTCAATGACAAGGACAAGGGCGGGCGCCGGGCGATGATCAGCCCAGAGCTGTTCGGGCAACAACCGCCGCACGTTGCTGGCAGGCGTCTTCGTGTCGACTGTGTGTTGACGCGGCTGGAACAGAGTCAATGTGGAGGCGGGGCCCGGTTCGGGCACGACCTTGGCTCCCGCGAGCACGAACAAACCGGCAAAGACCGTGGTGCCAATGAGGACAGCGGCGATGACTCCCACAGCGAGGAGACCCCGCCGTTTCGTGGCGGGTTGGGTCGTCTCACGGTCGCGAACTCTGCGTCCCGCCGAGGTCATGTCAAGAGGCGGGGGATTCAGCACGCTCGCGTCAAAGTTGGCTGCGATTTCGTCGCCGAGAGTGGCTGCCAAGCTGGGATCGCCTGACAGGGAAGGCAACTTCGCGAGTGGCACGGTGTGTGGATCTTCGGCGCTGATCACCGCTCGCAGATCTGCGAGCATGTCGACTGCTGTGGGGTAGCGGTTGTCGATATCCGCCATGGCCCGGCGGACAATCCAGTGCAGAGTCTCGGGGCACTGGCGCTTGATCTGGCTCAGATTGCCATGGGCGGGGAACGAGTTTTCGATCATGGAGAAGAGCACTGCGCCCACGGCGTAGATGTCGAACTTCACTCCGTCCACTTCGTTGACCTTGACGCCACGCATGGCCAAGCGCACAAGCTCGGGATCTCTGAAGTATTCGGTACCGTGAGTCGTCAGGGTCATCGCGGAGGCGAGGGGCGTGATCAACCCCAGGTCGACGAGCTGCACTCGCCCTTCAGAGACAATGATGTTGTTGGGCTTGATGTCCTTGTGCCAAAGACCATTGCTATGAAAACGATGGACGATTTGCAGGAGGTCAGCGGCGTAGCCCAACGTCTTGTCGAGCTGTTGAGGACCAAGCCCCTTGTCGCCTGACTCATCATGAAGCCGTTGAGTGACGATGTTGAGATCTTCGCCAGGTACGTACGGCATGACGTAGTAGAAGCGGCTGCCACCCAGTTCGTGCTCTAGGACAAGCCCGAGCTTGCGGGCGGCCTCAAGAGCACGGCTCTCCCGCACGATTTGGGGCATGGTCGAACCATGAGCCAGGGAGAAAGACTTGATCACTACCCGGCTTGGGGAGGAGACGCCAGCAGCTCGATAGCGCCGTTGCTTGTCGTCGCTGGGCTCGGCCAAGAAGAGCCGAGCGCCAGAGCCCCCGGAGGGCAGCGCGCCCATGATGGTGAAGCCGTCGAATTCATCAGCTTGACCGCCTGGGGTGTCAGGCCCTGGCGCGCGCCGCATGGCTTCGGGAACTCGGCGTTCTATGCCGTCGGTCAGACTGCTGAGGCCGAAGAGCTTGGAGATATGTCCAAGAGCCATGCGATAGGCCGCCGAACCGACCCCTATTGCCTCTCGTTCGAGCGCCTTGCAGTAGTGATTTGCGGCAGACCACCGTCCTAGGATGAGGTTGAAGATGGTCAGGGGGACGAAGACGAGACAGGTGACGGTGCCGCCGATGAAGCGGGCCCCGTCGCTGAGCATGCCGCCGAGGAAGGCGCTCAGCCTGGTGAAGACCAGCCCAATGCCCCGAGCTGTGTTGCCGACCACCCAGCCCAAGCCCATCAGGACTTTGATCAGAAGCCAAATACCCACGACGGCGATGGCAATGACTGCCAGCATGCGCGGGATAAAGATAAGGAAGGTATTCATGCCCACGATTCCCGGCAGTCTCGACGATCCGACCCGGGCACTCGCCAGGGCTGGCCCTCAGTCGATTCGAGAGGCGTCATCTTCCCGACGGCGTTCTGCTTGCCGGTGGTAGATCTCAGCCATGGCCTCGTCGAAAAGGGCATCGGCGGCCTTGGTGGGATTGGGGTCGACCCCGTTTTGACTTGCCTCCGAAAGCTCGTCGGAAGTGAAGCTGTACTTGGCAATGACTTCTTCGAGTCGGGACCGAACCATGTCGCGCACTCGGCTCAGCCGACGGCTAACGGTGGGTTCGCTCACGCCCACTACGGCGGCTACGTCCTTGCCACTGCGCCCGTCGAAGATGCGCATGCGATAGACCGAAAAGTCCATGAAATCGGCATCTCGCTCCACCATGCGGATGGCGGCTTCGACCTTGGCATCGAACACAGCCTGCTCGAAGGGCTTGTCGGGAGCGGGACCCTTGCTTGCGCCGGCCCAGGCTTCGTCGAGTTCGACAGGCTTCTTGCCAGCTCCGCGCTTGAGGGCCATGCGCTTATCGATTTCGCCACAAAGAGTGTGCTTCGCGATGGCAAGCAGCCAAGTGGAGAAGCGGGCGCCCTTCGAAGGGTCATGGCGGTCGATCGAGGTTGAGAGAGCAGCCAGGGTCTCTTGGGACAGGTCTTGCACCGTCTCAAAGCCGATGCGGCCTCCACCCCATTTTCTGAGCTGAGCCCGCAGAATGGGGCCGAAGGTTTCCCAGAGCTCGAACCACGCCTCTGCATCGCGATCCCGTAGTCGTGCGATAAAGCCAGTTGTGAGATTGCTGAGCATGAGGGCTCCGAGTGTAGTAGATCGGCGCCGGTCCGGGTGCGGCTGCCCCAGGATCGCCACGAGCCAGTGGATTCTCCTGCATAGTGCCCTTTGCTGGGTTGGTTTCCCATGGCTGGGCAACGATGAGGGAGGCCTGAGGTGGGGGCAGCCCTCGCCTTGACGGTGTTCTATGAAAAGCCCTGAGCGCTGTTCCCAAAGACAGCAGTCGCCCAGCAAAGCACGGGGCACCAAGCCATCTTCATCGTTCAATAGGGAGCCAGCCATGTGCGGCATCTTCAAAACCATCTTCCGCGTGGGACTCATCACAGTCACCGTCTGCGGAGTCGCTTTCATGCTCGCCGGCCCGGAGCGCGTCCACGCTGCCTATGACCAAGGGAAGGACAACCTTCTCTCGGTGATCGACAGCAATATCGACGATCCCCACGTCCTGCGCAGCCAACTCAAAGGCCTCCAGAAGGAGTACCCGGATCGCATCAGCCAAGTGGCTGGAGATTTGGCCGAGCTCAAAGAGCAGATTCGTCAGTTAGAGCGGGACAAAGCTATCTCAGAGCGGGTCGTCGGACTCGCCGACCGGGATCTCGGAGCTATCGCGCCGCTGATCGAGCAGGCCGAGGCTTCTCAAATCGAGAAGACCGCCTACTACGGTGGCAAGATTCAGAACGTCGTCAGCATCCGCTTCGAGAACCACCTCTACAGTCTCGACCAGGCTTATCAGCGGGTGAACCGCATGAACCAGACTCGCGTGGCCTACGCCAACCGGGCTGCGGACGCGTCCCACGACTTGGTCTACCTGGTGCAACAGGGCGATCGTCTCTCAGGGCTGCTCGACCAGCTGCAAGGGGAACAGGCTCAGTTTCAGGGGCAACTCTGGAAGCTCGACCAGCAGGTTGATGCCATTGCTCGTAACGAGAAGCTGATCAGCATGCTCGAGAGCCGTCAGCAAACCATCGACGAGATGAGCCGCTACGAGTGCGCCAGCCTAGACCAGATGGTGAGCCGATTGGATGAAGTCCGAGCTCGTCAACAGGCCCAGCTCGACTTGCTCACCAACGACAGCCGCGGGGATGACTACGAAGACGTGGCCCGGATGCAGCTGAATTCTGAGAGCGTCCTTAATGCGCCGACTGCTGTGCCCGGTGATCTGGACACTCTGCTCTATCAGAACTCGGACAGTCAGCCGAAGCTGCGCTGATCTAGCCATCTCGCAGAGTTCAGCGACCTCGCCATGGAGACAATCCACGGCGGGGTTGCTTTGTTTGTAGGCAGGGAGCCCACACGCTGCTAGGGGGCGGGGAGCTCAGCGGCGTCACGGAAGTCATCAGGAATGAGGATCGACCCTCCCCCCTCGCCGCTGAAGACCATCACCGTGAACGCTTCTGCGATGACAGCGGACTCCGGTGGGCTGGGTGGATCGCTGACTCGGGCTTCTTGAGTGGATGCTCGTATGACCTGTCGCCAGCGAACGCTTGTCCGACCTAGCTTTTCGACGACCGTGCCTAGCTCGACGGTCTGACCTTCATCAAGAGGCCGGCGAAAGTCGACTTCGGTCCGTGCCACCACGAACCACTGCTTCCGGGCAGCGAGGCCGTCGTAGCTGAAGCCTCTGGATTTGAGCCAGAGCTGTCGCCCGTGTTCGAACCAGGAGATGTAAACGCCGTTGTTCAGGTGGGCGTAGCTGTCGGTTTCGTAGGACCGCACCGTGAACTCTGTGCAGATCTCATGTGGCGGTTGGCTCATGGGGCAGATTCTATGCTCCGGCCCCGGGATTGGCAGCTCCTGCTCAGAGAACCGCCCGGGTGGTGTTTGGTGGGAGGGCCGCTGTGGCGTACAAGGGGCGTCCCTATCGCTCCCCGACCTACCGTTGGATATGTCCCCCCTGTGAATTTTGTCACCACTGATCTGCCCGGCGTGCTCGTGATCGAGCCCCAAGTCCACCAAGACGATCGCGGCTTCTTCTTCGAGACTTATCACGCCGGTAAATATGCCGAGGGTGGCGTGCCCTTGCCCTTCGTGCAGGACAATCACAGCAAGTCCCTCAAGGGCACCTTGCGCGGTCTGCACGCTCAATGGCGCAAGCCCCAGGGCAAGCTCGTGCGCTGTCTTGATGGCGCCATTTGGGACGTGGCCGTCGACATGCGCAAGGGCTCGCCGACTCGTGCGCAGTGGTTCGGCGTCGAGCTGACCAGCAAGAACTTCAAGCAAATCTACGTGCCGCCTGGCTTCCTCCACGCGTTCGTCGTGCTGAGCGACACGGCAGAGGTCGAGTACAAGTGCACCGATCTCTACGACCCAGGGGGCGAGCTCGGAGTGGCTTGGAATGACCCCGAGATTGGCATTGAGTGGCCGGTCGACGAACCGCTGCTCTCGGGCAAAGATGCCCAGGCGCCGAACCTCGCTGATGTGCCCAGCGAGATGCTCCCCGACTACCCCGGCTGAAGAGCATCCCACCGTGGTTCATGAGTACACCGCCGACCGCCTCTCGGGTTGGGTCTCCGACTTCTGTCAGGGTGACGGGTTCGGGTCGTATCCGAGCACGTTGACCTCTGTGGCCGAGGGGCTCTTGCTGGGTTGGATGACAGCGGCTTGCGACCGTCGGGATGTTGAGCCCGAGGACTTGATCGTTGACGACTTGCGAAAGACCCTGCTGAGTCACTGCGCGCTCCTCGATTTGCCAGCAGCTGCTCACGCAAGCGTGCCAGGTCTCTGTCGAGATTTTCTCGCGGACCTTGAGCCAGCGGGACGTCTCGCGGACGGTCGCGCCCTTGGTCAGTACATGATGGCCAGCGAGGCTGCTTACCAACGCGCTCTCAAGGGAGAGGTCGAGCAGATCCGCCGCCCTGGAGCCAAGCTGGGTCGTAACGATCCTTGCCCGTGCGGCAGCGGGAAGAAGTATAAACGCTGCTGTATGGGTAGTTGAGCCGGCTCTCAGGTCATTCGTTTAGGCACCTCGGCGCTTGCCGGTGTCGTAGCCAGGGCTGGCGCGGGTGGCTCTCTCGGTGAAAGCGAAGGGCGCGCTGTCTGTGCTCGATGAACTCGTCGGCGATCTTGCGCGTGAATAGCAGCTTTCACGACTTGCTTGGCCTTGATGCAGCGGAGCTGTCAGCTCGCCCGCTGTTGGATTGGGTTCATCCCGATGATCAAGACGGTTTCGCCAAAGCCGCTGAGTGCTGGCGCGGGGCGCGTTCGTGCTCGCCATGAGACGCGTCAGCGAGGCTGGGAGCAGTTTGATTGGACTGAGAAAACGAGTGACGAGGGCATCGTTGCGCTTGGCCTACTGCACCAAGAGGACAGCGATCAGAGCTTGTCTACTGGAACTGGCGGCGTGGCCTCTTACGGCACGTTGGCTGAGACTCTTGAGTCCATGGTGCGGGTCCTTGAGCGTAAAAACCCAGGTCTTCGGTGCTCGATTCTGTTGGTCGACAGCGATCGTTGATCGATCACGGTGGGTGCAGGGCCGAGTTTTCCTGATGCTTACAACGAGGCAGTAGAAGGTCTGTTGATCGGCCCGGGCGTTGGCTCCTGTGGCACCGCGGCATTTTGGAACGTGCCGGTGATTGTTGAAAACATCGACACGGATCCACTGTGGGAGAGCTTGCGCGACGCCGCATCGCTGGCGGGAGTCAAGGCTTGTTGGAGCCATCCCATCACGGCGACCAATGGCGACGTCATGGAGGCCATGGCGATTTACAGCCACGAGCCTTTAGCGCCGTCGAGCAATCAAATGGATGGCCTCGAGATCGCTGCCAGGATGGTGGGCTGGGCGGTGGAGCGAGGGCGGTTGGAGGAGCAGTTACGCCAGGCGGTGAAGTTGGAGGCCCTGGGCGTGCTTGCCGGCGGCATTGCTCACGACTTCAACAACATGCTCGCGGCAGTGATGGGCAACGCCGAACTGGCCCTGCCGATGCTGCCAGATGACGACCTCCTGCGCCAAAAAACTCCAAGAGATCTTGACGGCTAGCACGGGCGCCACCGAGCTCTGCAATCAAATGCTGGCCTATGCGGGTGGCGGCAGCCTGGCCACGGGATCTGTGGATTGCAACGGACTGATTCGCGAGTTGGGCGGCTTGCTGAGAGTGGGCTTGTCGAAGAAGTCGTTGCTCGTTGATGAGCTGTCAAAGGACGGTCTGTTTGTCCTGGCCGACCGGGGGCAATTACGCCAAGTGATCATGTTCTTGATCAGGAATGCGTCTGAGGCTCTGAACGATCAAGAGGGGCGCATCGTGTTGTCGACTAGCAGCCGGCACTTCGATCGCGAAGAACTCACGCTACGGTCGCCACACGCAGGGCTGCTCCCGGGGGAGTCCGTCTGCCTTAGCGTGGGAGACACGGGCGAAGGGCTTGACGAAAGAACCAAAGATCGGACTTTCGATTTCTTCTTCACCACGAAGGCGGCGGGGCGCGGCCTGGGGCTCGCCGCTGTCTAGGGTCTCGTGCTTGGTCATGGGGGCTCGATTTGGCTCGAGACTGAGCCAGGTCACGGAACGACGTTCGAGGTCCTTTTGCCCCGTATTGCAGAGGGTGTACCGGGAGCTTCAGTTTTGTCCGAGCCCGAGGGTGCATCCGCCAGTGCACATCTCCTGGTCGTAGACGATGATCCTCAGGTGCGTGCTGTGTTTGTGCAGATGCTGGAACTGGCAGGCTACAGCGTGTCGTGCGCCGGTGACGGCCAAGAGGCCATCGACCTCTTTCGCAGTGCGCCAACGACGATCGATGGTGTGCTGCTTGACCTGAATATGCCCCGGCTCAATGGGCATGAGGTCTTCCTGCGCCTTCGTGAGATTCAGCCTGGTCTCCCCGTCGTGCTCACCAGCGGTTTCGCTGAGGGCGATGTGATGGAGCGCTTTGCCGGAGAGGGCTTCGCTGGCTTTGTCCACAAGCCTACGCAGATGCGTGTCTTGTTCGACGCGGTAGCTGCCGCGCTGACGCCGACCTACCAAGAGTAGGCAGAGGCGTCGTTTCTCGCCCTTTGCTTTGGTGAACGGGGTTTCACAAAGAACCGAGCGTGATCGTCATGAGGCCCAACACGTGGGCCAGTTGTCTCAGCCTCAGCGTCCCCGAAGGCGTATGAAGCCAAAGGCAATGCAGAGTGTGCTTACGATCAGGTTGGCCGGTGAGCCGTTACTCAGCGCGGCGACACCGGTGAGATCGGCAATCTTGTCGCCGAAGAGCAGCAGTGCGGCGCCGAGGCTGAT
>JBLIMM010000046.1:0-18512 GCA_047638635.1 Pseudohongiellaceae bacterium | reverse complement strand
ATGACGGGCATCAACAAGAACCTCCGTCAGGGCTGTGAGCGTCCGCAACTGCGCATCGACGGTAGCGGTCAGCTGGTGATTGCCTTTCGAGGGATGCCGTTGCCTCCTGCGTTTCAAGACCTGAACGACCCTGCGTTCGCAGACTTCGTGAAGGGGCGGGGTGGTGGCGGAGTGGGCTGGCGTGTGTCCATTTGGTTCACCTACGTGAGCCTCTACGACGGCAAGAGTTGGGAGTTTCGTGGCAGCCACCACGCTGGCCTCACCGGCTCGAATGGTCGCAGCGATGCACCCTTTGCCCTGGGGCCGCTGCAGAAGGGCGGCACGGCCTACGCGGTGGTCGGTGATCAACGGGAGCGCAGCGTGGCGGCAGAGACGGAGGGCGGTCAAGAACTCTACGACGACAACTTGATCTGGTGGCAGCCGCTGACCACCGAAGAAACAGAGATCTCCGTGGGACGCTTCGCCAAGGGGCAGACCGTCCAACAGCTGCCTCTGGGCCAGAGCGCCCCGTTGCCAACTTGGCGAGACGACGGATCCAGCGATGTGCAGCCCTTGCCTACGCGTCTCGCTGCGGACGGCACTGAACTGACCTGCGTGCTGGGCGACTTGCACCGTCACACAGACCTTTCTCGCTGCTCGTCCAACTGGGACGGCCCGTTTACCGACGCGGTGCGTTATGCCTTTGATGTCGGCGGACTGCAGTTCATCGCGGTCACTGATCACTTCGAACACATGAACGGCTACGACTGGTGGCGCAACGTGGGCGCCATGGAGGCTTACCACGCTCCCGGCCGCATGGTGCAGATGCTGGGCTACGAGAGGGCCGACGCCTTCACCGGGCACCGCAACGTGATCGCCAGAACGGAAACGCCGCCGGTGATCGGTTATCGGGGCAAATACCACCCGGGGCGGGACGACGGTGTGGCCGACTATCTCGACGAGTTGTGGGCTGCCTTCGAAGGCCACGACGTGCTGACGATTCCGCACACGCCTGCGGGCATGTTCGAGAAGAACCCCTGCGTGTTCGACTGGCTGACTTTCGAGCCTGAGTACGACCGCTTGGTTGAGATTTTTCAGGGATATCGTGGGGCCTCAGAAGTGATAGGCGGGCCTCGGTCTGTGCCCACCACAAATGAAGGACGCTTCGCTCGGGCAGCCCTCGACGGTGGTTTGCACTTTGGTTTCATTGCCGCCAGCGATCATCAGTCGAGCTACGGCGCATTTGCTGGAGCCTGGGTGCCGGCGGTGGAGCGCGGTGACATCTTTGATGCGTTGCACAGCCGTCAGACTTACGCGTCCACTTGCCCGATGACCTTGTGGGTCGAGTGGAACGGCGTGCCCATGGGTGTCTCCGCCGAAGCTCCCGTTGGCCCGACCAGCGGGGTCAAGGTCGAGGTGACGTTGCGGGGTGAACAGACTCTCGCGGGCATAGAATTGATCGTGGACGGTGTGGTGGTCGCCACAGAAGAGCTGTCTGGGCCCGGCGCGACGTTGACTCTGCAGGCTGCTGAGCTGGCGGTGCCGGCGAGCGGTTCGAGCTACGCGTACGTGCGCATACACACGACCGAGGGCGAGCTGGGCTGGAGTAGTCCCACGCGTCTTTCGGCGGACGGTTCAGTGGGGCCAGACGGGCCTCGGGGTGCAGCAGCCTTTGACGCGGTGTCCGGGCCAGCGCTGGAGTTGGGGCGCAACTTCACCGAGCACTGGCATGGTGCCGACGAGCCAGACGAACGGGACCACTGAGTCTGCCTCATGCGTGTGGGCCTCGACATTTCGATTCAGGGGCGACGCCATCCCACGGGAGTTGAGCGGGCGCAGCTGACCTTGGTCGACGCGTTGTTGCAGCTTGGGACAGAGCACGAGCTGCAGCTGTTCGGCAACGGGCCGGTGCCGGCTGGCTGGGCAGAGCACCCGGGAGTCACCGTGCAATCCTCGCCCCAGTCGCCCCCGTGGTTTTGGCGGCAAGTGGTGCTCCCACGGATGGTTCGTCGGGCGGGGCTGCAGCTGTTGCATTCGCCGGTGGTGGCGTTGTCCCGGGGAGTGCAGTGCCCTCAAGTGGCGACGGTTCATGAGTTGCCCTGGGTGAGCGCCGCTGGCCGTTTGGGCGATCGTCGTCTGCGTCACCGTTGGGCGCTGGGGCACACTGTGCGCCGGGCCGCCCGTTTGTTGTGCGTCTCCCAACAGACGGCAGACCAGCTCACGGCCTTGCATCCCGGTTGCGCTGCGCGAGTCGCCGTGATTCCCCACGGTGTAGATCCGCTGTTCTCTGCTGCTCTCACGCAGACGCAGCCGGCCATGCGTCCCCCGTTGCTCTTGGCGGTGGGACGTTTGCGGCGCAAGAAGAACTTGCTACGTCTGCTCGAAGTTGTCGCTGTGCTTCCCGAAGCTCAGTTGTTGGTGGCCGGACCGCCGGGTGATGGCAGTGACGAGTTGCATCGACGGGCCGGGGCTGCTGACTTGGTCGGTCGTGTGCGTTTCGCGGGATTTCTCAGCGACGCAGAGTTACTCGACGCCTACGTCACAGCGCGATGCGTGGTCTTCCCCTCGCTCTTCGAGGGTTTTGGATTACCGGTTCTCGAAGCGATGGCTGCGGGTACGCCGGTGGTAGCAGCGCGCCAGGGAGCCGTGGCTGAAGCCGTGGGAGAAGCGGCCCTCTTAATGGACGGCAGCGACGTGCAGTCCATGGCCCAGAGCATCAGCCAGGTCCTCGAGGACGGCGCTTTCGCCGACGCACTCGCAGCGCGGGGGCGTGAGCACAGTGCGAGTAGAAGCGCAGCCGAACAGGCGCGGTCCGTGGTCGCGCTTTGGGAGCAGCTGACGTGAAAGTTCTGATCGATGGGACCATGCTCGACGGTCAGCCCTCTGGCGCTGCCACCAGGCTCAAAGGCCTCGGCGCCGCTCACCGAGAGGCCGCTCGTGTGGACGTGAGCTACGTGGTGCGCCCTGGCATCGACCCGCTGCCCGGGCTGCGCTGCCTGCCCTGCCCCGGCATGGACACGCCCCTGCGGCGCATGGTCGCTGCTCGCCGCCTGGAGACCTTGGTGCAACAGACGGGAGCTGATCTGCTCGTCCTGGGAGCTCTGCCCGTGGCGGCGGTGTCGTCGGTCCCCGTGGCCCTGACCTTGCACGATTTGCGCTTCTTGCAACGGGGCCCGGGAGTGCCTTGGTGGCGGCGTCTGTGGGCGGCGCGGTGCTTGCCTGGCAACCTGCGTCGGGTGGCGGCTGTGATCGCTGTCTCCCAAACCACCGCGAGCGGTGTGCTGGCCCACGGCCTGATGGATGCCTCCCGGGTGCATGTGGTGCCCAACGGTCCCACTCCGGGGTTGTCCCTTGCTGGCGACGTGGCGCCCATCGCCGACTTCCGCAGCCGCCTGGGGCTCAACCAACGCTACGTACTCACCGTGGGCCCCCTCGCGGCGCACAAAGCTGTGGGAGACATGTTGGCGGCCCTCGCCGCCGCCCGAACTCACCCCGAGGGGGCAGACTTGGCCTTGGTGCTCGCTGGCCGAGCGGACCCCGACCGAGCGCTGACCGTGGCCCAGGCCGCTCGGCGCTTGGGTGTGGAGCAGGCCATCGCCATCACCGGTTGGTTGAGCGACGACGAGTTGTCTGCTGCCATGTCCGGCGCCGAAGCGCTGCTGCTGGCCGGCAGGCACGAAGGCTTTTCGATCCCCGCTCTCGACGCCATGGCCTTGGGTTTGCCTGTGGTGGGAGCCAGAGCCGGTGCCTTGCCCGAGACTTGCGGCGAGGCCGCCTTGCTGGTGCCCCCCGGGGACGCGGAGGCCGCTGGGGAGGCGCTGGTGTCAGCCACAGAACCCGGGCCCACCCGGGAGCGGCTCATTCGCGCAGGGCGGCAACGTGCAGCGGCCTTCAGTTGGGACGAACAGGCTCTCCGCCTCGAGGGCATTTGGGAAGGCCTCGTCGCTGAGGCGAGTTCAAACGAGTAGCGGCACCATGGTCGCCAGTGCCCAAGCGATGGCGCCTCCCACTGCCGCGAGGCCGGCCACGATGAGCAACTTCTGCAGCGCTCCCAGCTGAGAGAGGTCTGCGTGCAGGAACCCCGGCCGATGTGTGCTGACCTGACTGCGCAGCGCTGTGGCTGGCCGACGCTTGGAGGTCTGGGGCTGGTTCGTTTTTTTTGTAACAGGTCGGGGCTTCTGCGGCCGTGGCAGCGGGGCGCTGTGGGCTTCAGGGCGCTTGTGGTCCTCGGCAGAGCTGTCTGGACGTCCTGGCTGCTGATCGTTGAGCAAACTCAGCCGCACCGTGCCCAGGAGCAGCTGATCCCCGTGGTGAAGGGTGCTTTCTTCCAGTCGCCAACCGTCCACCTCGACCACCGCGTCATCGAGGGCCAGAATGAAGGGATCGCCTTCGCGGGTCAGGCTGAAGCGGGCGTGGGCTGGGGCGATCGACTCGTGGGGGAGCAGCAAATCTGCCGGTGGGTGACGGCCCAGGACCGCTGGGAAGGAGCGGATCGGCAGGCGCTGTCCGCGGGATGTCACCAAGCACCACATGGCTGGCAGCCTATCCGAGACAGCTCGTAGAGCGAGGGATCGATCTCGGCGGTGCCACTCTCGGACCGGAGAGCTCTCTCCGCGCGCAGCACTTGGGCCGTGGTCTGCTAGACTTCCCAAGATCATGCCTTTGCTGTCGGCCCAGGGACTCACGCACGCCTATCGCCGGGCTTGGCAACGCCGGGCGACTTCCCTCGTGGACGTCGACCTGACCCTGTCTGCGGGGCAGTGCTGGGGCCTGCTGGGGCCCAACGGCTCCGGAAAGTCGACCTTGCTACGGCTGCTTGCGGGCTTGGCCACGCCCCTGGCAGGCAACGTCACCGTGCTCGACCACTCCGCCGGCACCAAAGGTGCTCGACGACTGACGGGTTACGTCCCCGAGGCGATGCAGTGGCCAGCCGCGCTGACGGTGAACGACGTGCTGACCGAGTTGGCCGCCATGTCCACCTCCCGAGACATCGTGGGACGCGTCGATCGGGTGGCCGAGTTGCTCGACGTGGTGGGCCTGCTGGGTCGCCGCCTGGGCACCCTCTCTCTGGGACAGTCCCGGCGAGTGGTGCTCGCTCAAGCGCTCCTCGACGACCCGCCCGTGTTGCTCCTGGACGAGCCCTTCGGCGGGCTCGACTCGTTGGTGTTACATCGCCTACGAGCAGATCTGGGCCTGCGCCTCACTGCGGGCGCGGGGATCGTCCTGGCTAGCCACCGGGTCGACGATCTCGCCCGGCTTTGCAGCCACGTGATGGTGCTGCGCGACGGGCGAGTGGTGGCAGCTGGTCCTGCAGACGACGTCTTGAAAGACGCGGGCAGCGAAGCAGGGCTGGCGACGTTGTTGGGTGGAGTCCCTTGAGCCTGACAGCTCTGCTGGTGGCTGGCAGCTCCTTTCGCCGGCTGCTGTCCCTGCGCAACATTATCTTCGCTCTTGTGGCCGGTTTGGCCGCAGGGCTCGTGGTTCGCGGCTTGCCAGCGCCCAGCTTGGCCTATGACGTTTACCAAGTTCTGGTGAGCGGGCTGGTGGCCTTGGTGGTGCTGCCGTTGGCGGCTGGGCAGATCAGTGCCGATCGCCTGGGAGGCTATGAGCAGCTGCAAGGCTGTCGGCCCCTGTCTTCTGTGAGTTGGATGGCCGGGCGCCTCGTCGGGTGCATGGTGGCTGCCTTGATCCTGGCGCTGATGATTACGTCGGTGGCTCGAAAACTGGCAGCGAGCCGCGCGGTGCCCCAGGTCGTGGTCGGCCGTGCGCACGGTGCGCCGGCGGGGCATGCCAGCGAGTGGCGCTTTGATTTGCCGAGCGGTGTGAGTGGCCCCTTCGATCTGACGGTGAACACTTGGTTGCCCCTGGCTGGCAGTGGTCGCTTGGCCGTGATCTCACGTCGGGGCGAAGAAGAAGAGCGGCTCACTGTGCGCTTGCAGGTGGCAGCCGCCCACACGTTGGTGCTGTCTGACCTGTCCCCAGCTCGAGGCGGGTTGTACGTCACCCTGCGCCCGCTCGACGGGCTGGTCTTGGGCAGCGCCGAACCGCGACTGGTCGTGGGCCAAACGACACTGGGCGAAGGGGGCTTGGGTTTGTCTCGGCAGACCTTGGCGCGCCTGGGCTTCGCGTTGTTGGTGGTGCTTTCGTTCGCCTCTGCATTTCGTTTCGAGACCGCTTGTCTCGCTGGCTTATTGGCCCTGACCGGCTCGGCTCCAGCGGGTTTAGGAGGGCTGCTGATCTTGCTGATGCTCGTAGCCTTCGCCGCCCTGGGGACGAGCTTGGTCCGTCGGCAGGCTTTGCCATGAGGGGCTCGTGGATGAGCACCCTGGCGGGCTTGTTGTTGCTCGCGGGAGCCAGCGCACTGGCGCCCCGCGGTCACGCTGACGAGGTGCACCAAGATGTGCGTCCCGCAAAGGAGCCCTTGGCGATCGCGTTGCAGCCCCTGGGCCCGGCCAAGGCCGTGCTGTCCGCGCTGCTGTGGGAGCGGGTGCAGCAGCAGCGACGGGCTGGAGAGATTGACTCGGCGGTGCCGTTGTCTCGGGCACTGTTGGCCCTGCACCCAGGGCTCCATGTGGTGCGCGAGCATCTGGCCACCCGCTTGATTCTTGGTGATGCTTCACGAGCCCCCGACCAAGCGCGTTATCGCGCGCTCGTGTTCACGGGTCTGTCCATGCTTGAAGAGGGGCATGAAGCTGGGAGTGTCCCGCAATTGCACGAAGCCATGGGGCACTTGCTGGCGATCCAGGGGCGCAACGACGGGCGCTTTTGGGAAGTGGCGAGCGAGTACTTCGGCGCTGCCCCTGAAGACATCGCCATTCAAGAGTTACGTGTCGCGGACAACTTGCACTTGGGGGCCTTGCTTCTCGCAGACTTGCTGCTAGACCGAGGCTTCTCTTTGTGGGAAGTGGAACAAGATGCGTATGGCGCCGATCGAGACCTCGCCGAGGCACAGAAACTCATCGAAGGGGCGCCCCAGGAAGACACTGGCTTTGTCGAAGAGCGCCAGATGTTGGGAGAGCGTATCGCCGAGTTACGCCAGCGCATCGCAGACGAAAATCGGGTAGAGACAGGCCTCCCCGATGAGAGCAGCACGGGTGCGCGGACGCTTGGCAAAGAGCGCGAGTCCGCTGCCAAAGGTGCGGCGCCATGACGCGATTGGCTTGGCTTGCAGTGATCGTTGGCTTGGCTCTTCGTGCGTTGTCAGCGTGTCATCACGAGGCTCCCAGGGGCGACGTGGTGCTCGACGTGGGCGTGGCCCGTTCACTCAGTGACGGCTCAGGATTTCGCTCGGGCTTCGTGCGCGGGGTGCCCGTGGTTGTGGGGGCAGAGACTCCTGTGCCGCCACAAGGCTGGGCTGATCAGCACCCTCCTTTGTGGCCTGTTGTCGGGGCTGTTCTGTCGTTCGTGACGGGTGATGCGTTCTCGGGCTTGAAGCTGGGCTCGTGGTTGGCAGGACTGGCCTTGCTGCTGTTGGTCTGGCGCTGCGGCGAACGACTCACCGAGGGCTTGGCCGGCGCTCCTGAAGGACTGGGCGCTTGCGCTGCGGCGGTGGTAGCGCTCACGTTCGTGATGGTCGATGCAGGGGGCAACGGATCGCTCTACTCGGCTCAGGCGGCGTTGGTCTTGGCGTTGGTCGAATTGCTGGCAGCTCCCCGCCGGTCGCTGCTCGGTGCGGCGCTGCCCCTCGGCATCGTGCTCGCTGCGGCGGCCCTGCTGAATCACCAGGCCCTGGTGTTGCTGCCGGTGCCGCTCGTGGCTCGACTGCTGGCTGCGCGACGAGGCGAGTTCGCAAGGGCTTGGGCGGTGGGGCTGCTTTCGATCTTCGTGGCGAGTCTCTGCATGACGCCCTGGTGGGTGCGCAATTTCTCTGTTTTCGGCGCAGCGAACCACAGCGTGAACGACGCTTACTTGCTCTACAAAGCGGGTGCACCGTTGAGCTTCGTCATGGAGCAAGGCGCTCCGGTCATTCGACTCATGAACAGCTTGTCGCTGGTTGATGTTGTGCGGGCCATGGTGGGTTTCGCCCGGGGCAACCTGGTGTACCTGGCAGTGATTGGCTTGTGTGTTTTGCCGTGCCTTGGGGGTGTGCTGCTTGCGGGCTTGCCACGAGTGTTTGTGGAGGCCCGGCAGCGGCGCGATGTGCGACTGCTGACGCTGCTGGTTTGCGTCGTTGTGTTGGGCGCAGTCACCCTGCTTTGGCCCGCCGCGAAACTGCGCTACGCCGTGACGCTCACGCCGCTGCTGGCTTTGCTGGCGGTGCGCATCCTGGCGAGCACGACGACACTCTGGGAACGACGTTTCGCCGTGGTGGTTGTAGTCGCTTGGTTGCTCCTGCTGCTGGGGACGCTGGACGATGTCACCGGGACTTCTAGCGACCCTCGTCCCACGCGGTGGTGGAGCCTCGCAGTGGGTGGCGCACTGTTGCTGGTCTTGCCCTTGTGGTGGCGACTGCGAACCCGCGCTGATCCCCAGAGCCTGCAAGGGGGCGGGCTGCAACTGGCGCTGCTGTGCGGCTTGCCGATCGCCTTGATGGGCACGGCGGTGACCTTGTCTACGAGCCCGGGGACTGCCTATCACTCAGCGGTGTTTGCGGACGATGCCTTCGGGCATCACGTGGAGCAGAGTCGGGCCTCCACCTGGAGCGCCCTGGCTGCGGCCCACGAGCTGCTCGAAGAGCAAGGGGCGGTCACGGTCCTCGGGCCCATCGAACTGCTGGCCTGGCCTGAGCCCACATTGGTCGAGCTACCACGGGGGACTTCTCCCGAGATTCTCAGCGCCTCGCTTGAATCGGTTCTTGAGCGGGGGCTGGGCGATCACCTAGTCTTGTCCCATGCCGAAGCTGAGTCGATTGAGCCCGGGGAGTTGACCGTGGGCAGTCACTGGTTCGGCGGGCGCCTTGAGCTGATCGCGTGGGTCTCTGGGGATGAGATCGACGGTGCGCTGCACTGCGTGAGCCGAGTGCTGGCCCCATGATCTGGTGTGTGCTGGCGCTCTGGTGGATTGTCTACCCCAACTTGATTGGCACGGTGGGCCCGATTTGGTCGGTGCACCTGTTGGTGGTGGCGGCCTTCGGCTTGGCTCTCGCACCGCGTTTGTGGCGCACCGGCTCGCTGCGCTGCGGGCCGCCCGCGGTGCTCACCGGCGTGGCTCTGCTGTCTCTGGGCTGCGCGACTTGGCTCGCCCGTCCAGACGACTTACCCTTGGCTGAGCGCTACTGGGCTGGGCTCACGGGTCTAGCTCACGCCGTCTTCTTCCTGTGTGCCGCTGCCGTGGTGCCCCTGCGCACTTTGCGATCCGACAGTTCGCTGGAACGGTGGCACGATGAGGTCGTTCCAGCTCGGCGCTTGCGACACATCTTGTCGGCCTTGCTGCTAGGCATGGTGCTGATGCAGTTCGTGACCATGATCCGCCAAGCGGGGGTGGACGTCCGCCCGGGGGGCACTCTGGGAAACCCGAATACTCTCGGGGCTCTGATAGCGGCGATCGGACTGGCCCTGGCGGGCTTCCTCCGCTGGCGCCCCGTAATTTTGGTGCCCTTGGCGAGCTTCGTGGTGTTTCTGGCAATGACCAGTTCACGGGGAGCCATGGCTGCCGCAGCAGCGATGATCTTGCTGCTGGCCGCCCGTCGCAGCTGGCGCACGGTGATCATCCTGAGCGTCACCTTGGGGGTGCTGCTGGTGATGGTGCCCAACCCCCTGTGGGACAGGGTGCTGGCCTTGCGCAGCGAAGATCATTACTCGCGGCTCTTTCTGTGGAAGGTCGCTCTCACGAATATCGCTGAGAACCCCCTGGGGATCGGGGCGTCCATGAACAAGTACGTCTTTCAGCCCCTGGCTCTCGACCCGGATTTTCCTTGGCTGCTGCACCAGCGCCGAGCGGTGGGCCTGACCCACAACGTCCTGCTCACAGTGTTCCTCGAATGGGGCTGGTTGGCAGGGGCTGCCATGGTGAGCTTGGGGGCTTGGGCAGGGTTGCGCCTGTCTCCTCGTCCCCGTAGGCCTGCGCCACCTGCGGGGCCAGTGCTGACCGTGATCGGCCCCCAACCCCGGCGAGACTTCGATGCTCTAGGCCAGGGCGCCATCCTCGGTGCGGGCGTCTTGTTGCTCGAGCTGCAGGTGGACGGTTTGGAGCAGAACGCCCTGGTCTTCTCGGTTTTCTTGGTTCTGGCTGCGGTGAGCTGGCAGCGGGCCCGGGAAAAGGCTCCGAGCTTTGCTGTGGCAGCACGGCCCGTAGCTCTGGCTTTGGTGGCGATCTCGCTCTTCCTTGGCTACGAGGGCGTTCGTCGCGGTCGCATGTTGAAGGCTCAGAGCGACACAGGGGCTGCCATTTCAGCCTGGATCAGCCAGAAAGGTGAGCTGAGCGTGGCACGGGCTGAGCTGCAGCGGCTGCAGGCCATCGCGCCGAAAGAGCCCAGCACTCACCTACGCGCGTGGCAGCTCAACAATCGCATCGTCCGACTGGCTGGGCTCTCTGGGGGGCAGGGGGACGAGGCTGTCCTCGAGGCCATAGCACGGGGCACCGAGGCTATCGAGACGGTGTGCCGGCTGAACCCCTCAGATTCTGAACACTGGCGCAAGCTGGCCGATTGGCGCATGCGCCTCTGGCGTCTCACGGGGAATCCTCCGCATTTGCTGCTGGGCTACGTGGAAGCCATGGAGCAACTGTTGGCGGTGGACCCCCTCGACGTGAGGGCTCGTTGGGATATGGCCCGGGAGTATCAGCGAGCTGGTCGCTGGGACCTCTTCGAGGATCAGCTGGACACGCTCTTCGAGATCGAGCCGGATGATGCCCACGCCTGGTTCGTTCTGGGGCGCTTCCATATCCTGGCTGGCCGCTCGGAGCAGGCCCTCTATGCCATGTGCCGGGCCCGCGAGGCGGTCTTTAACTGCCGGGTCAAACTGGCAGCGGACAGCCCCCGATCCCATGCTTACTACACCCGGGTGTTGGGTCAGGTTGACGTGAATCAGGTTCGCCGAGCGATCCATGAGCTAAGGGAAGAGTTGCTGCAGTAAGGGGCCTGTGGGGGAGTGAAATCCACTCTGATCCATATCTTGCGCAGTGGGCCTTTGACTTCTATGCTTTGCGACCTTTGTCCGCCCGCCCATATTCCACGAACTTCAGGACAGCTTCCGGTTATGGAAAGCCTGCTTAACCCCTACACCGCCCTCATCATCTCAGCGGTCTCATTGGTCTTTGCCTTCTTTATCTCTGCCCGTATCAAGGGCATGAGCGAAGGTAGCGAACTCATGATCAAGATCGCTGGCCAGATTCGCGACGGTGCGATGGCCTTCCTGGTGACCGAGTACAAGGTGCTGTCGATCTTCGTGGTCGTCGTCACCGGCCTGCTCTTCTTTGCCTACGGCGACGGCGGTCAAATCGCCATTGCCTTCGTGGCAGGCGCCATTGCTTCGGCTCTCGCGGGCTGGATCGGCATGAAGACCGCGACGGGCGCCAACGTGCGCACCACCGAGGCCGCTCGTACGGGCGGTATCGCCGGCGCACTCGACGTGGCTTTCTCCTCCGGCATGGTCATGGGCCTGACGGTGGTGGGCTTGGGTCTGATGGGTGTCACCGGCCTCTACGTGATCTGGGGTGAAGGTGATCCGGCCGCCTTGTTCGGTTTCGGCCTGGGCGCCTCCAGCATCGCGCTGTTCGCACGGGTGGGTGGCGGCATCTTCACCAAGGCTGCCGATGTGGGCGCCGACCTGGTGGGCAAGCTCGAGGCGGGTATCCCCGAGGATGATCCTCGGAACCCGGCCACCATCGCCGACAACGTGGGCGACAACGTGGGCGACGTGGCTGGCATGGGTGCCGACCTGTTCGAGTCTTACGTGGGCTCGATCATCGCCACCATGGCCTTGGGCTTCGCGGCTGCTGGTACCGCCGCAACCGCTGGCGCTGGCGCCGACTTGGTGCTGCTGCCCGTGCTGCTCTCCGCTTTCGGAATCGTGGCCTCGATCATTGGTCGCTTCTTCGTGAAGTGCAACGACGAGAAGCACCTGCACGGCGCACTCTTCCGGGGCCTGATCGTGGCTTCGCTCGTCTTCGTCGGCCTGGCTTGGGTACTGACCAAGGACATGGCTGTGAGCTTCATGCACGCTGGCCGAGTGATTGATCACACCAACATCATGTTGGCGGTGGTCACCGGTTTGGCCTTGGGCGTGTTGGTGGGCAAGATCACCGAGTACTACACCGCTGTCGAGCGGGCGCCTGTGCAGCGCATCGCTGAGCAGAGCAACACCGGCGCAGCCACGAACCTGATCACCGGCTTGGCCGTGGGCATGGCTTCGACCTGGGCTCCGGTGCTGCTCATCGCCGCTGGCATCATCGTGGCTTACAACCAGGCTGGCTTGTACGGCATCTCCATCGCCGCCGTGGGCATGTTGTCCACCTTGGGTATTTCCCTCGGTGTGGACGCTTACGGCCCCGTGGCTGACAACGCCGGTGGTATCGCTGAGATGGCTGGTTGCCCTCCAGAGGTGCGCAAGGCCACCGACGCCCTGGACGCTGTGGGTAACACCACCGCTGCCATCGGTAAGGGCTTCGCCATCGGTAGTGCTGCACTGACTGCCCTGGCTTTGTTCCAGAACTACGTGGCTCGTATCCGCGAGGGTCTCCCCGCTGGTGAGACGTTCACTCTCGACCTGACCGAGCCCGAGATCATTGCCGGTGCCCTGGTCGGCGGCATGCTGCCCTTCTTGTTCTCGGCCATGACCATGACCGCTGTGGGTCGTGCGGCGAACAAGATGATCGACGAAGTGCGTCGCCAGTTCCGTGAGATCCCGGGGCTGCTTGAGGGCACGGCCGAGGCCGACCCCGCACGTTGCGTCGAGATTTCCACCCAGGGTTCCATCCGCGAGATGATTCTCCCCGGGGTGCTGGCTTTGGTCGCTCCCGTGGCCATGGGTTTCTACGACCCACGGGCTCTCGGTGGCATGCTCGCTGGTGCGCTGATCTCCGGTGTGATGATGGCCATCTTCATGGCCAACGCCGGCGGTGCTTGGGACAACGCCAAGAAGTACATCGAAGGTGGCGCGCACGGCGGTAAGGGCAGCGATGCTCACAACGCCGCTGTGGTGGGTGACACCGTGGGCGATCCCTTCAAGGACACCAGCGGCCCGTCGATCAACATCCTACTCAAGCTGATGTGCGTGGTCTCCGTGGTCATCGCTCCGCTGCTGGTTGGCTGATTTGTCTTACGAAGCTGACGCAACCTTCTCGCCTGCTGAAGGCGATGGAGAACTCTTCGATTACCGCGATGTGGCTGTGGCTTGTGCGCAGCTTGCATACGAGCGGAAAGCTCGTGATGTGAAGGTCTATTGCGTTGGCGATCGGCTTGGCATCTCCGAGTACTTCGTCCTGGCGACGGTGAATAACCGTCGTCAGGCGAGGGCTGTACGGGACGAGATCAGGCTCGGCGTGAAGGCGCTGGGTGCTGGTGTTCCCACTACGTCGAGCGAAGACCCCGAGGGCCGTTGGTCCCTGTACGATTACGGCGGGGTGGTGCTGCACCTGTTCGATGATGAGGGTCGCCAGTTCTTTGATCTGGACGCCCTCTGGGAGGACGTGCCCACCATTGACATAGAAGACGAGGACCCGATTCGGGCTCTGAGCAAGCCCGAGCCCGAGCCCGAGCCCACCTCCGACTTTGAGCAAACCGAGGACTGACCGTGACATCTGCGCCCACCGCCGAAGAGCTCGAGTTCGTGCACCAGCTGGCCGTCGAGGCTGGCAAGATCGTCATGAGCTTCTACGGCACAGACGTGGATGTCACCGACAAGGGTGGCCAGCCCGTCACCGCGGCCGATTGGGCCAGCAACGACCTGATCGTCCGCGAGCTGACCAAGCGCTTCCCCAACGATGCGCTGCTCTCTGAAGAGACTCCGGTCACCGACGACAACTGGCGCACGGCGTCACGGTGCTGGATCGTCGACCCCCTCGATGGCACCTCCGACTTCGTCAAAAACCGCGTGGGTTTCGCGGTGATGATCGGCCTGGTCGTCGACGGCCGTCCGAGTTTGGGCGTGGTCGAAGCTCCCAAGGCCGGACGTACTTTTCTGGGCCTTGTGGGCGACGGCGCCGAAGAGATCAGCGAGGGCAACCGCAAGCTG
Source organism: Pseudohongiellaceae bacterium (assembly GCA_047638635.1). Classification (GTDB taxonomy): domain Bacteria; phylum Planctomycetota; class B15-G4; order B15-G4; family B15-G4; genus CAZIAK01. The sequence goes on along the minus strand of JBLIMM010000046.1, from coordinate 4,422 downwards.
CTCAAATGCAGCACCCGGGCCACGGCCCCCGAGCTGCGGGTGATTTGCTCCATCGCCCACCGTGACGCGGCCCTCGAAGCGACCCTCGAAGCGTTGCAACCGAAAGAGACCCTGTCCGTAGGCAGCGTGGGCTACAAGGTCGGCAAGATCTGCGCCGACGAAGCCGACATGTACGTGGCACCCACCTCGCACATCAGCCTGTGGGACACCGCCGGTCCTGAGGCCATTCTTCACGCGGCGGGCGGGCGCTTCCTGAACATGGACGGCCAACCCCTGGATTACACCAGCGAGTTGCTCACGCACCCCCGGGGCCTGATGGCCACCAACGGTGCCTGCGCAGACGACGTGGTGGCCCGACTCGCTGGGAAGTTGCCTGCTTTCTGAGCTGGGTTGCTAGGCGTCGTTAGGCTTAGCTAGGCGCTTTTGGCGGCGTGGGGTTTGGGCGTCTGCGGCGCTGATTAGGATTTTTTGGCGATCGGCCGGGTGGCCCTGTTTTTCGCCCAGGAGGCCGTGGCCCTCAGACAATTCGGCTTCGCCTCATGAACTCGTTCCAGACCTCATGGGCGAAAAAGAGGGCCACCCTCGATGGTGGAGGGGGCTGCTGCTTCCGTTGGCGCCCGCGTGGCTTCTCGTACTTCAGTGCTTCATACGGTTCTGCAGACGCTCGCGTTCTGACTGAGCGAGCGGCTGTCTTTCGCATCGCCTTCTTGTCTTGCTGCGTACCTTGATGGCTTGGGGGGCGTGGCGGCTAGGGATGCGAGGACTGTTGCTAGGGATGACGAATGTGAGTCGAGCCTTCGGGCCTCCCACGTGGGCCGACGGTATGGAGTGCGACGTGGGGAGAGTGGTGTTCTGGAGGTTTTGATGAGGCGAAGAGGAGCTTGCGGGCTGCGCTGTTTGGCCTGGTTGCTGAGCACATTTCTGTGGCTTGGGATGGTGCCGGTTCTGGGTTTGCCTGCGCCGGTGGTGGGCCAGGCGGCACTCATGCAAGACTTGATTTGCCAGGCTGAAGTCACACTTGTCGGCCGCATCAAGAGTCTCACCGAAACATGGTTCGTGGTTGAGCCGGTGGAGATTCTCGCGGGAGTGTTCACAGGTGAGAGCACGGTTGGCTTTTGGCCAGCGAAGTATGGTTTGTATCGCGTCGCCTCTCTTGATTGCGCTTCCTGTCCGTCGCTGCGTTACCCGGGATCACCAGAGGTTGCCCGAGGCCAGCCAGAGGTCGGGGATACGGTTCTTTGCTTCCTGGACTCCGTGGAGTCTGGTGGCTACGAGCTAGCGGACGAGCAATGGGGGCTGCGGCAGGTTTGTCTCGAGGAGCTGGCTGGTGTGTCCGCGGTGCTGCGTCAAGCGGCCGACGTTCCCTGGGCGCTTCGCGTGCAGGAGGCAGCCTCTCCCGAGGAGTTGGAGGTTCTGCTGGGGATGCTGCGGTATGACACGACCCGTTCGGACGGGCTGGCGATTCTCTTGCGTCCCCAAGGGACTAGCTGGCTGAACGTGTACAGGCACTCAAGCCCGCTCTTTCGCAAGCCGGGTTTCATGGAGATCGCTACGGACAGGCAGCTTCGCGAGATCTCGCGTTTGGTGTTCTTGGCCCGGGTGCCTTCGGGGACCTTGCTCAAGATCGTGGACTTGCTGCCTGAGCTTGATCTTCCCGTGGTTGAGCAACTGGGGCGCGTCTTCGCTGAGCTGAAGAACCGCCTCCAGTTCAGCGGTGCCCAGGAAGAGTGCCAGTCGGTGGGGACGATTGTGTCTTACGCGGCGAACGGTCTCGTGGAGACCCTTGTGCGCAAGGGAGTGGCTCGCTGGGAGGATGTGGGCTTGCTGAGTTCCGCGCTCCAGGAACCACTGAACCAGAACGGGCGCAGTGACCCGCTGGACGTGCCAGCGATCGTGGCTGTCTTGGACAGCATCATTCAGTCCATCGACGAATGGTCAGCTGGCCACGAGAGCGCTGTGATCCCGGTGGAGACTGCAGCGGATCACTGATGAAGTGGCGTTCGGTGGCTTAACGGCGGTGAGGCTGGCGGGGGGGGGGAGCGCGGTGGCTCCGCGGCCCTGCTCGCAACCAAACTCACCTACGGTACGTTGATGTAGAGCAGGTGCTCTGTCGGCTGGATGCTGCCGACGAACGGGCCGGGGTAGGGGCCGAACAGTGGGGCGGTGTAGTTGTCTGCCATGTCGGTGAAGTTGTCGACCAGGATCGGAAGGGGCAGCAGCGCCATCCAGCCTCCCCGGGTTGAGCCGCCGTATTTGATCTCGGCGAAGTCGCCGGTGCAGGGTTCCTGGATGGCGAAGAGGCCTTCGTCGACCCAGCAAGCCTCCGTGCCCGGGTAGGCGATCGGGCTGGTCCAGCGACCGATGCTGGAGCTAACCACGTGAAACCAGGGGAACGTGGGGAAGCCGAGGTTGACCGAGGTGAAGCTGCCCGGGACGCCGATGGCGTTGACGCACGAGGTCTGGCCTTTGATCTCCCGCAGGGTCTGTTGCTTGGGCGTGGTGCTGAGGGAGCACACGCAGCCGGCGCCGAGCTTGTTGATGGTGCCGAACGCTACCCGGTCCTCGACCGTACACGGGGCTGGCGGCGTGGCGAGGCTGGGCACGTTGCGGGTGGCCTCGCCGATGATCGTGCCCCCGGAGGCGAAGGCGTTGCCGGGCACGAAGGGCTGCAGGGTCGAGTGAGGCGCCACCAGGGCGTAGCTGCTCCCCGGGTGGAAGCTACCCGGCTTGTCCGAGAGCCCCGGCGCGTGAATGAACCGGTCGCAGTTGTGAAACAACACCAGCACGTTATCCCAGGGCACGGTGGGATCGCAGTTGGCGTAGTCGACGTAGCCGTAATAGAAAGCCGTGCCGTAAGGCCCTGCCGGGGTGATGCAGCTCGGTTGCACGCAGGCCACCGGGGGCGCTCCAGCCACGCCGGACAGATCGGCCTTGGCCGCGAAGCGCCAGACCTGGGTGATGTTGCCCGCCGTGTCGATCTCATCCCAGGTGCGGGTGTAGTCGAGGACCAGCGTGCCCGAGAGCACCGCCGTCCCGGTGCCATCCACCACGGTCAGCTGAGAGATGTACTCGCCGCAGACGACCTGGCTAGGCGGTGTCCACTGCAGGCTCAGGTTCTGGGTGCCCGCCACGCCGCAGTTGTTCCAGCAGACGCCCAGTGCCGACGGGTTGCCCGCGGGGAAGATCGGCAGGTTGGGAACGGTGGCGGTGCAGCAACTGCCAGAGTCGAGGTTGTCAGGCCCGAAGCACTGAGCAGACCCGCGAGGCGAGACAAAGACCAAGGCAAGAACCGCGAGCAGAGTTGCGTAGCGCAACGAACCACGAGAGGACATCAGGACCATGGCACACCTCCTCGAAAACCACAGAAACGGGGGCCGGAGCCCGGAACCAGCACACCGCCGAGCGCGCGGGTGCAGCGCTCCCATCCTAGGCGCGAGTTCCGAGTGTCTGTTGTGGTTTCTGCGAGGGGCTCGGAGAAAGCGAGGGCGTGTTGCACGGTGTGCGTCGCGACCAGCGCTACAGCGGTGCGCTGAGTTCGTCGAAGTACGGCGGCTGTGGCTCGTTGCTGGCAGCCCGTGCGAACCGTTCGCTGCGGACGGCGAAGACGCTACGCCAACCTCGGTGATGCAGAGCAGAATCGATGCAGAATCACTCGGCGGCGCCACGCAGCGGTGTGGAGGACACCCAGCGCACACCGCACCCAAGCACCCTAGAACAGCGCAGTGAACTGCGCCCGCTCGGTCCGCCCGTCAATCGCAGCGACTTGATCATCGCGGCCGCCCACTCCCAGGTTGACGATCTGGTCGGACTCGTCGAAGGCATAGGCCTGGTTGCCCGGGCTGATCATGCCGATGGTCTTGAGCTGCAGGTCCTGGAGCAGCACTGTGCCTGCGGGGTAGTCCCGCTCTGCTTCGATGCCGTCGGGGAGGGTCAGGAACTCGACCAGGTAGCCGGACACGAAGCCATCCATACCGAAACGGATCTCGTGGGTATGGGTGTAGGCGTATTGCTCGACCAACGCCGGGTGCATGGGCGCCGGGGGCTCCTCCATGGGAGCGGGGCCAGAGGCGCAGGCCGTGAGGCCGAACAGCAGGGTGGCGGTCAATACGGCTCGCAACATCGCAGCATCTTTCCTGGCGGAACAGCGGATCGGGAAGGCCCACAGTATCCCAGGACTGCACCAGGAGCGAAAGGCTCTCCCGGACTGAGCTGCCTAACGGTTGCTCAGTTCAGCAGCAGAACGATGTCGTCGCCACCGGCCTTCGGGGACGTGGGCGACGTGCTGACCACGCCGTCCGGGCCCGCGCTGAGGACCAGAGCTTGCTCCCGGCCGCTGACCAAACCATCGACATTGACCAGCAAAGCGCGACCCCAGGGATCGGGGCTCAGGTCGTCGATGTAGGGGCCATCCCAGCCCATTCC
>JBLIMM010000045.1:0-18536 GCA_047638635.1 Pseudohongiellaceae bacterium | reverse complement strand
AAGCGATCGCCCTCGGTGGCGGCCTGGCGCTTCAGTTCTTCGCGGGAAACGAACGAGCCTGAGAGCTGCTCCGTTTCGCGAATGGACACATCGGCTGTTTCGCACCGGGCAACGTAGACCAACCCGAAATGCACCGAGCCCACGTCCCCTGACTCGTCGTTGATGGCGCCCTTGGCTTCGAGGGTGTACGGCGTCTCGATGTTCAGCTCTTCGGTGAGTTCTCGGCGGCAGCCCTCTTCGAGGACTGAGAGCCCTTCGTCGCCGTCGATGGGGTTGATGTGCCCACCTACGCCGATAGAGAGCTTGCCGTGGAGCCGAGATTCGCCCCCGGCCTTCTTGCGCTGCAGCAGCAGCACATCGTCGCCGTGAACCATCACCACGTAGGGGATGATCTGCTTAAACGAGCTGTCTTGCTCAGCCCAAGGGCGCTCGACGAAGAAGCCCCTGTCGTGAATGCGGCTGGTCCAGGTGGCGATGCGGTCATCGTCGGCTGCGGCCACGAATCCGTGGGGAAAGGACAGATCGAAGAGCTCGTAGCGCTTGGTGACGTAGACGAATTCCATGAAAGTCCTGTGGCCGGAGGGGGGGCTAGGCAGATCGGCAGGGTTTCGGGGGAGGCTAGGTCCAAAACCGAAGCGCGGCCGAGGTTATGCTATCAACCCGTCGCCGTTGCCATGGTCACTCGCTCCTGAGTGCTGCTGAGGCCTTTCGGCGACCCACTGACCTTTGACATTTTGGGATCTCGAGCCGCCAGGATGGCCGCTGCCTTCTCTCGCCTTTCGGGGTGAGAGCAGGGAGAGGAAAGTCCGGGCTCCATAGGGCACGGTGGTGGGTAACGCCCACCGGCCGCAAGGCCAGAGCAAGTGCAACAGAGAGTAGACCGCCACGGAACCCCTCGGGGTGTCGGGGTCAGGCTGAAAGGGTGCGGTAAGAGCGCACCAGCGGGGTGGTAGATCGCCTCGGCTAGGTAAACCTCACCGGGAGAAAGTTCATATAGGGAGGGATGACGCTGCCCGCGTCGCTAGAACCTCCGGGTAGAGCGTTCGAGGCCGTCGGCAACGGCGGCTCTAGAGACATGGTCATCGCCAGCTCCCTCGGGGGCTGGTGACAAAACCCGGCTTACGGGCGACTCGGGGTCCCTCTTTTTGCCGCGCTGGCCCCGACACTCGGGAGCCCTTTGAGCAACTCTTGAAGGGTTCTTCAGCCTCCGTCAGAACCGGCCTTCAGCGAAACCACGTCCGCAACCGATGTTCTGTGCCATTGGGCATTTGGAGTAGCAGGACGGTGTTTGTGTCTCGAAGAGCCGGCGGGTTGACGGTTCTAGGGATGGGAGATAACGTCACGTTGCGCAACGAAAGCCACCGACCTCCCCCCGGTGTGGTTTTCCTGCGGCCAAGAGTACCCACACCAAGACGAACAACCGGGCATAACGCGAGACTCTGCACCGTGACCACCACACAGCGGTCTAGGCTTGGCATTCTTCGCCTCGTCCTTATCGGGACGTTTGGCGTTCCCGTCTTTGCCGCCACGAGCAACCTTGAGCTCTTCGGGGCAGGACCTAGTGACAGTGCTGCGATGCTGCAGGCTCCCGCGCACTTCGTGATGGCCGTTCTAGGCCTCGCCATGATCAGCTGGGCCGTGGGCCGCCGCTACTTAAAGAGCGTGAACGGCTGAAGTTCGTGACACCGGTCTGAGGTTTTTCTCAGCCCTCTCGGTCCAAAACGGCCTGAAGGATGACCGACGCAGCCAAGGAATCGCGCAGCTTGCGCCGTTCGCTGGGGCGTAAACCACGCTCCATCAGCAGGGTTTCTGCTTCGTCCGTGCTCAGCCGCTCATCCTCATAGTGGATGGGCAGATCCAGGTCAATTGCGAGCCGATCTCCGAACTTGCGCACCTCGTTGGCCATGGGGCCTTCGCTACCGTCCATGTTCAGAGGCAGCCCCATCACGAGGCGGCGAATGTCTCGATCGTCCACGACCCGCTTGAGGTGCCGTAGATCTTGAGCCGGGTCTTTCCGTTGCAGGGCTAGCAGAGGATGGCTTGCCATTCCCAGGCCGTCGGAAACGGCGAGTCCGTGGCGCACGCGCCCGTAGTCCATGGCCAGAATACGCTGGTGCAAGGTGGTCTTCCGGTGGAGATGAGGGGGTTGGGGAGGCTTGCCCAGCGAGTCACTGTGGGCGCAATCGTGACATCGGGCACGATGATATTCCGGTGAACGTCAGAGAGGGGGTATCGTCGTGCCCTTGGAACGACACCTCCAGCTGCCGTTCGGGGTTTGCTGAGAGGAGACTGACACTGCAGGCATCGGAGGTTGCTGACGTGACGTTTCTCGGCAAAGTAGGTCTGGCGTTGGTTTTGTCCCTGGGTATTACGGCGCATGCTGCGACCGACCCCACGGCGAAGCTGGCAGTCCGCCCCGCAGGCGGCTCGACTCTTGCCGACGCTCTGGCGGACGTGCAGCATTGCTTCGACAAGGATGAGGCTCTGGCGCTCGTGGCGGCGATTGACCCTTATTACCGTATGCGCGGTAACCAAGGCTATATCCACAGCTTGGACGCGCTCTACTCCACGATGGTCGAGGCTGGTTTCGCCACATCGTCAGGTGAGAGTGGCGACTCCGTTGAGTTTCGTGACTACGGCCCGGTCCTGCCTGCTTGGACGCCGTTCAACGCCTCGCTCTCCGTGTACTCCCCCGACGTAGGTGTGCTGCATTCGTTCGAGACGGAAGCCGGGGCCGAGCGCACATTCTTGTGCGGTAACTCGTTCCCCACCGGCCCCGAAGGCGTGATGGCGCCCCTGGTGAAGTTTGAGCACAGCAAGCCTGTGGAGAGCTACGCCGGCTCCGTGGTTTACGGTTCGCTGCCCGCCGAGACCTTGTTTGTCCGCGCGGTTCAGCAAGGCGGCGCCCTCGGGGTGATCTCTTCGTACTTGCCCGAGTACAACGAACCGGACACGTACCGCGATTCCATTCGTTATTCGTCCGTGCCCTACGATGCGAAGCGCGAGGGCTTTGGCATGAACGTCTCTCCCGCGAAACGAGATGTGATTGAACGGCTGCTGGGCGGCGGCATGGTCTACGTGAAGGTCGTGGTGAACGCGCGCTTCAATGATTCCCGGTCGCGCACGTTGGTCGCGCGCCTCGCTGGCACGGAAGAGCACGCCGGCACCATCGCTTTGGTGGCACACATCGACGAGCCCGGTGCGAACGACAACGCTTCTGGGGCCGCGAGCACCGTCGCCATGGCGGCGGGTTACTTGCGGGCCATTCGCGATGGCTCACTGCCCCGTCCCCGTCGCTCGATCACTTTCTTGGTGGGGATGGAGTTTGAGTGCTCGCGGGAGTGGCTGCGATCCACCTCTGATGCGGTCGACCTCGCGGTTGTGATCGACATGGTCGGGCAAGAAATGAGCAGCAACGGAGCCGTGCCTCTCGTCGAGCGCATGCCCGACCCAGGGGCCATTTGGGATCGCCCGCCCCTGGATGTGCACTCAGAATGGGGTCGTGGTGACGTGCGCGAGAGTGATCTCAAGGGCTCGTTCGTCAACGACTACATCATGGCAGCCATGAATGCGCGTCAGGCCGAAACAGGCTGGCCCGTGCGTAGCAACCCCTTTGAGGGCGGGAGCGATCACGTGTCGTTCTTGGATCAGGGCATCCCCGCAGTGCTCATGTGGCACTTCACCGACCCCTACTACCACACCAGCCTCGATCGCCTTTCCGAGGTAAGCGCCGACGAACTGGCCAACGTCAGTCTGGCGACCTTGGCTTTGGTGCATCACTTCGCTCAGGCAGGTTTTGGCCGGGCCGAAGAAGTGCTGCGGATCGTGATGAGCGCGGCACGAATCCGGTTGGAGACAGAAGCTCGTAACGCGGTGGCCTACCTGGACACAGTGGCCGACGACGCCACCCGCCGGGCTTTGGTCTCTGACCGCGAGCGCACGATCATGGTGGCTTGGAGCCACTGGTACCGGGAAGCGGTGCTCTCTCTGGAAGACTTTGAGCCCACTCACAATCGCTCAGAGGAGCGCACCGAACTGGAGCAGCATATCGACGAAGCTTTGGTCGAGCTGCGCAGCCTCGAACAGCGGGCCTTGGACGTGCTGGAAGACTGATCGGCTCCAGCGGCGTCGCCCTCAGGACAAGCGAACCACCCCGCGCCCGAACGCCCGATGCCCGAACGCCTCGTGCTCGAGCGCCCCGGGCGCTAGCTCGCCATGGCTGCAGCAGCTTCTTTCTTGGCCTTCTTCTTCAGGGCCTTGGCAGCCTTCTTCTTCGCTTTCTTGGCCTTCTTCTTGGCCCGTTTGGCCTCGAACTCGGCGACCCACGTGTCGCGGTAAGCCTCTAGCTCTTCGATGTTCTTGAACAGCTCGTCGCTTTCGGGCCCGTCCGCCTCACAGCCGACGTCTGTGTACTCCTTGCAGATCGTCGGGCGGTTCTCGTAGTTGCCGCATTTATTGCCGTCGAGCCAGGTGCATTTTCGCGCGATGCTCAGATACCAAACCTCGTCTTCCACGAAGATCTGCACCCCCTCGTGGAGGATGTACCAGCGCATATTCTCGAAGTCTTCGGGCTCGTCCGGCGCGTCGATTTCGAGGGCGAAGTAGTTGCAGCAGAGGGCAGTGCAGCCTCCGCACTTGGTGTCGGCGAAGGCGATGTCGAGTGGTGTGCTGAGAGTGCTCATCCGTGTTGTGTGCCACGGAGGGCAGCGCTGATCAAGAGTGCAGCGTTATTGATGGTTGCGGGCGCGGTCGAGGTTTCGCTGCACGAGAGGGTCGCCGGGGCGCATCACCAAGGCCTGTTCGAGGTGCAGCACGGCCTCGTCGAAGCGGCCGAGGGAGCGCAGCACGTTGCCCAGGTTGTTGCGCAGCTCGGGGGAGTCTTCTCCGGCTTTCAGGGCGCTGAGGTACGACTGGGTGGCTTCTGCGGGGCGGCTGAGCTTGCGCAGCAGGGCGCCGCGCTGCATCCAGGCGAAGGCTTCCTCTGGCGCCAAGGAGAGGCTGCGATCGATGAGCGCCAGGGCTAGGGTGGCGGTCTCTGGAGTGCGGGATAAGTGCTGGGCCACCGACCGGCAGGCGAAGGCGAGGAGTGGCCCGGCATACAGCTGGCCGCCCTGAGTGGATTCGATGTCCATGAGCTGCAGAGCCCGGCTGCGGACCCCGGCGATGGGGCCATCGAGCAGGTCCTGCACGTCGTGCCCCGTGCGCAAACCGTCCATGAGCAGCAACATGCGCCAGGAGGCATCGAGGGCTTCGGGGGGCCTTGGTGTGACGTGTGCGGTGGTCAGCGAGAGAGCTCGCACCAAGGTATTGCGCGGTGAGGGAAACGCCGGGGCGATGTCGATGGCGGCCTGAGCCCAGCTCACGGCCTGGTCTCGGTGCTCTGTGGCGCGCTCCGGCTGGCTCGCAGACTGAGCCTGGGCGCAGGCAATGCTGGCGGCGTTCGCGAAGGACGTGTGCTCGCCGTTCACGTCCGAGGGCAGGGTGAAGCCCCGTTCGAGGGCGAGCAGAGCTGCGAGGGCAGCTAATCCCAGACCCGGTCGGCCCGTGCAGGCTGCGAGCAGAAACCGTGAGAGGGTCGCCGGCTCGGCGCTTCCGTCGGTCTGCGACCGCGCTCTGCTCGTGACGGCGTTTGCCCAAGAGAGCAGGGCGCCTGCCGCGAGGATCCACAAGCAGGGCAAGGCGCTGAGGCGATAGCGTCCCATGACATAGAACAGAGCCAGGGAGACGGCGACCACTCCGAGGCTGCCTCGGACCACGAGCAGACCGGGACGCCGGCGCCAGGGCAGGGCCCAGAGGCCTAACAGCGCCAAGGGGCCCCAGAGCCAGAGGTCTGACGCCCAGGTCATCAACCACGGTGCAGCGTTCGACATGACCGCCCAAGATTTGACGTCCGGGACTTCGTAACCGTGAAACAGATGGACGAGCTTGAGCGCCACGCGCTGCGCTGCGGTCACCGGGTGCTCGGCTACGGAGTTCGCGACCCAGCGCCACCACCAAGTGGAGATCTCTCGGCCGGTCATGGTCTGGCCCGTGGCGCCCTCGGCGAAGGCTACGGCGTCGGCTTCTTCGTAGCGGGCGTCTCCTCGCCCGGCTCTCAGCGGCTGGTAGATCAGTCCGTCTGAAAGAGAATCGCTGCGCGGTTGCCCGATGGCGGCGTTGGTGCCTGCCTGGTACGTACTCAGGACCAGATCACCCCGGCGCAGGTTGTGAATCGTCACCGGCGAGAGGGCTGCCAGGGCGCACAGGGCGACGATCACGGCTTGGCGGACCAGTCGCTTCTCTGTGCCCAGGGGCCAAACCATGGACGCGAGGACCACGCCGAGAAGCAGCAACATGTTGCCCCGGAGCAGTACGCCAAACCCGAGGGCGACGCCGAGTAAGATTGCTCGGCGAGCGCCAGGGCCTTGACCGTCTGCGGTGCCTCGACGTTCGAGCACGTCGAGCCACAAGTGCAGCGTGATCACGAAGATCAGCAGGGACAAACTCGACTTGAGCAGCATCGTCTCGTGAAAGACCAATGGACCGGAGAGGGCCGCCATGAGCCCGACGAGCAAACCGGCCCGAGGTGAAAGTACCCGACAGGCCAGGATCGCCGCGAGCAGGGCGGTCACCACACCGAACAGATGCTGGGCCGCGAAGACAGCTCGATGCACGGGCCCGTGGGCCACGATGGAGTCGTCTCCGCTCAGGGGCGGAGGTGGCCAGGCCTTGTAGAGCTGCCCCAGCAACCAGGGATAGGCGGGGGCCTGGTAGAAGGCCCGAGTTCTCTGCCAATCACCGGCGGCGACGTCTCGAGCGTAGGCATCGTAGGCTCGCTCGTCCCCCAACAGGTGAGCACCGAGCGCTCCCACAGGGCCATCGTCTGCAGCCAGAGCGAAGGAGAAGCTGATCCGCACTGCCAGCGCCACCAAGGCAACGATCAGCAGTGCGCGGCGGCTCATGGGCGGACGAACACCACCATGTCACTGTGCAGCGGGCTGGGCACCACCGTGGGCTCGTCCACATGAAACCGAGCCACCCGGCGGGTGAGCCCGAGCAGCGAGGCGTAGTCGTCTGCCTGGGCGTAGAGGGCGTCGTACTCTTGCGTGGGCAGCATGGTGAACAGCTGCTTCCATTCGTCGGGGGCGTGGTTTCGCGCAAACAGAGTGGGGAAAACCACCAACGCGTCTGGATCTTGGCTCTGGATCCACTCACCGACGCCCACTCCGCCCTGTTGATCAAGAATGTGCCGCAGGGTCGTGTTGTGATTGCCCCAAATCTCGAGGACACGATGTTGGCCGAAGAAGCGCAGGGCCCCGGCGTCGTGGCTCAAGACCAGGGCGTCTGCGGGAAGGTTTTCAGCGACCCACAAGGCGGAGGACACGTTGAGCGTCTCCACGTCGCTGCACTGGGCGGCGAAGCTTCTGGAGAGTCGAACTCCTTGGGCCGGCAGATCTCGTCCCAGCACGGCCATGACGAGAGCGGGGCCGATGAGTAGGGCAGCGAAGACCGGCTGACAGCGGGTGCCGGCGTAGGCCGTGCGCACCATGGACGCCACGCCCACGCTGGCCACGAACAGCACCAATGGCCACGCCAGGAAGGCGTAGCGGGCCCAGTAGTAAGGCACCTGGGGTGGCGCGCCGTAGGTTTCAATAGAGCGGCTCAGCAGCACTGCGGGGAGCAGAATCAGCCCCAGGGCCAGGGGCAGTCGGCCCAAGTTGCGCCGTCCTCCCTCGAGAACATAGAGGCCCATGGCGGCGGTGAGCGGCAGGGCCCAGCCCCAGCCGGTCTCGGCGAACAGCGCTGACAGGGCGCGCCAGAGCGGTTGCCAGTGGGGCACAAAGGCTGCTTTGTTCACCACGGTGGCCGGCAAGGGAGAGTCGGCGACAACCTGGCAGTACAGCAGCCACGGAGCGACGCAGAGGGCGACCCGGCCAATGAAGGGCAAGATCGGCTGGCGCTGGCGCAGCATCCAGAGGCCTGCGATGGCGGCGAAGAGCAGGCCTTCGGGGCGCGTCAAGATCAGCAGGCCACTGAGCAGCCCTGCGCTCGCGGCCCGTTTGGACAGCATGGCGTCCACGAGCAGCAAGGTGATCAGGCCGAAGAGGGGCTGCTCCATGCCTGAGTAGCGCTCGAAGACCAACAGTGGATCGAAGGTCATGGCCAGGGCGGCGCAGGTGGCGGGCCAGCGTCCTGACGGTGAGGCCAAGCGCCAGGCGACCACGGCCATGGCCAGGCCGGTGAGGCCAGAAAAGAGTCTCACCAGCAGGTCAGGGCGTTGCCCTAAGAGATCGGCGATGGCTACGGGCACCGCTAGCAGAGTGGTCCACAAGGGAGCTGAGATGCCGGTTTCAAGCTGGCCAGGGTTGTAGGCAAAGCCCTCGCCGTGGCCCAAAGCCCGGGCATAGACCATGTGCACCCACGTGTCATCGAGCGGGAACCCCGGCCCACAATCGGACAGGAAGACCACACCAGCGACTACGTTCAGGATGACGAAGAGGAGAAAGACCCGTCCGGACATATCGCGGGAAGGCTAGCAAACCCTTAGCTTGGTGGGCCTCCACCTTGGATTGACCTCCCATGAGTCGTACCCGTTTCACCTCCGCCAGCGCCCTGCGTTTGGTCGTTTCGGCTGGAATCCTCGTCGCCGTGCTGGTTTGGCTGGGTTCTTCAGGTCTTGAGGCTGTCGACCTGGGGGCTGGCGAACAGTTGCTCGGGCGGCCAGGGGTGACGCGTTTTCTTGTGGGTGGGGCTCAGGGGTGGAGCTCTCTCAGCGCTGAGGTCCGTGTTCCCGGGGAGGCTTGGGAGTTTCCAGCGGGTGTGATTGGCCAGCCGGCCCTGGCATCAGATGGCGGGGCGATGGCTTTGGTCCCCCAGGGTTTGCTGTGGTTGGGGCAAGACGGGGACGTTCTTCCGGGGCCGGAGATGCCTCCTGCTGCGTTGGGCGATCAGTGGGAGTTAATTGGCTTGGACGGGAGCGACCGTCCGGTGCTGGCCTGTGAAACCGAGGCAGGGCGGCGTTTGTTCGTGGTCGCTGACGAAGGATTTGGCTGGCGAGAACTCAGCGCCGATCAGGGCCCGGCTGCCCCCCCTCCTGGCGCCGAAGTGCTGCTGAGCACGGCTCGCCGGGCTTTGGCTTTTCGGCGAGCGGATTGCTGGGAAGCCTGGGTTTTCGACGGAAACCCAGTGCGGCGGCTACGAGCGACAGGCTGCTTGGGAGCCAGCGCGGTGTTCTCGCCCGAAGGGGACGCTCTGATCCTCGATGGGCGCATCGACGGCATCTACCGCCTCGAACTAAACAGCGGCAGGCTGGTCTTCATGGCTACTGGCAACCTGGGGCTTTCAGACCGTGTGCCCTTCTCCGCTGGCTTTCGTGGTGACCCGCTGCTGATGGTGGCCCCCGTGCGGGATAACGAAGGCTACTTGCAGATCTTGCAGAGCAACCTTCTGGGGGGCGGGCGCTTCGGCATCACCACGGGAGCGGTCCATCACTATCATGCGAGCAGTTCGAAAAACGGACGTTACGTGTCGTACTGTCAGGCGACATTCGAGGAAGGCGCGCAGGGAGCCATTGACGAAACCCTGTATCTGTTCGACTTCGAGGTCGCCCGGGCGGTTTACAAATTTAAGCGCCTAGGCGGCGGTGCATTTCGCGGGCCTCTGTTCGTGGGCGATGGACCCAATTGGGTCTTCATCGCTAACGGGCGAGTCTTGCTGCTTGACCCTGGCAAACACTGAGATTCAAAGCGCCCTCGGCGCACGACGACCACACCGGAGACTGCATTCGTGAACCCCTCGCTGAAACCCTGGCTTTCTCAGGCCTTCTTGGCGGCGTTGCTCTTGGGCTGCTCTGGTGCCCACGCCCACACGTCCCTGTCCCAGGGCTCCCTCGTCAGCGCGCCTGGCTTGGCCGCGCAGACGGCGCCGCTGCAGCCGACGATCCGCCAGTGCATTGAAGCTCACATGGGCTTCTTGGCCTCTGACGCCATGGGTGGCCGCGAGACGGGCACTCCTGAGGGGGCGATTACTGCTGCCTACGTGGCTTCGGTCATGGAGGGAATGGGTTTGCAGCCAGCCGGCGGTGATGGCGAGTTCACACAGAACTATCCCTTGCGACAGTCTCAGCCTGACCTGGACACTTTGGAGCTGAGCTTTGGTGGCTCCGAGCCCTTGGTGCCCTTTGAGGACTACAACCTGCGGGGTTTGACCGAGGAACCCATTGCCTTGAAGGGCCCGGTGATCTTCGCGGGCCACGGCATCGTTGATGACGAGGCTGGCCTCGATCAGTTGGCCGGGCTGAACCTCTCGGGCAGCTTTGTGGCGGTGCTGACTGGCGTCCCTGAGGGATTCGAGGACCTGTCGAGTCGGGTGAACTCTGCAGCGAAGCGTGACGCTGTGGCAGAGCGCGGCGCCTTAGGCCTGATCCTGCTGAGTGCAGAGGATGATTCACGGGCCAAGCGGTCCCGGGATTGGCTGGGACGATCTGCCACTCGACCACGGATGAGATTGGATGACGGTGTCGAGCCCGAGCCTGTGCTTGTGCGGCTGTATCCTGAGCCCGCGGTGGCCGCAGCGCTCTTCGCCGCGGCAGGCCGGAGTTTCACCGAGGAGGTCGAGCGTTGGGAGGCTGCTCCGCTGGCTCGGGGCTTCATTCTCGATGACGTCACCTTGACCCTGAATGGCAACGTCAAGGTGGAGAGGTTCTCAGCCGAGAATGTGGCGGGACTGCTCCCCGGGGTCGACGACGAGCTGGGCCAAGAGGTCATTGTGCTCTCGGCTCACATGGATCACGTGGGCGTAAACTCCGAGGGTGCGATCCACAATGGCGCCGACGACAATGCCTCGGGGACCGCCGCGCTGCTGGCCGTGGCTGAGGCCCTGGCCACTCGCTCAGAGCCCTTGCGCCGTTCGGTGCTCTTTCTGTCGGTTTCGGGTGAAGAAAAAGGTCTTTTGGGCTCTGAATGGTGGGTTAATAACCCCACATTGCCCATCGACGCCGTGATTGCAAACATCAACGTGGACATGGTGGGGCGCAACGATCCCAACTCTGTGGGCATCACCCCATCCCCCGAGCACGAGGACTACAACACGCTGGTGGCTGCTGCCGTGGAGGCCGGGCCAGCGGTGGGTTTGACTGTGGGTTGGTCTGCCGGCGAAGGGGAGTATCGCCGTCGCGTGGATACCTACTACGGCCGCTCAGACCACGCGAACTTCGCTGAAAAGGGCATTCCGGTGATGTTCCTTTTTGCTGGTGAGCACGAGGATTACCACCGGCCCAGCGACACCCTCGATAAGATCGACTTCGACAAGGTCGCCAAGGTGTCTCGCTTGGTGGAGGCCTTGGTGGAGACCGTGGCCGAGTCCGACGAGCGGCCCGTGGCTTTGTCACACTGACACCTCCTGGTCCTAGCAAGCTTCACACAGTCTCACTTTCGACTCGTTACTCTGGCGCCATGCGACTCGCTCCCCTTCTCTTCGCCCTGCTGTTGACCGTTTCTGGACGGGCTGCCGCCCAAAGTGACGGCGGGCTTGTGGTGCACCATTCCTTCCCCTTGGCGGGGGATGATTTGGTCTTGGTGATCGAGGGCGCGAGCCCGAATGCGGTCATTGGCATCGAGCTTGAGATGGCCTCCGAGGCGCCTCCGTCGGTGCAGGAATTTCTGACCAGCGGGGTTTTTGGGGCCGTGAGCGCCGGTGGGGACATCCTTACCGTGGTGGGCTTGGCCGACAGCTCGGGCATGCTTGAACTAGTGATGACCCTGGACGACCCGGCTGACGCCGGGCGCATGGTGGCTCTGTCGTTCTTCCAGCAGGGTTCCGGGGCCCGAGCGGAGTGCACGTTGTTGGTGCAGCCGCCGTCGGTGGTGTTGCCCACTTCGCTAGGGCTGCAGCGGGTTGATCTGCGAACGGGCGAGGTTCTGAGCCCGGCGCTTCCGGGGAACGACTCGGTGCGGGGCTTGGCTCTGTCCGCAGACGGCCGTGTGGGCTACGTGCTGCGCGAAGGCGGCGCTCTCGAAGTGCGCTCTGCCGAAGCTTGGGATCGGCGGCCTTCGTTGGTCTACAGCTTCGATGCCGGGGGAGAAGAGCTTGCCCATGGCACGGCTTCTGGCCCGGCGTTCATCATTGTGCGGCCCGCCGACTCCGGTCTTGCGGGTTTGCCTTCTGCGGGCCGTTTGCAGTTTCTTGATGATCGCTACGACGACTTGATGATCGAGCCCTTGGGGCAGCAGGTGAGTGGTCGGCGTTGGGCTGTGAGCGATGATGGCCTCACTGCCTTTGTGGCCGAAGACGATCTACTGGTGAGAGAGATCAACTTGCTCACAGGATCGTCGACCATGGCGTTTACCGCTTGGTATGACGGCGATCTGTCCGTTGCAGACATGGTCTTGCAGGGCTCGCGGTTGCTAGTGCTCACACGCCGTCCCGCTGGATTGCCCGGTTCGCTCTCTGTCTATGACATGACCACGGGCCGGGTGCGCGCCTACCCGCTCACTGTCGACCCGTTGCGTTTGTTGGTGGTCGACGGTGACTTGGCGCTGGTGATTCCTGCGCCGAGCGTCGAGGGAGATGAGGGCCCTGTCTTGGCCCAACACGTCTCGCTGACCCGGGTCGAAAAGGGAGTGCCGGGGCTGGTCGATAGGCCCGCTGTTCCTTTGGCTCAGCTCTTGGATGCGGCTCCCGTCACGGGGGGCGTCTTGGTTCTCGCCAGTGATCTCCAGGGCAGCCGGGTGCTGCTGCTCTGGGATGCGGTCACCGGGCTCACTAGCCAGCCTCTTTCCGCGTCTCTGCTTGATAGCGATCGCTTGGTGGCAGCGGGGTTGCCCCTGGCTGTGGTGCTCGGTGCCAGCGATGGCCTGGTGCGCCGCGTGTCGCTACCGAGCGGTTCCGTCGACGTCCTGCCCGGTGTGATGATCTTGCCGAACGAATCCTTTCACCTGCTGCCCTGACCCTGGCTGATGCGTCCCACAGAGCAAAAAGTCACCTTGCAGGTGCTCTGGCAGTCTGAGGACAGCATTCGGGTGACGCCCTTCAAAGAGGGCTCGGTGGTAGAAAGCACCATCAAGACCTCGCGCACCTGTCACTTTCATTCGGGCATGGTCGCTGAGCGAGCGCGGGATGTGCTGGCGTTGCTGGCTCGGGCCAACGGTGGCGAGGAAAATTTGCTCGATGAGTTGATCGAGGCGGGGCGCGCTATTTGGGTCGACTTGCTCCCGGACTTCCTCAAAGAGAAGTTTGCCGAAGCTCACGGGCGCAACTTGGTGCTGCATCTCGACCGTCAGCTTCTGGGCATCCCCTGGGAGCTGCTTCACGACGGTGATGATTTTTTGGGGCGGCGCTTTCGCATGGGCCGGCTTGTCACCGTCGAGGACGATCGTCGCGGTGGTCTGCAGCGGGCTATGTCGTCGCCACTCTCGGTGCTCATCGTTGCCGACCCCTGTGGTGACCTCCCTGCGGCCCGTCGCGAGGCCGCAGAGATCGAAGAGACCATTGAGGCGTGGCAGTCCGTAGGGCCAGTAACGATCTTGGCGGGGGACGTGAGCATGCGTACCTTCCGCGATGAATTAGGCCGCCACGATGTGCTCCATTATGCGGGGCACGCTGATTTCGATGAGGTCACCGGCGAGTCCGCCTTGCGCCTCTCTGACGGACTCTTCTCCGTGCGCCTGCTGTCTCAGTTGGCTGGCCGAGTCGACATGCCTGGGCTGGTCTTCTTGAATGCCTGTGGTTCTGCCGAGGAGTCCCGTCAGCTGGTGACACGCCACGCTCTCATGGGGCGTAGCGGTGGCCTTGCCAGCGCGTTTTTGCTCGCCGGGGTGCGTCACGTGGTGGCGACTTTGTGGGAGCTGCGCGATGAAGTGGCACGGCTCTTCGCGGTGCCCTTCTATCGAGATCTCGGAGCGGGCACGCCCATCGGCGGGGCCATGCAATCGGGGCGGGAGGCTGTCTTGGGGCGCTTCGGTGTGGAGCGCTTGCTCTGGGCTGACCACCTGCTCTACGGCGATCCCACCTGGGAGGTCGATACGGGCAGCAATCTGACCTTTGACGACTTCGACGTGCTCGATAGTCTCGAACAGAAGCACCGCACCGAGTTGCTCAGTGACGATGGCCCTACGCGGCTGCGCGCTGCGGCCATGTTGCTGCGCCTGGGGGATCGCTCAGCAGTGGTGGCCCTGCGCCGAGACCTGGAGTTGCTGGCTGTGTGGCTAGAGCCGGGGGCAACTCGCCAGGAGACTCGCCAGGCCCGCTTTGTGATTCATGCCCTGGCTGCGGCAGCTGGTTTGTCTCCCGCAGATCGGCCTGAAGAGTTGCCCGACCTCGCCGCCGTGAAACTGCTGCTGGAACGCTTGCCAAGGGCCTGAGGCGCCTCTAGAGAGGCGCTGCGGGCGGGGACTGGTGCCAGGCTGAGCGGCCGCTCGAGCAGCTCAGCGATTCCATCCGCTGAAGCGCCGGGGTTCAGCCTTCGTTCTGCAGGTGAACCATGCTGGCGTAGATGCCGTTGGCTTCCATGAGAGTGCTGTGATTGCCCCGTTCGACGATGAGCCCGTTCTCCAGAACGAGGATCTGGTCGGCGTCGCGAATCGTCGACAGGCGGTGGGCGATGATGATCGTGGTGTGGTTGTCCCGGGCGCTGTCGATGGCGTCTTGAACGATGCGCTCCGACTTGGAGTCGAGAGCTGAGGTCGCTTCGTCCAGGAGCAAGAGAGGCGAGTCTGAGAGCAGGGCCCGGGCGATGGCGATCCGCTGGCGTTCACCCCCGGAGAGGGACATACCCCGTTCACCCACTTCGGTGTCGTAGCCGTCTGGCAGCTTGCAGATGAAGTCGTGGGCGAAAGCGGCCTGGGCTGCTGAGGTGACATCTTCGCGGCTAGCTTCTGGGCGGGCGTAGGCGATGTTGCCGTGCACGGTCCCTTGGAAGAGCATGGTCTCTTGGGTGACCACGGCCAATTGCTGCCGGAGCGAGGTGAGGCTGATGTCGCGCACGTCGAGGTCGTCGATGAGCACGGAGCCGCTGTTGACGTCGTAGAAGCGCACCACCAAGTCACCGATGGTCGACTTGCCCGAGCCGGTGTGCCCCACGAGGGCCAGGGTTTCACCTCGCTTCACGGTGAAGTTGACGTTCTTCAGCACCGGCATGTCTGCCTTGTGGGAGAAGCACACATCGCGGAACTCGATCTGCGAGCTGAAGCGCTTGAGCTCGACGGCGTTCTGCCCGTCGGTCATTTCGGGCTCGTTGTAGAGCAGGGTGGCGATGCGGTCTGCAGAGCTGAGCCCCCACTGCAGCTTGATGTTGGTGTCACCCAGGCGGCGCAGGGACGACACCACGGTGATCAAGGCCAGCACGATGGCGAAGAACTCCTGGCCTTCCCAGCGACCCTCGACGACTTTGTGGCCACCCCAGACCATGAAGCCCGCTACTGCAGCGGCGCCGATGATTTCGACCACGGGGTCGGCCCGTGCCCGGAGCTCAGCGGCCTTCATGCGCCCCTCAGTGACCTCATCGTTGATCTGGTCGAAGCGCGCGATCTCGTGCTTCTCGGCCCCGAAGGCTTTGACGATCTTCTGGGCGCCCAGGGCTTCTTGGATGTACTGGAAGACCACCGACAGCTTGTGCTGGTTCTTGATCTCGCGCTTGCGCAGCTTGCGCGCAATCTTCTGGATGGGCAAAAAGCAGACGGCGGCCAGGCCGAGAGCTAAAATTACCGTACCGCCGCTGCGCAGCCAAACGTAGGCGATGGCGATGACCACGGTGAACATGTCCGTGAGGATATGCACCATCACGTCGATGAGCACATTGCCTAGATTGGTCAGATCTGAGGTGATCCGCGAGAGCAGTTTGGCCGAGTGGTTGGCCTGAAAGAAGCGCATGGAGAGGAGCATGAGCTTGCGGAACAAGTCAGCCCGCAGCTGGCGCACCACGTCGAGGGAGACGGCGCGCATGATCATGCGCTGGGCGTACTTGTTGTATTGCTCGATGATCACCAGGGCGATCATGCCGCTGCCTGCGAGCTGCAGCTGCTCTTGGGGAGGGATGATGTCCCACGTTTGTCCGAGAGCCACTGCGAAGGACTTGATCGCGAACAGGACCGACCAGGGCCCGGAGGCTACCGGTAAGGGCCAAGTCAGTCCGTGGCTGAAGACTTCTGAAAGCGACGTCAGCAGTTCGTTGGAACTCGTGCCGAGGGTCTGTCCGCTGGCGTCGAAGAAGGGTTTGAGCAGCTTCTCGAAGGTGAAGAGGGCGCCGACCTTGGCGGCCGCAGTGAACACCGACAAGAAGATCGAGGTGAAGATCTGCCACTTGTGCGGGGGGACGTAGGACAGCAACCGTCGCCAGACCTTGGGGTCATGAATGGTGCCGGCCTGCTCTTCTGGTAGGGGATCGCCCGCCTTCACCCTGTCTTTGCGAAGCTTCTCGAACTCGTCGAGGTCTTTGAGGACCACGCCCGGGTTGGGGGCGGGGCGCTGTTCCGGGGCGTTGTGCCCGGTGTGGTCGTTAGGGGTAGGGCTGGTGGGCTGGATGACCGCGTTCTCGGCGCATAAGGCTGGCACTGCGAGTGATAGGCTAGCAAGGCATGCCACGCGTCACCACAGAGGCCCTGGCTCTGCGCCGGACACCCTTCGGGGAGACCAGCCAGATCGCAGTGTTCCTCACCCGTTCCCACGGGCTCTTACCGCTCATTCTCAAGGGAGTGCACCGTCCCCGGTCACGGAAAGGCGGCGCTGTGGACCTGCTCGACCACTGCCAGGTGAGTTACAGCTCTCGCCGAGGGAGCCGGTCCATGCCCCAGGTGAACGAACGCAAGCTCCTGGGACACCACCCGAATCTCCGCCGGCGCAGCGATCTGCTGCTCGCTGGGGAGTACTTGGTAGAGCTGCTCCTGGGGCTGATTCCCGAGGGCCAGCCGGTCCCCCGAGTGTTCGATCTGGCGCTGGCCTACCTTGGCGCTCTGGAGGCGGCTCTCCCGGGGCAATCTCTGGCCCCGGTGGTGTTTGCGCTGCAGGGCGGGATCCTTAGACTCACCGGGTTCGAACTGACCCTGGATCGCTGCATCTCCTGTAACCGGCGACCCACCATGAAACACGTCCTGCGTTGCGACCCTGACCGAGGCGGCATCGTCTGCGGTCGCTGTCGCGCTGGGCGTGACCACTCGTTCTCTCTTTCGGCCGTGGCGGCCAGCGTGATTCGGCAGTTGGCCGGGTCAGACCCTGGCCATCTCACCGAAATTCGACTGCCTACCGATATCGACCATCAATTGAGGCGCTATTACGACCGGGTGATAACCCATGTCCTCGAGCGCCCCCCCCGTTGCCACGTCTTGCACCGCGTGGCCTGAATCATGCACACGATCACTCTCGCTATGGCCTTGCTGTCCGCTGCCTTGCCGCTTTTCAACGGCTGTTCGGCTCCGGCGCTCTTTCCCGACGCAGACGCGGTGGAGAGTGCTCGCATTTATTTCAACGAGGAGCGTTTTGAGCAGGCCAGCGATCTGGCCGAAGCCGTTCTCATGGGCGACTTCGAGGAAACTTTCAGTGCGGAGGCCCTGGCCGAGGCGGCCTGGGTGGCCGCAGAGGCTGAGATGGCTCTCGGTCTCGATGTGAAGGCCTTCAAGAACTATCGGCAGCTGCTAGAGACGGCCCCGTGGTCGCCCCATGTTGTGTCCATCGAGCGGCGTCTCTTCGAGATCGGTGAGCGGCTCTTGTACGATGAGCGCTACGGTGGTTTCTTCGACTCTCGCGGTCGAGGCGTCGAAGTGCTGACTCTCCTGCAGGTTCATTATCGGCACAGCGACTTGGCGGACGATGCCTTGCGCGACATCGCTGCCTACTTCGCCAGCGAAGGGATCGAAGAATGGCTCGAAGCGTCTCTCACCTACGAGCAGCTGTTCGACGAATACCCGGACAGCGAGTGGGCCGAGCGGTCTCTTTGGTTGGCGGCCCACTATCGGCTCAAGATGGTCTATGCCCCGGGATACAACCAGAACGGACTGTTGAAGGCTCAGGAGCTGCTGCGCACCTCGTTGCGAGTTCATCGTCGCGGGGTCGCTCGGGCCGACGTCGAGGCCGATTTGGTGTCCTGTCGCGAGTTACTGGCAGCGGGGCATCTCACGGTGGCGAACTTTTACGAGATTCGGGAGCGTCCCGGGGGCGAGATCTTGCGCCTGGCGAACGCTGCGATCCTCTACCCCGAGACCGTTTCGGGGCAGCTGGCTCAAGGCCGGTTGCTCGCTGCGGGCTTCGACCTAGAGGCTCTGGCTGGCGACTCCGGAGCGACCTCCGTCGACCGCGAAGTCCCCGGTCTGGGCCCCTGGAGCGAAGACCGATGAGAATCTCTAGGAGAAACTCTGGGAGAAACTCTGGGAGGAGTGCGAGCGCCGGTTGGTGGCTGCTTGCGACTCTCTTGATTTGCGTGCCTGTCGGTTGCGTCAGCCTGACCCGTGGGGGGCTTTTCCCTGCGGATCGCGACGCTGTCTTTGTGGGCTACTTCGTGAACGACACCTTTTTTCGGGATGTCGAGTTCAAGCTCACTGAGGGGGTTGTGGCCGAGATCCTTTCAAGAC
>JBLIMM010000044.1:0-18591 GCA_047638635.1 Pseudohongiellaceae bacterium | reverse complement strand
GTTCCCCTGATACCAGGCGCGCCCTTCGCCGATGAGCACCAAAGCCATGTGAGCCAAGGGAGCCAAATCGCCCGAAGCGCCCACCGACCCTTGGCAAGGCAAACTGGGGACGATGCCAGCGTTGAACACGGCCAAAGCGTGGTCGACGAGTTCGACCCGCACCCCGGAAAAGCCCCGGGCGATATTGGCGATGCGCAGAGCAAGGGCTAGGCGGCTTGTCCCCAGGTCGATGGGCTCGCCCACTCCAGCGGCATGGCTACGCACCAAGTTCACCTGTAGGGCGGCCAGCTCATCCGCAGGGATGGTGACGGCGGCCAGCTTGCCGAAGCCCGTGTTGATACCGTAGCAAACCTCACCGGCGGCCATGGCCTGATCGACCACCCCTCGAGAGGCCAGTACCCGCTTTCGGGCAGCATCGGCCAAAGCCAACTGGGGTGGAGTGTCTCCCGCGAGAGCCGCGAGATCGTCGAGAGTCAGGTGGCGATCGCCAAGTAGCAAGGTGGTCATAGGGGGACGGTAGCAGCACATGCCGTGGCAGCTCCAGAGCCCAGCTGAGCCAGAATCCCCAGCGCTCGCCCAGCCACCCCGAAGAGGGGTCACTGGTCCCCCGCAGCGGCTGATCGGTACGATCCCAGAGATCATGATGCTCCGCTCAAAGATCCGCCCCGTTGCCTTGGCCCTGTCCACCCTCGCCGCCCTGTGCACTGCCCTCTCCGGGCAGGGTCAGGCCCAAGTCGAGGTGCACAGCGACTTCGACCTTGCAGGCTGGAGTCGCAACGGCGTGGTCACGGTGACCAGCGCCGAGCTGCCAGACCTGTGGATGGACCGGCTCATCGACGGCTCGCGGCGGACCGTCGTGGCCGTGGAAGGCCACTCCGTGGTGAAGCTCAACTTCGAGTTCGATCCGCCCCAGTACGTACGCAAGGTGGGTTTGCGCCCCGGAGGCAACAGCGAGTACGAGGTCATTCTCGCCGCGGTCAAGGCCGATGGAAGTCGCTTCGCCTTCGGGCAGAAAGTGGTCAGCGACGGGGACGAAGCTCTCTTTCGCCCGGTCGATGCCATGATCAGTCGCGTCGAACTCACCATCGAGAACCTCCAGGTCGATCCCGAGATCGAGTCTGTAGAGATCGCTGAAGTGCGCATGGGGGGACTGCTCTCCGTGCTCTCGCTCAGTCTCCAGAGCGTCCCGGAGCGCCTGCCCAAGGGCGGGCTCTTCCCCGTGCGCATCCTGGGACAAGATTCGTTCGGCGGGCGTCCCGACCTGACCCTGCTTTGCCAGCTCGCCGTGACGCCACGCCGGGCCCTCAAAGAGCGCACCCGCGGCCGACTGGAAGCGCGCATAGCAGGAGCGATTTCCATCGCGCCGCACCTGGACTCTCTCCAGGGTGAGACCCGGCACTTCATGGTCAACGATCTCGAACCGCCTCCGGCCCCGCCCCAGAGCTACAAAGGCTTCGGCGCCATCGAGCTAGCCCTCTCCGGCCAGCCCCCGTTCGAGATCTTCCGCCGGGAGCAAGGCGAGAAAGAAGGGCGCTCCCTGGGCGCCGCCTGGAGCCAGCGCTTCATCGACGAGGCCATCGATCCAGGCACCGCCTACCTTTACACCGTGCGCCAGCTCGATCGCTTCGGCAACCCCACCACAGAGGTCAGCGACGAGACTAGGGTACGTACCCTCACTCGCCCTGCCTTCGGCGAAGTGGACATCGGCCGGCTGCCCGTGCTGGTGCTGCTCTACGCAGATTCTATGGCTGAGGGCGAACCCGAGCGCATTGTTCAGAGCCTGGAGCGAGCCAGAACATTCTTTTTCGTCCACTCCGGCGGACGTCTCCTGATCGACAACACCTATCTCTGGATGAACGGTCCCACCCCCGACACCCGGGGCCCGACCATGGACGCCATCAACACTCAGCTGGAGCTTTACGAGCTTCCTGCAGACGCCTTTGGCGTGATCTACGCCGTGGCCAACGACCTGTCCGGAGCCCACGGCAACTTCGAGCTGCTCGGCGGCATGGGCGGTGCCATGGGGCGCGAGCCGGGAGTCGCCACTCCACCGGGAGCCCTGGGACCAGACCCCGACGTAGCCTGGGTCTTTCTCCACGAGCTCAACCACGTCCTTGCAGGGCGCATCGCCAACACAGTGGGACGCCAGAACCTGGCCTCCGGCGACCTCGCGCAAGACTTTCGCTTCGGCCCCCTGGGAAGCTCCCGAGGCCAGCCTCGCGACCTCGGTGACGGCTGGGACGGATTGGCCGCCCTGACCCACGACAGCGCCTTCTGGGATGACGTGGGCTCGCCCTTCCGGCGCCCGCTCGAGCTGATCGACAGTGACGGCGACGGGCTCCCCGACAGCGACCCTCGAGTGCCCGTCGACGAGTCGCGGTTCGGCAGTGATCCCCAGCTCAGCGACAGCGACGGCGACGGGCTGACTGACCGGGACGAACTCCGCGCGGGCCTGTACAGCCCCAGCGACCCCCAGCAGGTGGACAGCGACGGCGATGGCATCCCGGACGGCCAAGACCCCTGGCCTCTGTCCAACTTCACCGGAAAGATCCCCTATGGCGACACCCCTGCGGTTCTCGCCACAGGCCCTCGATCTCGCCAAGCCTCCAGCGAGATGACCCTCGCCGCCTGCTGGACCGAGGACGCTCTGACCCTGCGCATCACCACGCCCCTCCCCAGCGACGTGTTCATCGACCTCGACGGAAGCGGGGCCTTAGGGCGCTGGGAGAGCGACGTGATCGTCTCTGTGGACGGCGGCCTGACCTCCGGCTCAGATGTGTGGGCCGGGCCAGCTCGTCTCACTTTGCGAGGGCACGAAAAGCCCCTGGGCGTCTTTATTGGAGAGCGCTTACTGACCGGAGTCACGCCCGTGGTGGAGCAAATCTCCGGTCGCAGCCAGCTCACCGTGCGCCTTCCGGTGGCTCTGGGGCCCGGAGCCCTCGACGCCTCGTCGCTGCCCGGCGCTCCCACGACCAGCGGCCTGCGCCTCGTCCCTGGAACCGTGCTGGGGCTTGCGCTCACCGTGCGCCCCGCCAGGGCTGGGGGTAGCCCGCCTTTTGACGCTTTTCAGGCCGCAGTGGAACCAGGTAAGGAGGCCCTCAACCTGGCCGCCCCCGCACTGCCTTGGATGTCACTCTTCGAGACCCACCGGCTGCACGACGCCGTCTTGCTAGGCCCTGAGACTTCTGAGAACTGAGGCTCTGCCAAGGGCCTGAGAGCGAGCAACTAGGCCAAAATCGACCGCCTTAGGGTCTCGCGGGCACTTTTTTCCCGCGCTGGCCCATGCTCTCGTAGTCCAGGTCGTCCCCCGCCGGATCGTAGGTGGCGACCCCTGCAAAAAAGTCGATCAACTCGCCCAGGCGTATCTCTATATCGGCGCCCACGACCATCATGACCGTGCCCCGGATGGTCAGCAGATCGAGACCCGAGACTCCGGGGGGCGCTTCAAACAACCCACCACCGGACCGCCCAAAGTCCCAGCCGTAGGAGCCGCTGATCGGCCCAAGACGACCCGTTTCTCGCTCGGCGTGCTGGCCGACCAATAAACCCCAGCCCCAGATCGACTCGCGCCAAGCACCCACCTCGCGATTGCCCAGTCCCCACGCGAAAACACGGTGGGAATAGGTCACACCGAGCCCCAAGACCCTGGTCACTTCGACCTGGGCAGCGACGCCGGGGCCAAACATCAGATGCCCGCGGAAGATGTCGGCCGCGTCAGCACCCCGATTCAGCAGGTAGTTGTTCCGGCTGGCGCAGGCAGGCAGCAAGGCCAAGAGGAGCAGGCAGGTGGCGAGTCGTTTCATGGGTGTCCGAACCATTTGAGGCAAGTGTGGCCCTGTCTTAGCAAGTCGCGGCGGTGGCCTCCACAGCGGGGGGCCACGGAGTCCATCTCAAGCCGCTAATCGCCACCGACAATGGCTTACCGCTTGCATGTTCTTCGTTGTCGGGGAGCCGCTCGCCAGCCCATCACGTCGAATTCGATAGTTTGAGCGGTATTCGGCTGTTTCGGGATGTATCGTACTGGGCTGGTAGTGCGCGCAGATATCACGATCAGGAGCAGTTGCATGTCCGAAAAAGAGAGCTTCGTCATCGGTAGTAAGGTCAAGGCGCTGATCAAGGAGAAGGGCCTGATGTGCTCAGGTGAACTCCCGGCTGCCGTTTCAGACAAGGTCAGGGAGCTGCTGGAAGCAGCGTGCGTTCGCACGACTGCTAACAAGCGCTCCACCGTCCGGCCCCACGATCTGTAAGCCGAACACTTTCGAGCGAAGGGCTGCCCTCAAGCGGCCCTTCGCTCGATATCGTTCCAGCCCTGCTCGCCATGCCTAGCGTCGTCGCGTTTCGTTTTGGAGAAGCTGGAGCGGACCCGGCTCACACGGTCTTCGTCGACGGGACGACCGACGGCTTCCGCAGCTTGAGCCACTGGCCTGGCAACACAACGCCGGCGCCCTTCAAGCGCGACTTGAGCACCCAAATCTGCCTCGCCTGGGCCGCTGCCTCGCCCAGCGAACGGGCTGAGCTCCTGGGCGACTTTAACGAGGTGGCCAACAACCACTTCGACACAGACGGCGTGCTTTCCGTCTTCGCCGTGCTGTTTCCAGAGATCGCGCTGCAACACCGCGACCTCATGGAACGAGCTGCAGCCACAGGCGACTTCGGCATCTGGACAGGTGCTGACGCCCTGGCCCTCGAGCTGACGATCATGTCGATCACTCAGCACCCCCAATCGCCCTTGGCCCCGCGCTGCGCCACCCTGAAGAGCAACGCCGCCCGCTGGGAGCTGGGCTACCGCTGGCTACTCGGCGAACTTCCGGCCCTGCTCGACAACCCGTATTCCCTGGCCGGGCTGTGGTCCAAGCAACACGAGCGAATCTGCCGTGAAGTGGCAGCCATCGACGGAGGCAGCGGACCCACCGTCGAACGGCACCCTGCCCTCGATCTTGCTGTGATCACCAGCCCAGACGACCTCACGGCTATAGCGCTGCACCACGCTGCTGGAGAGCTCTACCGAGTACTCCTGATCCAACCCGTCGTTCAGCCCGTGTTCCAGCTCTCGGTCCAGCCCCAGCGCCCAGACCAAGCCGCTGCTGGCCTCTGGCGCTACCGCTTCTGCTACCGGGACGAGTCTTGGTTCGACACGGTCCACATCCGAGCTCAACCTCGGGTGGACCTAGACGACGCCCTGGTCCAGTTGCGACGCCGTGAACTCGCAGCCTTCAACAGCTCCCCCAACGACAACTCCCCAGGCGGCACACCCGCACCAGCCAACTGGTGGGTCGGCGAGCTAGCCGCCCCCATTGTCGAGCTGCGCCACAGCGCCAACAACTCTGGCGGCGGGTTCGGCAGCGACCCAACTCTGTCCCAAGATCCTCCGTCACGGCTTGCGCCAGCAGAGGTTATCGACATTCTGGTTCGCTGTTTGAGCCCCTAGCAGCCTGTGCATAAAGTGCCGCGCGCCGAGCACAGCTCGATGGTCGGTCCCTCGGGCTGCGGCAAGTCGAGCTTCCTCGGCGCGCTGAATCGGCTCACCGAGCTAATCCCCGGCGCTAAGCTGAGCGGGTCTTGTCGACGCTCAGCCCTCAGCCACCCCGCAGCGCCGTCACCGGGGGCAGGCGGGCCGCACGCAACGCCGGTAGCGCTCCGCCGATGATGCCCAGGGCGAGGGACAGCCCCACGGAGGTGAGCATCAGTTGGGGCGTAACGTCGAAGGAGAAGCTCACGTCGGTGAAAGTGTTGAAGTTGGTCAAGCCCGTGCCCAAGCCGTCGAAGGGCAGGCTGATGAGCACGCCCAGGGCGCCGCCGAGCAGGCCGATCAGAGCCGACTCGAACAGGAAGGTGACGAAGATCGCGGTGCGGCTGTAGCCCAGGGACAGCAGCACGCCGATCTCGTGAGTCCGTGAAGCCACCGAGGCGAGCATGGTGTTCATCGCGCCGAGCACCGCCGAGGCCCCCATGAGCAGGGTCAGGAAGCCTGCCAGAAAGGTCAGCTGCGTGCTCAGGGCGGTGGTCTGCTTGGCCAGATAGTCGGCTTCGCTCAGCACCTGCATGGGCACACGCTTGTCGCTGCGCAGCTCCTCAGTGAGGGCTGCGAAATCGGTGTCGGGCTTCACCTGCGCCACGACGCGCTGATAGAACGGCCGGTCGAGCGCCTCGATCATGCGGTTCACGTCTCCCCAGACCTCGCTGCCCTGGGCGCCGCTGTGTGTGACCACTCCGACGACTTTGAAGGGCGTCAGGTTGAGCGTGATCGTGTCGCCGATGCGCGCACCTTGCATGCGTTCGGTCAGCGGGAGACCGACGACCACCTCGTCACTGTCCCAGCGCATCCAGCGTCCGTCGACCAGCTGCACCGCGTCGCCCATGATCTCGAGGGACGCTTGCTGGATGCCACGGATGGGCACGTTGACCTGGCCACCGGAGATCTGCTCCATGTACACCGCCAGAAAGGTCTCCATGGCGGCCAGGGGCTTGCCGGCTGCGTCCCGTTCGATCTCGGGGCGCTCCTTGATCAGGATCTCCGCCTGCTCGCGACGGATGGCCGACTCGCCTTCCGATCCCGCGCCGGGACGGAGGTAGATGGCCACGTCGCTCTCGCCTCGAGAGCGGTAGATCGACTGGAAGCCTTCACGCATGGAGAGCACGCCGGCGAAGACGGCCACGGTCAGGGCGATGCCGAGCGTTGTCAGCAGGGCCGAGCTGCGGCGCACGACGACGTTCCGCATCGAATAGCGCAGAGGCAGCATCAGCCTTCACTCCGTAGGGCATCCACGGGGGTCAAGCCCCGGGCGATGAGCGACGGTCCCAGGCCAGCGATGAGGCCCACAGCGCCGGAGATGGCCAGGCCCAGGGCGAGCGTGCCTGGCTCCACGGCGTAGCCCGGCATGTTGGGGCCGAGGGCCACCCGCATCGACTCTTCGCTGAGTTTGGCCAAGGCCACCCCCGCGCCGCCTCCCAGCAGAGCCAGCAGGCTCGACTCTGCCAGCAGCACCAGGCCCAGGGCAGCGTCGCTGAAGCCGAGAGCCTTGAGAATGCCCACCGAGCGCGTCCGTTGTCGCGCCGCGAGCAGCATGGTGTTGACCACCGAGAAGAGTACGGCGAAGACGATGGCGCCACCGATAGCTTGCATGTACTCGGGCAGGCTGCCCAGCATGGCCACGAAGGTCGCCTGAAAGGCGGCCTCGGTGGTGGTCGCCGTCTTCTGCGGACCGGCGGCGAAGAGTGCGTCGATGTCGGCGATGACTCCCGCGGCGTCCGCGCCGGGAGCCCTGTTGACCATGAACACCCCTGTGCCCAGGTCGAGACCCGGGATGTCGGCCAGAACGGTCTCTTCGAAGTAGTCCCAGCGAAACCACATGGTGCGGTCGTCGACATTCGTGCGGCTCGGACGGTAAACGCCGACGATGACGAAGTCCCACGCGCTGCCGTCGGCCCGGGGGAAGAGGCGGCCAGTGATGGGCACGGTCTGGCCGACCTTCCAGCCCAGGGAATCCATCAGGCCTTGGCCGACGATGGTGCCCCGACGTTCGGCGTACAGGGCGGCGAGCGCGGCGGCGCGGGCTTCTGGGCCCGTCACGATGTCGGCGCCGTCAGTTAAGCCAGCACCGTTGAGGCCGCCGCCCCCCACGCTGGCAAGTCCTTCCGTGATCTCGATGTCCTTCGCGTACATGTCGAAGAAGCGATCTTGATCTACAGCGAACTGGGCGAAGAAGTTGTTCTCGTCCTGGTAGTAGCCGCCGAACCACTGCATCTTGCTGACGTCTTCGACGCCGGGGACCGCCGCGATCTTGGCCTGGTAGTCCAGGGGCAGGTCGACGAAGAGAGACACCTCAGACTGCACCACGAGGCGGTTGGCGGCTGCGGAGCCGATGGCCTTGTCGAGTGTGGTGACGATCGACGTCACAATGCAGAAAAGCAGCATGGCCAGGGTCGTCGCCGCGATGGTCAAGCCGCTGCGAAACCAGTTGTTGAAGAGGTTCTTGCGCACCAAGATCCAGGGTGTGGTCATGGGTGCGGGGCCTCGGCGTTCACCGTGGTGTCGCTCAGCACACCCTTGTCGAGGTGCAGCACCCGTCCGGCGCGATCGCCGACCAACTCGTCGTGGGTGACCACCACGAAGGTCTTGCCTAGCTCTTTGTTGAGCCGGCCAATCAGCTCCATGATGGCGGTGGCGCTGTCCCTGTCCAGGTCGCCGGTGGGTTCGTCAGCCAGGATAATCTCCGGGTCGCTGGCGATGGCTCGGGCGATGGCTACGCGCTGCTCTTGTCCACCGGAGAGCTGGCGCGGGCGGTGGTCGGCGCGGTCGGCGAGGCCCACGATCTCGAGAGCGAAGTCGGCCTGGCGCCCCCGCTCAGCCCGGCTCAGCGGGGTCAGCAGCAGGGGCAGCATCACGTTCTCCCGGGCGGTGAGCACGGGCACGAGGTTGAACGACTGGAAGACGAAGCCGATGTGCCGCGCGCGCCAGCCGGGCAAGCGTCGGTCGGGGAGATCGCTGATGGTCTCGCCCGCGACGATGACCGTGCCCGAGTCGGGACGGTCGAGGCCGCCCACGACGTTGAGAATGGTCGACTTACCCGATCCGCTCGGCCCCATGAGCGCCACGACCTCGCCCGCTTCAATGGAGAGGTCAAGATTGTCGAGCACCGTGAGCGTCTCACCGCCCCTGCGGTAGCGCTTCGACACAGACTGCAACTCGATCACGTGGGACATGGTCTGCGGGCTCCTGAGGGTAGGGCCATTATGCCCGTTGGCCCGGCCCAGGTGCACGCCCGCGCTCCCCGCAGCCGGGGTCTAGGTCAGCTCTCGTCGGCGAGGCGCACAGCTGCACCGTCGGTCAGATCATCGGGCGGGTCGAGTAGCACTTGTTCGTTCCCGGACAGACCCGAGAGCACGGGCACCTGTCCCGCGACCGCGTCTCCGCCGGTCTCGATGGGCGCGAGACGTACCACGCCATCGTCGTACAAGAAGACGGATCGTCGACCCTCAGGGCCGAGCACTGCCGCTTCAGGGACAGTGACGGAGACATCGTCGGCGACCGCAGCCTCTGTGGCTGATCCGTCGGCGAACACGGCCCGCACGCCCATCTCGGGCAGGATGCGATCGTCTCGTTCGAGAAACTCGACGCGCACCTCGACCGTGGCCTTGGTGCGGTTCGCCGTGGGCCAAATCTGGCGCACCCGTCCGGGGTAGCCGTGATCAGGATAGGCGTCGAGATAGAGGGTGACGGCGGCGCCTTGTCGTGCGGCGGCGAGGGCTGATTGGGCCAGCTCGATCTGCACCTCAAGGGTGTCGAAGTCGACCAGGGTGGCCACGGCGCCTCGGGCGTTCGGCCCGCTCGCCCCCAGGGCGGCCACGACCTCGCCCACTTCGGCGTCCTTGGCGGTGATCACGCCGGCGAACGGTGCATAGACCGACGACTTGTCGATGCTCACCTCGATCTCGGCGATGCGCGCGGTGAGCGAGTCGACATTGGCCCTGGCCTCGTCCAGTGCGCCGATGGCCCCGTCATTCTCAGAGACCGAGGCGTCGCCGGTGAGCACCAGGGAGGCGAGGCGCTGGGCATCCTTTTCGACCTTGCGCAGGACGGCGCGTCCTTGAGCCTGCAGGGCCCGGGCCACAGCCAGGTTGGCCAGCAACTGACGGGTGTCGAGTCGTGCCACAAGCTCGCCCGCTTCGACCCGATCGCCCTCTTCGACCTTCAGCTCAACAATACGGCCCTGAATATCGGTAGAGAGCGCCGCTCGCCGCCGAGCCACGACATAGCCATTGGCTGAGATGCCACTGCGCTGCACCAGCTCGCCACGGCGCACCACCCGGCCCAGGCGCACCACAGGACGGGAGTCGAGGCCCAGGTCGCCCAGGAGCCCCTCGCGCCAGGCGCCGTGCAGGCCAGCCAGAACGGCAATCAGGACGGCCACGATCCAGCCGGCCTTGCCGCCCCTGGAGGGGCCTGCGCTGCGATCGATGCGCAGACGGCCGAGGTCGGGTGCATTGTCGGTCATGAGTCACCGGCGATAGGGGGTGGAGTCGTACGCGTTGGAGCGAGGGTGGACAGCACTAGCGGCGGGACGTCGAGCGACGGTACTAGCCCGCCGACCGCGCGATGACCGCGCCTCACGACTACACGATGTCCCAGGGTTGGCGTGGTTGGCCCGCATGCGCGACGCGCATTTTATCGGAGGGTTCTTCTGCTTGTCGTGCCTACCTTGCAGAAACCGCGATGAACACAGCTGGGTGGAACCTCCGGCGCTTTGCAGCGCTGATTCCAGGGCGAGCAGTCGGTGCGTACAGAGCCGTGCTGGAGAGTGCGACTCGTCAGCCATCACTCCCTTCGAGAAGCGTTTAGAAGGGCAGCGAACCCTCACCCAAGCCTTCCGGGCCCAGAGGGCCATTGAGGTCCATGTCCTGTGAAGACTCAGGCGGCGCCTCTTGGAGGGGCGGGCGCTCTTCCTCCACCACCGGCGCCGCAACCTCACCGCTGGCACCTTGGGGCTCCGCATCAAGCTCAGCAACCACCGTACGCACCTCGGCCCGAGCAGAACCGAGCCGCTCACGACAAAAGCGAATGAGTGCTGAAGCTTCTTTGATCCGCTCCGCGAGACGGTCGATGTCCCCACCGTCCCGTTCCAGCTCAGCGAGAATCTCGTCGAGCCGTTGGCGTGCACTGCCAAAGTCTGCTGGCAACTTCTTGGCGGCCTTCTTGGCCATGGTCGTGAGTCCTTTGTGGGCGCTGATGTGGGCGCTGAGCTCGCAAGCTCAGCGAGAGTCGTCGGTAGGTTCGCTGGCATGGCTGCTGTCAGCTGCAGGCATGGCGTCGCCGAAGTAGCCCATGCGTTTCAGTTCTTCAAGGAGCTCTTCGCTCTCTTCGGCCACCCGAATCTCACCGAGGGCTTGGCGGCTCTCTTCGGCTGCGGTCAGGCGGCGCACCAAGTCTTGGTGCAAACGCACTCCGCTCGGATGGCGCTTCCGGCGCACATCCACTGCGAGTGACAGATCTTCCGTGGGGTTCGTAAGCAGGTCGAAATAGAGCGCGCTACGCAGGGGAGAACCCTCGGCAGGGCCATACCCTTCTTCGGGGCGCACAAAGTTGAGGATCAGTTTTTCGTGGCCGTCGATGATCGCCGCCAAGTGCACGTCGTCGAGTTTCTCGTCCACGATCACCGGACGCACCGGGGCCTCACCCTCATTGCGCATCCACGGTGCCCATGAGCGGCCCGCAAACGACAGGGGCGCGGGGACGTTCACGAGATCGAGCATGGTGGGAGCCAGATCGATGAGCGAAATGGGCATGTCCACATCCACTCTGGCGTCGAGACCGCCCGGCGGACGAATGAACAGCGGCACGTGGATCTGCTCTTCGAAAACCTCTTGTCCGTGAGCCTGAATGCGGTGATCCCACAGGCCTTCGCCGTGGTCGCTGGTGAAAACGATCCAACTGTCGTTGAGCACGCCGCGCTGCTCGAGCTTGTCGAACAGACGCCGCATGTGGCCGTCGAACCAGAGAATCTCACCGTCGTAGAGATCGATCACCCGCTGCCGATCTTCGTCGTTGACTGGCGCCGCCCAGCGATAGGGTTCTAGCGCGTCACGACTGCCACTCATGGTGCCCGCGTACGTGGGATTGAAATCGTTCTCGGGGTGTTCCTGAAACGGATCGTGAGGATCGACGTAGTGCAGGTAGATGAAGTTCGGTCCAGCGCCCGCTTGGTCCACCGCTCGGAGTGCTGGTTCTGTGAGTTTCGTCACGTCGGCGTATGCGTTGCGCAAGTAGTCAGTGTGTCGCTCGAACCCGTCAAAGCCCTGGTCGAAGCCGTGCTGGGCGAGCACATTGCCGTTGGTGATCACTGCGCGGGTGTCGTAACCAGCGTCATCGAGAGCTTCGGTCCAGGTCTCGATGTTCTCAGCCATGACGCCATAGCGGGTCTCGCAACCGTGCCCCGAGGGCACCCGCGAGCTAAATATCGAGGCCATGGACGCTCGGGTCCAAGAGGCCGCTGCGTAGGCCCGGTCAAAGACGAATGACTCGTCCGCAAGAGAGTCGAGGAACGGCGTGGTGGTGCGCCCAGAGCGATGGCCTATGAGGCTGGTGTGATCAGCGCGCATGGTGTCGATCAGCACAAACAAGATGGACGGATGCTCCGTGCTGGCGACCGGTTCGGCCTGCCCACCATCGTCTTGGCTAGGAGGGCTGCAGGCACATAACGCCAACGCCCACACGAGGCAGTGAATCCCAAAGCAGCGGGTGATCACCTGCGTTCTCCATCGTGGACCAAAGGCAGCTCACCGTCGCGCAAGACAGCCACGAGGGGCTCGCCATTGACGACGTCTGCGGCATCTTTGAGGAGGCTGCCATCGGCGCGGCGCAACCATGAGAAGCCCCGTTGCAACACCCGCTCCGGATCGAGCAGCCGTGCCCGACCCTCCGCTGCAGAAAGAGCATCTTCAGCTCGCTCCAAAATGCGCTCTGCGCGACTCGCCAGTCGCTCGCCGTCAGACACGAGGCGGTTCTCAAGACGCGCCAGCAATTCGATGTGCGAGCCGCCGACCAATCTCGCCTGCGCCCGCGCCAAGCCGTCACCTGCTGCGGACAGCTGGGTGTCAGCCCGAGCTGCAACTCGGTGGGCGCACTCAGAAACCCACGCCGAGCCTTCGGTCAAGCTCGCGCGGGAGAGGCTCACCAGGGCTCGCGCTGTGTCCCCCAACTGATCGTGGGCGGACAACAATGCCGCTTCGCTCTGTTGCTGAATCCGCGCCCAAGCGTCTTCGCTGCGGACAGACGCGTCTCGTGCTCGGGCCACCGCAAACTCTGCAGCGGCGGTGGGGGTTTTGAAGTCGGTGTGGGCAACGGCATCAGCCACAGAGGTGTCGATCTCGTGCCCGATGCCCGTGAGCACCGGCAGCGGGCAGCCTGCGATGGCTCGGGCGATTTCCTCTTTGTCGAACCACGACAGATCGAGGCGAGAGCCTCCACCACGAACGAGCATGATGGCGTCCAGCGGCATGCGGCTCAGGGTTGCCAGGGCGTTGCAGACCGATGCGCACGTCTCGGCACCTTGGGTGCGTGCGTCACAGAAAGTGATGCGAAATCCGATGCCCGCGTTGGTGAGCGTCTGCACCACGTCGTGGTGAGCGGCGCTGCCCTCCGAGGTGATCAGGCCTAGATCGAGAGGCACCGTGGGCAGCCGCTGAGCCTTGTTCCAGGTGGTCGCCCCATCGGCCGTGAGCTGAGCCAACAACTCGCGGCGCTCTCGGTCGAGGTTGCCCAAGGTGAACTCGGGGTCAACATC
The DNA here is from genome assembly GCA_047638635.1 of Pseudohongiellaceae bacterium. Lineage (GTDB taxonomy): Bacteria > Planctomycetota > B15-G4 > B15-G4 > B15-G4 > CAZIAK01. The sequence goes on along the minus strand of JBLIMM010000044.1, from coordinate 5,311 downwards.
CTCGATGACAAAAGAGATCTGACCTCGGGGCCCGTACCAGTTGGGCTTCACCAACACCCGCAGGACCACGCCATCGGTGGGATCAAGGCGATTGGTCAGCCGCCCACCGGAGCCAAACAACTTCGACACCGTGGAGCGCCACATGATCACCGAGAGGGACGCCCGCCGTGCGCCCTCGCCTTGATCGTCGACGAGAGTGAAGTACCAGTGGCTGCCCCGCCCTCCGCGAGCGCGCCCCAAGCCGGAGGCCTCGCCAACCATCCAAAACGGTTCAGGGAATGCCGTGGCGAGGGAGCGCTCCAGGCGCTGCCCCACTTGGGGCACCGTCAGTGTCTCTTCGGTGGAGTCCTGGTCAGGCCAGAGATCGGGCGTAGCGCTCATCCCGGCCATTCTAGCCCGGACTTGCCATGAGATCCGTGGAGAGCTTGGGCAGCGGCCCCGGCTCCCCCCTCAAAGCCAGCATCGGGCGCCCCGCGGTGCTACGATCCCGCGCTTCAAGCGAGCCCCCTACCCCTAAAGAATGCAGTCTGCCATGGCACACAAGGTCGTGATCATCGGTTCCGGACCTGCCGGATACACCGCCGCCCTCTACTCTGCCCGCGCCGACATGGCCCCCGTGCTGTACGAGGGTTTACAGCCAGGTGGACAGCTGACCATCACCACCGACGTGGAGAACTACCCCGGTTTTCCCGAGGGCATCATGGGCCCCGAGTTGATGGACAACATGAAGGCCCAGGCGGCTCGCTTCGGCGCCGACATTCGCCCAGGGTTCGTCCAGTCCATCGACCTGTCGAAGCGCCCTTTTGTGCTCAACGACGGCAACGAGACCCTAGAGGCTGACGCGGTCATCGTGGCCACAGGCGCTAGCGCTCGGCTGCTCGGGGTTGAGGGAGAGAACCATCTCATGGGGTACGGCGTGTCCGCCTGCGCCACCTGCGATGGGGCCTTTTTTAGGGATGTGCCCGTGGCCGTGATTGGCGGCGGCGACAGCGCCATGGAAGAAGCCGACTTCCTGACCAAATTCGCCAGCAAGGTCTACGTGATCCACCGCCGGGCCGAGTTCCGAGCCAGCAAGATCATGCTGCAACGGGCGACTGACAACCCCAAGATCGAGCTGATGACCCCTTGGACTGTCGATGCCATGACGAGCGAGGCCGACAAACGCAAGCTGGCCAGCATCACCTTGCGCAACACCGAGACCGACGAGATCAGCGAGTTCCCGGTAGCGGCCTGCTTCGTGGCCATCGGCCACATCCCTAACACCAAGATCTTCGCGGGCCAGCTGCCCATGGACGACAAGGGCTACCTCACCGTCGAAGCTGGCAGCTCACGGACCTCCGTGGAGGGTGTCTTCGCCGCCGGGGACGTGGCCGACCCCACCTACCGCCAAGCGGTGACAGCGGCAGGCTCCGGGTGCATGGCCGCCCTGGACTCTGAGCGCTGGCTATCCGGGCACGCCTAAGCCAGCTGCGGGGCAGAGCTGCTGGGGGTAAGTGCTGGGGGTAAGTGCTGGGGGTAAGTGCTGCTGGGCCCGAAGGGTGTCTCAGCAGCGCTTCCTACTCCCGCCAAGAAGCTCCAGGAGCAGCTCAGCCCCTGAGAATGACCCGAGGCCGGCCAAAGGACTGATCACAGTCCTGTGGCCGGCCTCGTACTACCTTCACGCTAGGCCGTGTGAGCCGTTACGCAACTGGCGAGAAAATCGTCAGCCGGTAGGTGCGCAGCTCTTGGAAGCCCACTCGCTCGTAAACCTTGCGAGCGGCAGTGTTCTTCTCGTCCACGTGCAGCGCGATGAAGGGGATCTTCTGACGGGCCACGAGCTCCCGACAAATGGTCCACATCGCACGACTGGCCAAGCCCTGGTTGCGCAGATCCTTCGGCGTGAAAACGCCCTCCATGAGGCCGCCATCCGTGCCGATCACGCTGAGATCGCACTTAAACAGAGGCTGTCCCTGCTTATTCCGGCAAAGGTAGGCACGGCCTTCCATGACCTTCTCGGTCATGCGCAGGCGGTACTGGCGCCGGTCCACGTCACGAAGCTCGAGCTTCAGGTCTTCCGTGACCATCTCGCAGGCGAGATCAGTGAGTTCGTCAATGGAATCGAGGCTGGCCTGCTCCATGTCGATCTCCTTGGCGAAACGTTTCACCAGAGTGCGGGAGTCGATGGAGTAGAAGATCTGCTTTCGATCAAGGGAAGAACGACGCCCCGTGCGCTTCTTGTAGCGCGTGAGGAAGGCTCGCCCTGCATCGAACTCGCTGAGCATCAGCGTGAAGGCGTAGCCGGCCTCAACGAGCGGATCAACGAACTCCGCAGCGACCCAAGCCTCGTCCACACTGAGCACTAAGGCGCCCGTGTTACCGACGAAGCACAGGCCTCGGAGAGACTGATCGTTGTCGTAGGCCCCAAGAAAGCGGCCATGGGCCGGACTACGAGAGTCGCCCATTCCGGATTTGTGGATCCTGGAGATGAGAAAGACATTCTCGCGGGGATCGCACTTGAGGAAAGCTAGAGCGACAGCCTGGGGGACCTGTTCGGTCACCCTCAGTCTGCTAGCTGGTTTAGTTGCACTCATGGGCATATGAAAGACCCTCTATTTAGCCGTTACAGCGAGTTCTATTTATTTTAGCGAACCGGCACGAATCGGTCGACCAACGAATTGCAGGACAACGAAGAAACATGCATACGTCCCGCAAGCTTCGACGTGTGATTACCGCCGAATGCCTAGCACGCTCTGTCGCCACCCTCCGCCCCGAATAACCGATGGACTGGCATTCGACGACGGCCGAGGCCGCAGAGATACACCAGAAAAGGGCTTTGAGCAACGAAAACCCTCGCGAAACCCTGGCTCTATGGCACTTCGGGCCACATCAGAGGCCATTGCCGAGACACATCAAAGAGACAGAGAGCGCTCCCGACGGAGAAAGTAACAGCAAGGAACCGCCCGTCACCTGCACCTCTTTCGCCGTCGCCCGTTAGACAGGCTTCAGTCCGAGAAGGCCTTCCAACCTGGCCCGGCGCACGTCTCGATCGGCCACAAAACGCTCGATGCCCAGGCGAATATTCTCGGGGTCAAGGTGGGATTCCACCTTGATATCGGCCACGGACCCACCGGTTCGCCAGCGATCATCCCAATCGGGAGAAACCACATAGTCTGCCGCAACGGCATGGGGAATCCAGTTGCCCATGAGCCGGGCTGCGGTGTTGCTGACCACCATAGAGTCGGCCCATTGGTGCTCGGGGAGCACCCGCTCACGCCACTCGGGCGACTGACGCCGGAACAACGCGTGGGACACAGCCGCCACAATCTTGACGTTCGGGCCCTCTGCTGCGAGCCACGGCAACAGCTGCACGATCGAGTCGGTGCTGGAAGTTCCGCGGACGATGACAGTTCCCTCGAGGGGACGATCGCTGTCGAAGTCCCGCAAGATGTAAGCGCCCCTGGCCGCAGCGAAATGGTCATCCATTCCCAAGGAGGCCCGATCGGGAATGGTGATGGGCGGCCGGGTCAGGTGCAACACGATGATCGGGATCCCCGAGCCGAGAGCGGCGCTCAGCACCACAGGGACCTCGTTGGCCTCCCAGGGGTGCAGATTGACCACATGCCCCTTGGGAAACAGGCTGGTCACACCGGGGGCGAAAATGCCGAAGTGGGTGCGACTGTCTTCGGCGGTCTCAGGGCCGCTGTGCCCCGCCACCCAAATCACCCGGCCCAACTTCATCTGGCTGTCCTGGCACATCTGGCTGAACAGACGCATGGGGCCGTACTTCAGGTAGCTAAACGACGCGTAAGTGGAGCAACCAGCGAAGTACCCGCGGTAGTCTTCAAAGGGCGTCTCAGAGAAGTTCACCGACGCCGCGCCACAGATGATGCCTGCGTTGGCGAACTCAGTGATCTCTTGGGGAAGGATCGCTCCCTCCAAGTTGCTCTCACGCTCGTACCAGCCGTAGCCCTTCGAGTCGCCCCAGTCTTTGCCGAAGCCTGAGATGTTGGTGGACTCAGCCAAGTCGGCTGCGCAGGCCAAGAACAGCGGGCGCCCGTAGCTCTCGCGCCCCACCGCGTTGGCATAAGCACCGAAGTGGCTGAAGCCCTTGCGATTGGGAGCCTGAGTGCCCGGGGCCAAGAACAGCTCGTCGGGCAAGCTGCTCGGATCAGTGAGAGCCGGATCATCGAGAGGATCCTTGTCGAGCTTCCAGTTGAAGCTCGGAATGGTCTGCGGCACCTCGGCGGCCAGATCGGCCAGGCGGTCGGTGAGGTAGTTCAACGTGGGCTCATGGTCGAGCACCACCGAAAGCCCCCTGACCAAGTTCTCCCGAGTCTGATCAACGCGGCTTGCCCGATCGGCGGGAAGCTCCTGCCCCTGCCCGTCGTAAGCGATGCCATAGCGCTCGCAGAACTCAGCCCGAGCAGCCCAGAAGCCGTCGTCGTTGAACTTGTGGGGAGCACCGTGAGAGGCGTTGTCGTACTTGCCATAACCCCGGCCCTTGCGAGTGCGGAACCACAGGCACGCGGGAGTGTCGCCACCCCGCTCGGACAACAGCTCATGGAACGCCGGAATCAGCTGGCTGAAATCGCTGCCCTCTTCGACCCCAGCAACGCGCCAACCGTAAGGCTTGAACCAGTCGTCCGGGCCACCGGGAACCACCGAACTCAAGGCCTGGTTGTCGATGCCGTAGTCGTTCCAATCGAGGAGATAGACCAGATTGCCCAGGCCCAAACCCCAAGCACTGTTCTTCACCTCGTGATGGACGCCAGCAGTGTGTCCACCCTCGCCCTCCATCGCGAAGACCCGCACGTCACCAGCGCCAGCGTGCTTCAACGCCAGTGCGGCGCCGCAGGCCAGGGGAGCGCCGTGTCCCGACGGGCCCGTGTTGGCCTTGAAGAACAAAGTCTTCCCTTCCATCTCCGCGTGACCGGGCAAGCCGCGGTGCTGACGCAACGTCAGCAGGTCGTCAGCTCCTAGAGTGAAGTCAGGGCCCAGAGGAGCCGCGTAACGATCGTTCCCCGTCTGCTTGTGTCGTCGAGCCATGGCCTCGTTGAACACGGCCAACGTCGCATACACCAGCGGATTACAGTGCCCCGCCACCAACACAAAGCGATCACCAAAACGCCGCTGAGGCTGCGCCAAGTCCCAGCGCATTGCACCGGACAAGAGCAGCGTCATAAACGCATGCACCTTGGAGCGACTTCCCCCGGGATGACCGCTCTGAGACAGATTCAGGCTGAAATCCAGAGATTGATCAATCGCGTCCTGAATCCGATCCCAATGGGGAATGTCGGCAAGCAGCTGGTCAACGGTACGCATGGGCAGCCTT
>JBLIMM010000043.1:0-18611 GCA_047638635.1 Pseudohongiellaceae bacterium | reverse complement strand
CCCGTGGTCGTCTTGAAAGACGACCGCGACGGGGGAGACGGACGAGGCAACGGCTTCAAGCCGACTCTGCAGCCAGCGCACCAACTCGACGGTTACGAATGGTTGATCACAGGGCAGCAGTAAAGACCACGGATTCTTCGCTGCTGCCAGCCCAGCTGCCAAGCCCGCCAGGGGCCCCGCCACGCCAGGCCAATCGGCGAGGCAGCGAACCCCTGGAAGCTGCAACCCTCGGTCCCCCGCCAAGAGCAACAGCTCGTCGCAGCAAGCATGCGCCAAGGCCGCCCCGCGCTCCAGCAGCGAGGTGCCAGCGAGGTCGAGCGAGGCCTTGTTCCCACCCAAACGCAGGGCTTTCCCTCCTGCCAGCAACAGGCCGGTCAGGTGAGGTCCTACAGCGCTCACGTGGATTCGCCGGACTTGTCATCGACGCGCTTCGTGCTGTCCCCCGAATCTTCACTGGGCTCGCCATCGCCATCTTTGAGCCCCTTACGAAATTCAGTGATCCCCGAGCCTAAGGACCGGGCCACTCCGGGAATACGATTACCGAAGAAGACCAGCACAACGGCCAGGATGATCAGCCACTCATAACCACCGGGGATGAGCGCGAGAAGAGTAGGCGTAGACACGGCTTGGCTCCAGTCGGCTGGGGATCAGCCGAGGTAGACGAGAGTCTCAGACCCATAGAGTCTAAGCCTCGCTGCCCCTTGCAGCCAGTCCAGCTTCCTCGAGAGCCCGAGACATGGCCGCGCCAATCCCGGAGGGAGTGTCAGCCATGACCACACCCACAGCGGAAAGGGCCGTAATCTTCTCTGCGGCCGTCCCTGCGCCACCAGAAATAATCGCCCCTGCATGACCCATTCGCTTGCCCGGAGGCGCCGTAGCACCGGCAATAAAGCCAGCGACGGGCTTGGTCATGTGGTCGCGAATGAAGTCGGCCGCCTCTTCTTCGGCGGTGCCGCCAATCTCGCCGATCATGACCACCGCATCGGTGCCCGGATCAGATTGGAACATCTCCAGCACATCGATGAAGTTGGTGCCGTTCACGGGATCGCCGCCAATACCCACGCAAGTGCTCTGGCCCAGGCCCAAAGTGGTCAGCTGCCACACGGCCTCGTAGGTCAGAGTTCCGGAGCGACTGAGCACGCCCACCCGTCCCTTGCGGTGGATGTACCCGGGCATGATGCCGATCTTGCACTCGCCCGGAGTAATCACACCAGGGCAGTTCGGCCCCACTAGGCGAGTCTTGCTGCCCCGGAGGGCTGCGCGCACCTTCATCATGTCGGCCACGGGAATCCCCTCGGTGATGCACACCACCAAAGGAATCTCAGCGCCAGCAGCTTCGAGGATCGCGTCTGCGGCGAACGGCGGCGGCACGTAGATCACCGACGCCGTCGCACCGGTCTCCTGCACGGCCTCGTTGACCGTGTCAAAGATCGGCACGCCCAACACTGTGCTGCCACCCTTGCCCGGCGTGACTCCACCGACCATGCGCGTGCCGTACTCAATGGCTTGCTTGGTGTGGAACTTGCCCGTGTTACCGGTCATCCCCTGGGTGATGACCCGGGTGTCTTTATCGACCAGGATGCTCATGCGTTTGCTCCTGCGGCTTCGACCGCTTTGGCTGCTGCGTCGGCCAGGTCTGAGGCGCTGATGATGTCGAGGTCGGACGTCTCTAGAAGTTCACGCCCCCGCTCCACGTTTGTGCCCTCGAGGCGCACGATCAAAGGCAAGTTCAAGCCCACGTCCTTCGCTGCGGCAATGATGCCCTCGGCGATCACATCGCACTTCATGATGCCGCCGAAAATGTTGACCAAAATCGCGCCCACCTTCGGGTCGCTAAGAATGATCTTGAAGGCCGTCGACACTTGTTCGGCCGTGGCTCCACCGCCCACGTCCAAGAAGTTTGCGGGAGCGCTGCCTGCCAGCTGAATCGTGTCCATGGTGCCCATGGCCAAACCCGCGCCATTGACCATGCAGCCGATGTTGCCATCCAGGGAGATGTAGGAGAGCCCGGCCTCTGCGGCCTCAGCCTCCCGAGCATCTTCTTCGTCCGCATCGCGCATCGCCACAATCTCGGGATGGCGGTAGAGGGCGTTCGGGTCAAAGGTCACCTTGCCGTCCAGGGCGATCACCTGGTTGTCGGCTGTGGTCACCAAGGGGTTGATCTCGACCAAGGAGGCGTCTGTCTCCAAGAACAACTTGGACACCGCTGCGAAGACCTTGCCGGCGGGCCGCACAGCGTCGGCGGGAAGCCCCAGCCCGTAGGCCAGCTGCCGAGCCTGCCAGGCCTGCAAGCCCGCGTTCGGGTCGATGGGCATCTTGATGATCTTCTCAGGCGTGTTCGCCGCCACCGTCTCGATGTCCATGCCACCTTCGGTGCTAACCATGAGCACGGGCACGCCCAAGGCGCGATCGAGGGTGATTCCCAGGTAATACTCGTGAACGATCGACGACCCCTCTTCGACGAGCAGGGTCTTCACCTTTTGGCCCTCGGGGCCAGTCTGGTGCGTGATCAGGTCCATCCCCAGGATGGCAGAGGCGGCCTCTCGGGCCTCTTCGGAGGAGCGCACGAGCTTGACGCCCCCGCCCTTGCCGCGCCCACCAGCATGGATCTGCGCCTTGACTACGGCGAGTTCACCATCTAGTTCGTCAAAGGCGGCGACAGCAGCGTCGACGCTCGTGGCCACAATGCCCTGGGGGACCGGAATCCCGGCCTCCCGAAAGAGCTGTTTGGCTTGGTACTCGTGGATCTTCATCCGCGACGGTTTACTGGGGCTGGCGGAACGGGTCAAGGCCCACGAAATCATTTGGAGAAACCAGTGCTCGGCAAACAGAGCGGCATCCTCACAGCACGGCAGATTGACGGCCTCGTCGAATCCGGCGTGGTGCGCCCAATCCGGCCTCTAGAGGCGGTTCAACGACAGCCTACGACCCTAGATCTTCGCCTGGGGGACGAAGCCATCGCCACCAGCGCCGGCCTCTTGGCTCTCGGTGGAACGGTCCAAGACGCCATGGCCGATTTGGCGGGAGAGCGCCTCGACTTGACCACGGGAGCCGTGCTCCGTCGTGGGCAGATCTACCTGATCAAGCTCGCCGAGGAGCTCGCCCTCCCCGAAGATCTCCGGGCTCGAGCAAATCCCCGTTCTTCCACGGGCCGCATCGATGTGTTCACCCGCACCCTGGTCGACCGCCACGATCGCTTCGATGACGTCCCCGCGGGCTACCACGGCCCCCTCTGGCTAGAGGTGCTACCCCGCTCCTTCGACATTGCCGTCACCGCCGGGCAGCGACTGAACCAGCTACGCTTCCTCCGGGGTCGACCGCTGCTCGCTGACGACGATCTGGGCCAGCGGGTCATCCAAGATGATCTCCTGGGAGGCGCCACTACTCGATCTCTCCCGCCCCGGAGAGCACGATCCCCGGGCCTTCTTTGATGCCATTCACGGCAACGGCAGCGAGAGCATGATTCTCGAACCCGAGGCCTTTTACATCTTGGCCTCCAACCATCGGGTGCGCGTCCCCCCAGATCTTGCCGCTGAGATGTTGGCCTACGACGTGGGCATGGGCGAGCTGCGCACGAACTATGCGGGCTTCTTTGACCCGGGATTCGGCTGGGGCCCAGACAGTCGCCTGGGATCACGAGCGGTCCTGGAGGTCAGAGCACACGACGTGGCGTTCTGGGTGGAGCATGGACAGCCCCTGTTTCGGCTGCAGTTTTCCCACACGGTCGAACCCTGTGAGCGACTCTACGGAGGCAGCGGCTCGGCGTACCAGAACCAGGGCCTGACCCTCTCGCGGTACTTCGCAGCCAGCTGACCCGCCGGGGGCTCAGTCTCCCACGGTGTGCACGTGAATGGAGTTGGTGCTGCCGGTCCCCAGGCGTTGCCCGCAGACAACGACCAACTTGTCCCCTCGCTTGAGCTTGCCGTTCGAAACGAGCCACAACTCTGCCTCTGCGATCATGCCATCCACCGACGCGGCGGGACGCATCAGCACGGGTGTCACGCCCCAGAAGAACTTCATCCGCCGCACGGTCGCTTCGAGATGGGTGAAGCCGTAGATCGAGCGGCCGGGGCGCCAACTGGAGATCAAGCGCACGGTCCGCCCTGAAGCAGTGAAGCCCAGAACAGCCCTGGCGTTGACTGTCCGCGCCACTTCACGACTGCCCCGCGAAATCGCCTTGGCCACGTCCCCGACCACCGTGTCGGCGTCGTCTCTTGGCGGCCGGTTCTTCAGCTCTTTCTCCACCTCACGGGACACACTCACCAAGGTCTTCACCGCTTCGACCGGGTGCAAACCCACCGCTGTTTCACCAGAGAGCATCAGCGCATCGGTGCCCTCGAACACTGCGTTGGCTACGTCGCTCACTTCAGCCCGGGTGGGCGTCGGTCGATCAATCATCGACTCCAACATCTGCGTCGCGGTGATCACCGGTTTGTTGTGCGCGATGGCCATACGAATGATGCGCTTCTGTGCGAGGGGCACCTTCTCGACCCCGATCTCCACACCCAAATCGCCACGAGCCACCATCACTCCGCTGGAGACGTCGAGGATACCGTCGAGGTCTTCCAGAGCTTCAGCCCGCTCGATCTTGGCGATCACCAGAGGCGTGGGGCCGTCCCCCACCTTGCTCGCGATGACCTTCCGTAGAGCTACGATGTCTTTCTTGCTCCGCACAAACGAAAGAGCCACGGCATCCACACCCAGCGACAAACCGAAGGCCAAGTCCTTACGGTCCTTGCGGGTCAACGGCGACACGCCTAAGTCAGCCCCAGGAATGTTCACCCCTTGGCGAGAGCGCAAGTAACCACCGCGGATGATCTTGCAGGTGGCCACATTCCCCCGGCGGCTCTCAACGCGCAGCTCAAGGAGGCCGTCGGCCAAGCGAATGACCTGGCCCTTGCCGAGGCGCCGAATCGAGCCGGCCACTTCGACGTATAGGCGCTCCAGGTTGCCCACTCCGGAGCCTTCGATCATCTCGATGCGCTCCCCTGAGCGCAAACGGATGCGGTCCTCTTCGATACGCCCCACGCGCATCTTGGGCCCCGACAGATCTTGCAAAATGGCCACTGGCTCACCAAGCTCAGCGGAAACCCTGCGCACCGTTTCGATCGAGTTCTTATGAAACTCATGGCTGCCGTGGGAGAAGTTGAGCCGCACCACATCGACACCCGCGCGAATCAGACGACGCAACATCGCTTCGGAATGACTCGCCGGCCCTAAGGTGGCCACCACTCGCGTGCGTTTGCTCAGCTGCGTCGATTTTCGTTTCGCCATGTTGTATCCCTCTGGGCGCACGTTGGGGTGCGTTCTTGCTTCGAGAGGGTCTCGCCAATCGCCTGGCGTCACCCCACAGCGGGTCTAGCCCCGTCGCGGCTCACATCCTACGACCACCGTGGTGCCGTCGGAAGCACCAGCCGGGTTCCTGGAGACAGAACCCGTTAACGCTCTGCTGCGGCCAACGCAACCAATGCTGCGGTGAGCCCGCTATCCCCCGGGAATCGGCGCAGCCCGTCTCGCAGAGACTTGCCCTGCTGAGCGTGGTCGTTGAGCAGCGCGTACTGCTCTGCCATCCCCAAGAAGACAGCCGGTGTCGCCAGACCTTCGATGATGAGCTGCTGCATGGGGCCGAGTCTCTCGCGCACCTCGTAGGCCACACGCCAACGGGTCACGGTGACCTCAGCCTCGTCCTTGAAACCCAGAGCCGACTGCACCCGCGACAAGAGATACAGCGCTTCCACGTGTGAAGGCTCTTGCTTGAGGACAAACATCACATGGGGCAGAGCCTGTTCAGCATGCCCCTGTTCTTCGTAGAGCCGGCCCAGGGTGTAGCGCGCCTTGATGTAGTCGGGATGGTCGGCAAGAGCTCGCTCCAAGTGCTGCTCGGCAGACTCGTAGTGCCCCAGCGACAGCTCGGCAAGGCCCCATCCATACCAGGCACGATACTCTTGGGGAGCGACCTCCGTGATGTCCTCAAAGAGCTGAGACGCTGCCTCGAACTGCCCCAGTTTGTGGTGGCCGAACGCCAGCACTCGGGAGTCTTTAAGCAGGCCTGGGTCTTGGGCGAGCGCCTGCCCCATGAGCGTCACTGAGTCCTCGTAGCGCAGCAGCTGGTAAGCAGCCCAACCCGCAACGAAGCGCACGCGGGACGGCACCGTCCCCCGAGCGAGCACTGGCTTGAGCAGTGCGCCCACGGCATCCGGCCGCCCCTGAGACATCGCCATCTCTGCTTGCCCAAGTAAACCCCGAGCCACATTGTCGAGTGCGGGGTCGTCCGGGACAGCCGCCGACTGAACGCCCCCCAGCTCGAGCTCAGCAGTGGCGTGCTGCTCAGAGGGGCTTGTTTGCTCAGCCGCGTCTGTCTCACTCGGCGTCTCGGTCACGCCATCGCCGCAGCCCTGCAGCACAGCCAGTATCGGGAGGAGTCGCACGGCCGCGCCAAAGCACCGACGCCATGGTTTTCTCTCACGCTGACTCATTGGATATCCACCACAAGAAGCCCTGGGTCGGTCACCGGACGTGCTGTCTTGCTCCCGTCGGGAAAGACAACCTCGAGACGTCCCGGGCCTCGCCAAGAAAACACGGGCCGAGGGTCACCCGCCGCTTGGTAGCCACCCGCTGTGCGCACCCGCGCCCGGCGCACGCCCGCCCCGTCAGTCCAGATCACAGACGCTCCCACCACGTCGGGGTTTCCGGGGGGGCCAGCCAGATCCAACTGCAGGGTCGGTACGTTGCCGCCGGTCCCAGCCCACACCTGGGGCCGCCCGGAGCGCCGCAAGATCACCAAGTCAGTGTGACCGTCGTTGTCTAAGTCGCCAGCAGCCAACGCGCGACTGACGCCGGGCTCGTCCCCCAGCCATGGCACCGCCCGGAAACGCCCGTTGCCACTGTTGAGCAGCAGCGAGTCCCCCTGGGCGTAGGTCGTATCCGTGCCCTCAGCGTCGGCTTGCGCATACACATGACCGTTGGCCGTGAGCGAGTCCAAATCGCCGTCCCCATCCACGTCGATCAGCGCCACACCCCAGCCGAGCATGCGCCGCGATGGGCCACCAATGCCCGAGGCGTCTGCTGCGTCGCGGAAACTCCCAGCACCGTCATTCACGTACAGGGCGTTGGGTTCCATGGAGAAGTTCGTCACCAGCAGATCTTCATCGCCGTCCCCATCTACGTCACCGGCGGCCAAGCCCATGCCCGCTTGTTCGAGGCCCCGCCCCGAGACCGCTGCACCGGACAACAAACCCGCCTCCTGCAAGGTGCCGTCGGCTCCGCTGAGAAACAGAAAGTTGGCCATAGAATCGTTCGACACGTAGAGATCAGGCCAGCCGTCTCCGTTGAAGTCGCCATCGAGAACACCGAGGCCGTAGCTGGCGGGTTCGTCCACGCCAAGCTCTTGGGTGATGTCCACGAAGTGGCCGTTGTCGTTGCGATAGAAACGATCGGTCTGAGGCGGCAGACCCTGGGGCCCGCACATGACCGTCTGGCCCTTCCACGTGCAACGGCGCCGGTCGACGCCGTCCATGGGCGGATCGTTAGGATCGATGGCCAGGTAGTTGACCACGTAGAGATCGGGGTCGCCGTCCCGCTCGATGTCTACAAACACAGCCGACGTCGACCAAGCGTCCCCCGCCGCACCGGCCGCTGTGGGCGCCGCAGAAAAACGCAGCCCACCGTCGTTCAACAGCAGCACATTCGGGCCGAAGCAGGTGAGGTAAAGATCTCTGTCCCCGTCTCTGTCCACGTCGGCCACGGAGACGCCGTTGCAGAAGCGCGCCACGTCCACGCCGCTCTCAGCGCTGACGTCGGTGAACGTCCAGTTGCCCTCGTTGCGAAAGAGACGGTTGGTACCGCCGATGGTCGCGCCGCTCTCGGGGAACGCACCGGGATCCACGATGAGCACATCCAGGTCGCCATCACCGTCTCCGTCAAACAGCGCCACACCTCCACCATTCACTTCGAGAATGGTGTCCACCGTTTCCCGGCCGCACTGGACGTCGCCGAGATTCACATCCTTGGCCACGAAGAACGGACCGGTGAAGGGGCTCGCCGGAAGCTCCGCTTGAACAGCGCCGCCCCCGTTCGCTGTCGATGTGGTCACTCCAGCGGGTTCGCCGCAACTAGTCAACGCCGCAGTCATCAAGAGCACACCGAGCCACGCCGAAGTGAGGCTGCCCGGGGAAAAAAAAGTGGTCACGGCGTCTGGAGCTCCAGGCGAAGTTCACGGAAGGTAGAGAGTTCGGGCAAGCGTCGCAGCAGGCCCGCGTGCTCTCTCATGGTCGCCAAGCGATCGTACTGTTCCAAGGCATCTCGTGCGGCGTCCTGCTTTCCAAGGCCCCACAAAGCGACGGCCAGCAAACCAAAGCCATCGTCCCGGTCACCGTCGTGCTCAACGAGCAGCGCTGCTCCGACTCGTGCGTCTTCATGACGCCCCAGAGCCAGCAATGAGAGCACCTGATATTGACGGGCCTCTCGATCTCGGGGGAGCTCTGCCAGGGCTCCAGCGAACAAGGCCACCGCGTCTCTATGAGCGCCTTCGTCGTAGAGCAACAGGCCAGCCATGCGCTGGGCGGGTCCGTGGTCGGCTCGGATGACGAGGGCCTGTTGAATCGCAAACACAGCACGCCCCCTGAGGAACTCGGATTCCTCGAGTTCACCTCGGTCGGCAGCCCCCAGAGACTCTTGGCGGTCCCAGCTCGCTCCGAGAACGAACAAGTCTGGGGACACTTGTCCCGCATCGCCCGCCACCGTCAGTGCCCGTTGGAGATCTTCGCGGGCCTTGTCGTAGTCCCCACGCCCCGCCGCCACCTGCGCGCGATTTTTGTAGCGCACCGCTTTGTGGGTCGCGAGCTCAGCGGGGTCCAGAGGTCCCAAGGGCCCCTCAGAAACACAGCTCGCTGTCACGCCGCCGGCCACCGCCAACAGCGCTCCCAGCAACAACCGGCGAGGCGCATCGTGTCGCAACAACCCTGGCAAGCTGGCCAAGAAGTAGCCCGACAAGACCATCGTCAGCGGAGCCATGGGCATGCGGAAACGGGAGCTCATGTTGAACAGCAACAGGCTTCCTCCATAACCTACAAGAGCGAGAACTAAGGCCGCACGTCCCACCCTGGCGGGATCACCGGGGAGCCGCTCCGCTCGCCGACGGCGCCAAGCCAACCAGGCACCACCAAACGCCAAGGGCAGGACCACCGACCAGCGAGACGGGGTGCTGGCTAAGAGCCAGGATTCCTCCTCACCCAAGGAGACCATGGTGTTGTCCGGGGCTTCGTAGCGCGAGAACAACAAGCCCAACTTGCGAGCCTCAGCCAACAGCCAACGGTCAGGGTCGGCGGCAATGTCATCTAGCGCCTGATCGAACCAGTAGTTCGAGATTTCAGAGGGAGACAGCCCGCGACCAAGAGCCTCCTCCGCACCCTGCTCCCAATCGCCGAACTCATGTCGGGGCACTTGCCGATTCATGGCCAGGGCCTGCACCAACCCGGTGGAGTTTCCCCCGTTGTTGCAAAGGTAGAACGCGGTGCCACCCGCCGCCGTACTGAATACGGGATAACCAGCAGCCAGACTATTGCGAAAGGTCACGGGAGCCAAAGCGAGGGCGAAGCCAGCTCCCAACCATGCGATCCGCAGAGCTGCCACGCGCAACGCGCCCCCCCGCCAACCTTCCCAGAGCAGAGCCGCGCCGCCCACCATCAGCAGCAACTGCATGTTCCCTCGCACGAGACTACCCAACCCCAGCGCGAGCCCCACCCAAACGTAGCCTCGGGGACGTTCCAGCTCACGGGCTCGCACCACCGCCAACACCGCCCAGGGCAAGAACACCAGGGACAAGCTGACCTTCAGTAGGTGCGCCTGATAAAAGAGAAAAGGGCCGTAGATGGCCGCGAGAAACGCTGCCCAAAAGCCAGTGGCCCTGCCGAAGAGACGGCAGCCCAAACGCCAAAGCAGCCAGACCAAAACCAGGCCCGCCAAAAAGTTAAGGCCGCGACCCACCGCTGTGGCTTCGCCCAAAGTTCCCGGTAGCAGGTCTTCGATGTGCTCCGCCAAGAGCGCACCAGGAACGCCGGCCAATCGCAGCGCCAAACCCAGCAGCAAGGGATAGAGCGGCGCCTGAAAATAGACCCCCTCGACGATGTCGTGCCCCGCAGCCACCCGCAGCCCCTGCAACAGGTAAGCCTCGGAGTCCACCACCGGAGCAAACGTATCACCGCGAAGCTGGCTCTGAGTCAGGGCCCCGGCAGTGATGGCCACGGCAGCCAACAGCAGCCCCACAAGCATCCCCTGAGAACGCTTCACCGGACGGCAAGGTTCCGTAGGAGTTTCCAAGCGTCACGAAGCTGGCTGAAGAGTTCGGTGGGCGTGCGCAGGTGCCGCAGTCGGCGCCAGAGGTAGGACGGGCGCAGGTAAAACGAGATCACCGCCCGGCGACGCCAGTATTGTAGCTCTTTCACCGTGAGTCCCAGGGTCGGGAGTGTGGGTTCAAAACCTGATTGATCCATCACCATCAGGTCGGCGTCGATCAAGCCTTCGCCCACGGCACGCTTCCGCAGTCCCGTGCCAGCCCGTGGGACGGCGACATTGAACGACGCGTAGTCGGCGGGAAGTGAGCAAGCGAAGTTGATGGTTTCTTGAATCGTCTCTGGCGTTTCTTCGGGCAGCCCAAGGATAAACGTCGCTGCTGTGCGCAGTCCCGCAGCTTCAGCCAGAGCGAAGGCCTCTTGCACCTGACCCAGGTCGTAGCCCTTGCGGTGCTTGCTCAAGATCTCTTCGCTCGCGGACTCCACTCCGAGAATGAGTGTGTGACAGCCAGCCGCCTTCATCTTCGTGAGCAGCTCCTTGTCCACCACGTCGCAGCGACTGAAGGTCCACCAACCCAAGCCCAGATCTTCGGCGATCATGCCATCGAGCAACTCGTCAAACGGTTTACGAGGTTGCCCAAAGCACTGGTCCTGGACGAAGAGTTCTTTCACCCCCCAGGACACCAAGGCGCGAAACTCCGCCATCATGTTGTCCACGGGGCGGGTCGAGCTTCCTAGCTCACCGGTGATGCAGAAGCTGCAGGTGTAGGGGCAACCGTAGCCCACGTAAACACCGGCCATGGGATAGGCCCGAGCGAAGGCGTAGCGATAGTCGTGCTCGAGAAACAAGTCGTGGGCCGGCACAGGGATGGGCACGCTGCCGCGAGTCCGACGAAAGGTGCTCGGCGGATCTCCTGTCAGCACCAAGCTGATCCGCTCGAAGGCTTGTCCCGACAGGTGTCGACATAACTCGTCGCTGGTGAAGTCTGTGAGCACTCCCGCCAGGTAAGGGTTGTTCTCGAGATGGGTAGCGGTGTCTTCCATAAAGACATCACCCGAAGCGTAGATCGGCGCCTCGGTGATGTCGTGCACTGCACGCAAGAAGGCGCTGTCGCCCACCCAGCTCACCGCTCCTGCCAGAGCAAAAATCGCCGAGGGCTGAACGGCTTCTAGACGAGCCAAAGCCTGCTCAACAGTGAGTCGTTCTACAGTGGCGTCCAACAGGACCACGTCGAAGCCCGACTCGCGAAACCAGCCACCTTGCACAGACAAGTCGATGGGCGGATGGAGGTAGTTGGCCTGACTGGTCTTGCTGCAATAGTAGTCACGGATGGTGACTTCGGGAGACGGTGGCACGAGCAGTAACACCGGCCCTGAGTTGTTGCTCTTCGCGCCGCTCACCCTTTGAGTTCCCGCTCGCTACGCGCAGCAGACAGGGGCGGCGCCAAGCCCACGCGCTCCCGACAGAAGCGAGCCGTATCGCTGACCACCTCGTCGACAGTAATGCGCCTCATGCACTCGTTCTCCCCGCCGCACATGGCGATCTTGGCGTTGAAGACGCTGAGGCAAGGAGAACACCAATGGTTCGCGTAGAACACCAGGTGGCTGTCCCCCACAGGGCCGTAAAATCCTGGGTTTTCCGGGCCGAACAGGCTCACCGTCGCCACGTCTAGCGACGCAGCCAAGTGCAGCGGACCAGAATCGTTCGTCACCAGCAGCGCGCTGCGAGTCAGCAAGACGAGCAGCTCCAACACACTCGTGCGACCGGACAGATCGAGGCAGCGGGGAAGCACCTCAGGACCCAACGCGGAGAGCACTGTGCTGACCGTCTCACTCTGGTTCGCTAGGCCAATGAAGACAAAGCGGTCTACGTGACAAATCTCGTTTTCGAACCGCTCGATCAACTCCGCAAAACGTTCCTCGGGCCAGCGACGCTCGTCGCAAAGGTCAGAGCTGTTCACGTTGACCACCACGAAGGTTCCCCGAACGGGCATCCCCAAGGTGAGCAGCCGTGCCCAAGACTGCTCTTGTTCGGCGTCCGTCACCAGTGGACGACGCAAGGCCCCTCCCGTCCCCGGTGAAATGCCCAGAGGCCTCAGCTGTGCCAAAACCGCTTCGCCATAGGCCAAGGTGGGATTGAAATACACCGGATCAGTGAGCATCGACCCACGCCAGCGAGCGCGCACAAAGAAACCGATACGACGACGGGCGCCACTCCCCCAACTGACCAAGTTCGATAGGCGCGAGTAGAACTCCAGGTCGAAGGCCAGGTCAAAGTGGCGACGGCGCAGCTTAAACAGCAGCTCAGGAACCGAGCGCAGCAACGCCAGCAAACCCGCGTCGTGGCGCACTGCGATCACTTCATCAATCCCTGGCAAGCGTTCGCACAACTCGGCGTTCGAAGACAGGGTCAAGAACGTGATCCGCGCTGACGGGTATGACTCGTTCAGGCGTCGCAAAAACGGCGTCGCAAGAATCACAGAACCCATGCCGATGAATTTCGTCACCAAGATGCGCTGAACATCCACCACGGGAGGCCTGCTGCGGCGCAAGGGCCAACGGATCACGGAGAGCAACGCGCAGAGGGGCAGCCCCAGCCACGCGTCGATGGAGATCATCGAGCGAATCCTCATGGAGTGCATACCGTCATGGGGATCACACTTTCAGCGCCAGAAGCTGTCAGTCACGAATGGCAGTCGCTGCCAGCGGACTTCGGCTCTTCGCTCCCTCCGGGGCCCACGGCGAGCATGCGGGCGAGACCAAAGGTCCCACGAAACAGGGCCAAGGCTTTGCGGGGAACGATCAAGTGCGGCAAGAACGACTTCAACACACGAGGCGTGAGATAGAAGCGCATCATGATCTTGCGGTAGGCCGACTCCAGATCTTCGCGGGTCAGGCCGTTGGGGATGTAGGCGATGTTGTAGAAGTTCAGCCGGGTCCAGTCGGCCACGATCTCTCCTTCGCCTTCGAGGTCGTGGGTGATGTCCGTGTTCGGGAACGGCGTGAAGAAGGTCAGCCGCAAAGTGTCGATGGGCACGCGCTTCAGGAACTCTCGGGTCTCTGCCAGAGTCTCGTGAGTCTCACCCGGGAAACCAATGATGATGTAGGCGTTGCTCTTGATCCCAGCCGCTGCAGTCAGCCTGAGAGCACGTTCTTGCATGCGCGGAGTCGCAGCCTTCTTGATGCGCTTGAGGATCTCCCAGCTGCCGCTTTCGACCCCGTAAGAGATCTGCCAGCAACCGGCCCGCTTCATCAGGTCCAAGATCTCTTCGTCTACTTCGCTGGTGCGAGCGTTGATGCTCCACTCCAGGTCGTAGTTGCGATCAATGAGACCCTGACAGACCGCCTCGAAATCCTTGCGCAGTGTCATCAACGAGTCGTCGGTGAAGAACAGCGAGCGAATGCCGTAGTCCCGCACGAGCCGGTCAATGTTCTCCAGGATGCGCTCGACGGGCAAAGCTCGAATCGTGCGACCAAACGTTTGGTTGTCGCAGAAGGTGCAGACGTACCTGCAACCGCGACTGACGATGATATCGGTGAACGGGGTCTTGTTCAGGTAGGTCGCAGCGGCGTGGTATCGCGCTGGGTAATCCTCGAGCAAGTCCCAGGCGAGATCGGGTAGCTCGGTGAGGTCGACCTGGGTTTCGAACAGCGGGTTGGCATGCACGACCCCCTGATCGTCTCGACTGACCAGCCCGGGGATACCCCGGGGGTCGTCACCACGCTCGAGCTTGGCCAGAAGCGCACGCAGCACGTCCTCCCCTTCGCCCACACAACCCAGATCGAAGGCGGGGATGCGCTCGATGGTCTCCGGGCCCAGGGCCGTCACGTGGGGACCGCCAACCATCAGAAGCAACTCAGGAGCCATGCGCCGCAGATCCTCTGCCACCGTCGCAGCCTTGGCGATGCTCATGGTCGATGTGGTGAAACCCACAACGCTAGGGTTGTGGGCCAAGACGGCCGCGGCACACTCCCCCAGGGGGAGCTCCATGGCGGGGCCATCTACAATGGTGACGTCCCAGCCCAGCTCTCGAGCCACGGCTCCCAGATAGAGGAAGGCATGGGGAGGCAAAGAGTTCCCCGCAGACGCCATAGGACCGTAACGGTCTTCGGCGGTGACGGGAGGAACCACGAAGACAATACGGCGGCGATCAGCCGCCATGGCGGGCAACGGGAAAGTCATGGTGGAGTCGGACTCTTTCGGGCGCGATCAAGCCATCGCTGAGCGTGCGCAGCCATTGCGCATATGCACGAGATCTGCGGGGTATTATGCCCTGTGCCCAGCCGCTGCGCAGAAACTTATCCAAAGGGCCATGCAGAATCCCAGAATCTGCGACAGATCTCTCAGCCCAGTCCGTGCAGAGAACCCCAGATTTCAGTTGCAATGAGCCCGAGATCTCAGCCAGTCGGCAGCCCTGTGAGGGCCGCCTCGGCTCAGTCGATGCGCAAGACCTGAAACAGTTCCACAGGACTCTCAGGGCCCACCGGAATACCCCCATCCTTCATTTCAGGATAGGCCGACAGGATCTCGGCCCCGTCCATGAACATGTTCCAAGGCTGCACCGCACCGTTGCCGTAGAGAACGTTGATCACCTTGGTGTGGTTGTTGCCGAATTCGTTGTCGTCCGCAGCCAGGACGAAGTCGGCATCGTTGCCACCACGCAACGGGTAAGCACTCACGTCCCGCCCTGCGTAGGAAATGTCGGCGGAGTTCAACGCCTCCCAGTCTTCGTAGGAGGAACCGGGCTCCCCAGAAGGGCCCCCATCGTTGAAGTCTTGCGTGCCCGGGCAAATGAAAATGTCGGACGATCGCCCTGTGACCTCGCCAACCTTGTTCAGCGTCAGCAGAAAGCGCATGCCGCTTTCCCGTGGCCAACGGCTCTTATTGCGCATGTCCTTGAACAGCAACATGGCCGCACCCATTTGGCTCAGGTTGTCTTGGCACTTGCTCTCGTGGGCGGTTTCGCGAGCCGCCTGCATCGTGCTGAACCCATAGGTCATCAGCAGCCCGATGAGCGTAATCACCACCAGAAACTCAACCAGTGAGAATCCAGCGACAGCGCGCGCCGGCGAGCGACGTGCGCTGTCGTTGTGGCTCGAAACTGAGAGCCTATCCTGCAAGATCAGGCCTTCGCGGAGACGCGACGACTGGTTGCCTTGCGGACAGCCTTCGGCTTGGCTTTCGGCTTGGCTTTCGCTTTGGTTGCCTTGCGGGCAGCCTTTGGCTTAGCTTCACCTTTAGCGGCATCGCGCTTCAGAGCCTCTGCCTTGTTCGTGGCTTCCCACGTGAAAGCAGCACCCTTACGACCGAAGTGACCGTGGCGAGCCGTCTCGAAGTAGCGGGGCTTCTTCAAGTCGAGCATCTTCACGATGCCAGCGGGACGAAGGTTGAAGTGCTTCTCGATCAAAGCAGTCATCTTCTCTTCGTCGATGGTGCCCGTGCCAAAAGTGTTCACGTTCACCGAGACTGGATCGGCCACACCGATGGCGTAAGCCAACTGCACTTCGCAGCGCTCAGCCAACCCTGCTGCCACAAGATTCTTGGCTACGTAGCGAGCCGCGTAGGCAGCGCTGCGATCGACCTTGCTGGGATCCTTACCGGAGAAGGCACCGCCGCCGTGACGACCCATTCCACCGTAGGTGTCTACGATGATCTTGCGGCCGGTGAGGCCACAGTCGCCGTGAGGACCACCCACCACGAAACGACCCGTGGGGTTGATGTGGAACTTGGTCTTGTTGTCGAGGAACTTAGCCGGCACAACAGACTTGATCATTTCGATCATGTCTTTGCGGATCTGCTTGTGAGTTGCCTCGGGAGCATGCTGCGTCGAAATGACCACAGCATCCACGCGGACTGGCTTGTGATCGTGGTACTCAACGGTGACCTGACTCTTAGCGTCAGGGCGCAAGTACTTGACCTTGCCGGTTTGGCGAAGCTTGGCGATCTTGGCGATCAGGCGGTGAGACAAGTCGATGGCCAGCGGCATCAGCGACGGGGTCTCACGACAGGCGTAACCAAACATCATCCCTTGGTCACCGGCGCCTTGCTCCTTGTGGAGCCCCTTGCCAGACGTAACGCCTTGGGAGATGTCGGGAGACTGCCGGTCGAGGGTCACCATCACGGCGCACGTGTCGCCGTTGATGCCAAACGCGTCGTCGGTGTAGCCGATCTTCTTGATCGTCTCGCGAGCGATCTTGGCGTAGTCGACGTCGGACTTGGTGGTGATCTCGCCACTAACAACGCAAAGCCCAGTGGTGACAAGCGTCTCGCAAGCCACACGGGAATTCGGGTCGCCAGCAAGGCAAGCATCGAGAATAGCGTCACTAATCTGATCGGCCACCTTGTCGGGGTGACCCATCGAGACGGACTCAGATGTGAATAGGACCTTCTTGGTCATGGAGAGAGCACTCCGGTTCGCTTTTATGCGGGAAGAATCGGAAGGGGTCACTGTAGCCTATTGCGCTGGCGGGTCCAGTAGGGTGCCTGTGGCTAGGTCTAATCGGTTCAGCAGCGCCATGGTCCTGTCGGTCGCACCAGCCAAACTCTCAGCGACTTTCCGTGCAGCAGCACCCCGTCGTTTCGCCAGCTTTGGGTTCGCCAGCAGCCGCTCCAGGGCAACTCCCAGGGCAGCGCCATTCTGAACGACTTCCAGCCCTTCGGCGGGCTCCAGAGCGTCGGCCTCAAAGCGACAAGTTTCCACCCAAGGGCCGGTGAGCACCGGGCAGGACGCTGCCGCTGGTTCCAGCACATTGTGCCCGCCCACGGGCACCAGTGAGCCCCCCAGAAAAACCACATCTGCTAGGCCAAAAAGGGCTTCTAGCTCCCCCATAGTGTCGACCAAGAGCACCGCGCCCTGCTCTCTGGGACAGGGGCAAGCACTGCGAGCGACCCAGGTGAGCTCTTTTCGGCGCAGGAGCCGGCCGATGTCCTTCAGCCGATCCAGGTGCCTCGGCACGATCACCAGCTGGCTGGTGGCCGCGCCCCCGGCAGCAAGCCAGGCATCGATTACCGGCTCGTCTTCGCCGTCGTGGGTACTGCCCGCCACGAAGACGGGCAAGTCGGTACGGAAGGCAAGTTCTTCGGCCAGGCCTGCGACCTCCTCTCGAGAAGCCGGCTGGGTCAGGTCGTGCTTCAGGTTGCCAGTGACCTCGATGCGCGATCGCGGAACACCGAGGTCGGCGATGCGCGCTGCGTACTCGTCCGTCTGAGCCGCCACGAGAGTCAGCCTGTCGAACTCAGGTAACCACCAACAGAAGCGCCGGTAAGTGCCATAGGACGACTGACTCACCCGCCCATTCACAATGATCTGAGGCACACCCGCCCGATCAGCTTGGCGACTAAAACTCGGCCAAACCTCGAGCTCGACCATGACCACCTGACGGGGATTCATACGACGCAAGACGCTCGCAGTCACCAGGGGGAAATCCAGGGGCCAGGCGAACACGTACAGCTCTGGAAACAGCTGATGGGCCGTGTCCTGTCCCGTGATCGTGCCTGTACTCAGAACCACCGTGGCATCGCCTGCCTGGCGTTGCAGTGCGGCGATCAACGTACGGCTCGCCTTCACCTCGCCCACGGACACAGCATGAACCCAGATCGTCTGCCCCTGGGGGCGCCCTGGAGGCAAGCGCCCTAATCGGCAAAGGGTCCAGCTCCATTGACGACGATCGCGAGCCACGCGCACAAGCCACGGTGCTACCGCCATGAGGCAGGCCATGTGCAACAGCAAGTTATA
This sequence comes from Pseudohongiellaceae bacterium, assembly GCA_047638635.1. Taxonomy (GTDB): domain Bacteria; phylum Planctomycetota; class B15-G4; order B15-G4; family B15-G4; genus CAZIAK01. Next base: position 586 of record JBLIMM010000043.1, on the reverse strand, counting down.
GACCAGATGAGCGAGGGCCACCCGCCACAGCGGGCGCCCTGTGGTCACGCGTCGAACTTCGGGAAGCAACAGCGCTTATATTTTTTACCGCTGCCACAGGGACAAGGATCGTTGCGCCCGACCCGCTTTGTCTCGCGCTTGATGGGCTTGGGTGGCCCTTGCTGCCCAGCGGCATCGGCGGCCCGGGCCTGCCCCCGCTGCATGGCAGCCATGGCACCCGGAGCCCGAACGGCCGGCTGGGCCTGGGCCGGCGCCGAGACCTGCTGGCGACCTTGCCAACGACTATCGAGCTTGCGGTCGTCCTCTTCCTTGACCTCGAGCCGGAAGAACAGATTGGTGACCTCTTCGGCAATGGCCGTGGTCAGCATTTGGAACTTCTCAAAGCCCTCTTTCTTGTACTCAACCTTTGGGTCGATCTGGGCGTAGCTGCGCAAACCAATGCCCTTCTTGATCGCGTCCATGGCTCGCAAATGGTCCTTCCATCGGGAGTCGATGGTGTTGAGCAGCAAGAAGCGTTCTAGGACGCCCATGCGCTCGGTACCCAAAGACTCTTCTCGTTCGCCAAAGCGCACCTCTAGTCGCTCAG
>JBLIMM010000042.1:0-18764 GCA_047638635.1 Pseudohongiellaceae bacterium | reverse complement strand
ATCAGTTTGGCGCTGTGAGCGTCGGTGCGAGCGATCAGTACTGTGGGTACGCCCATGGTGTCTGCAGCCAGGCGCGCGCTGTTCAAGGTGCGCACAAAGGTCTTCGTCGGCACGAGCACCTTGCCGCCGAGGTGGCCGCACTTTTTCTCGCTGGCCAGCTGGTCTTCGAAGTGCACCCCTGAGGCGCCCGCTTCGATCATGGCCTTCATCAACTCAAAGGCGTTGAGCGCTCCACCGAAGCCAGCTTCTGCGTCGGCGATGATCGGCTGAAACCAATCGATGTTCCCTTCGCCGTCCAGATGCTGCACTTGGTCGGCGCGCTGCAAGGTGTGGTTGATGCGGCGCACGACGTCGGGCACGGAGCTCACCGGATAGAGGCTTTGGTCCGGGTACATCTGGCCAGCATTGTTGGCGTCTGCGGCCACTTGCCATCCACTGAGGTAGATGGCTTTGAGTCCGGCCCGCACCTGCTGCATGGCCATGTTCCCCGTGAGCGCGCCGAGGGCGTTGACGAAGGGCTCAGACTTCAGCGACTTCCAGAGTTTGCGCGAGCCCAGATCTGCCAGGGTGTGTTGGATTTGCACCGAACCCCGCAGGCGTTCCACGTCTGCTTCGGTGTAATCGCGAGTGATGCCGGCGAAGCGATCGCCAGACATGTCCTGGGCCTGTCCGTTGGTGCCGTTGATGCTCATGTTGGCGTGTCCGTTGTGCAGTAAATGGAGAGATCAGAAAGGAAGATTCGAAAGAGCGATGCAGCGCAGAGGTCACTCTTCCAAGGTGAGAATGTGGTCGTAAGCTGCGAGGGTTAAGAACTCAGCGCAGTCGTCGGCGGTGCTCATGGCCAAGAAGATGTCGGCGGCTTCGTTGAAGCGGCCTGCATCGAAACGGTCGCTGCCCAAATCGGCGCGCATGACGGCCAGCTCTTGTTGGAGCAGGGCTTTGACGCTGTCCCGGGTGACGGCGGTGCCGTCTTCCAGGTGGGCCTCGTGGCGAATGCACTGCCAAATTTGCGTACGGGAAATCTCGGCGGTGGCCGCGTCTTCCATGAGGTTATAGAGGGGCACGCAGCCATTGCCTCGGAGCCAGGCTTCGAGGTAGAGCACACCTACGTTGAGGTTGGTGCGCAGCCCTGCTTCGGTGAGTGGACCGCTGGGCACGGTGAGCAGATCGGCGGCGCTGATGTTCACGTCGTCACGGGTGACGTCGATTTGGTTCTGCGCGGGCATGTGCTTGTTGAAGATGTCCATGGCCAGGGGCACGAGTGCCGGGTGAGCCACCCAGGTGCCGTCGTGGCCGTCGCTCACTTCGCGGAGCTTGTCCGCACTGACTTTGGCGATCGCCGCGTCGTTGGCAGCGGCGTCGTTCTTGATCGGGATCTGCGCCGCCATGCCGCCCATCGCGTGAACCTTGCGCCGGTGACACGTGCGGATGAGCAGCAAGGAGTAGCTGCGCAGAAAATGCTCGGTCATGCCGACCAGGCCGCGGTCCGGCATCAAGAAACCGTCGAGCTTCGAGAAGCGCTTGATGAAGCTGAAGATGTAGTCCCAGCGGCCGCAGTTGAGCCCGGAGCTGTGCTCCCGCAGCTCGTAGAGAATCTCGTCCATCTCGAAAGCTGCGGTGATCGTCTCAATGAGCACCGTGGCTTTGATGGTGCCGTTGGGCAGACCGAGGATCTTCTGGGCGTGGACGAAGACGTCGTTCCACAGCCGCGCTTCGAGGTGGCTCTCAAGCTTGGGCAGGTAGAAGTAGGGGCCGCTGCCCCGAGCCAGAAGTTCTTGGGCGTTGTGAAAGAAGAAAAGCCCGAAGTCGAAGAGCGCGCCCGACATGGGCTCGCCGTCCACCAGGAGGTGTTTCTCGGGAAGGTGCCAGCCACGGGGACGGACCAACAACGTGGCGGTTTTCTCGGCGAGCGCGTATTGCTTGCCGTTGATCGGGTTCTCGAAGGTGATCGTTCGGCGAATGGCATCACCGAGATTGATCTGGCCGGCCAGCAGATTCGACCACGTGGGGGAGTTGCTGTCCTCGAAGTCGGCCATGAACATGGACGCGCCGGAGTTCAGCGCATTGATGACCATCTTGCGGTCGACTGGGCCGGTGATCTCGACTCTGCGATCCAGCAGATCCTTGGGCAGCGGAGCCACGGTCCAGTCGCCAGACCGCACGTGGGCAGTCTCGGGGAGGAAATCTGGGAAATCGCCACTGTCTAGGCGGGTTTGGCGGTCGGCCCGTCGTTGAAGCAGCTCCAGGCGCCGCGGGCCAAAAGTCCGCTGCAGGTCTGCCAGGAAGCTCAAGGCCTCTGGGCTGAGCAACTCGACTTGGGGGCAGCTGGGCACAGGGCCGCGAAGGACAACCCCGCGAGGGGCTTGAACGGAAGCGAGGGGTACTCCGGCGTCGTGGGAGGACATCGGAGGATCTCCGGGGTGCGGGAAAAGACGGCGGGCTGTCCCCACTTAGGGACACGGCAGTGCTCGACGTCTAGCGTGTGTTAAGTATTGACCAACATTTCGAATGGTCAATAATCTCGTGTAAACATGGGTGTCACGCGGTCTTCTTCGACACAACTTAAATAGAACTATTGTAAAGTTTGTAAATTCCCGGCCCGCCCAGGCAGGCCGTCTCACGCCCGTTCGGAGTTGCGCCATGGCCAGAAAAGCTCGCTTAGGGCACAAGGTGCGGCGTTTGCGTCGGCAACGAGGTCTGACCCAGGCTCAAATGGCTACCCAGCTAGAGATCTCGGCCAGCTACCTCAATCTGATCGAACACAACCGCCGGCCTGTGACCGTGCCGCTGCTGCTCAAACTCGCGGCGGTCTTCGATGTGGACATGGCCGAGCTGGCAGAAGATGACGAGGCCCGGCTCCACGACGACGTGATGGAGGTGTTTGGAGACGGCTTGTTTGAGGGAGCTGACCTCAAGGCCCTCGATGTGGAGACGTTGCTTGAGACGTCCCCCGAAGTGGCTCGGGCGGTGATCACGCTCTACAGCGCCTACCAGTCTGCTCGCACCGACCGGGATGGCTTAGCTGAGCAGGTCTCTCAAGCTCATGGGGACATCGGCATCGAGTTGATTCGCTTACCGACCGAGGAGGTGAGCGACTTTCTGCAAGACCACAGCAACCACTTCGAGTCGATCGAGCAAGGGGCTGAAGAGTTGCTCGCCGAGCTAGAGGAGCACGAAGATCTTGGCAGCGCCTTGGTGAGCCACTTGCAACGTCTCCACGGCATTGAAGTGCAGGTGGTGTCTGCCGCTCGAGAGCCTGGCTTGGTGCGTCGCTTCGATAAAGCTGCAGGGGTCTTGTATCTCTCAGAGGTGCTCGCGCCGCGAAGCCGCTTGTTTCAGTTGGCGAACCAACTTGCATTGGTGCAGTACGGCGACGTGCTCGAGAGTTACGTCTCCCGGGGCAACCTGACCACGCCTGAGAGTCGCTCGCTGTGCCGCTTAGCACTGGCAAGCTACTTTGCCGGGGCGGTGCTGATGCCCTACGAGGCGTTCTTGGAGGCAGCGAAGTCCCTGCGCTATGACGTGGAGATGCTCGGCCATCGCTTTCGCACGAGCTTCGAGCAGGTTTGCCACCGGCTCACGACGTTGAAGCGTCCGGGCAACCTCGGCGTGCCCTTCCATTTCGTGCGTGTGGACATCGCTGGCAACATCAGCAAACGCTACAGCGCTAGTGGAATTCGCTTCGCTCGCTTCAGCGGTGCCTGCCCGCGGTGGAACGTTCACGCGGCGTTCATGCAGCCAGGATTTATTCGCACTCAGCTGTCCGCTATGCCCGACGGTTCGGTCTTCTTTTGCATTGCCCGCACGATTCGCAAAGAGGGAGGGGGCTTTCATTCGCCCCAAAGCCGGCTGGCCATCGGCTTGGGATGCGAGGTGAGTTATGCGCCAGAGTTGTTGTATTCCGACGGCGTCGATCTGGGCAACGTAGCCGCCGCTGTAGAGATCGGGCCCACTTGCCGGCTCTGCGAGCGAGTCGATTGTCGGCAGCGCGCTTTTCCTCCTCTGCAAGCTCGTCTGCATGTCGATGAGGACTATCGAGGCGTCTCGTTCTACCTGTCTTCCGGGGGCATGCAGAGTCCTCGGGGGCCGGGTTGATGCACCTGAGTCACGCAACACGATTAGGGATAGTGCTTGGGAGTGGCTGACGGCTTTGGCTAAGGTCGCCTAATAACGCAGGTCTGGCTGTCGCGCCACCCGTGTGGCATCGGAGGCAGTTCTGCGCAACATGGGCGAGGTGGGAGTCTCTCGATGAAGCACTTGCGTTCGACGTATGTCGTGTTGCTGTTGGCCGGTCTCGGCCATCAAGCTGTCGGTCAAGATTACGTGCCGCGGCTACCCGATGGCGTTGGTGTGGCCACGGTTGGCTACGCCGTCATCGACTCTGGCACCGACCAGTACAACAACAGCGGTAACGCTCGCAACAAAGTGGGCGTCACCGGCTTCGGCCCCCTGTTGCAGGCAGCCTTCAACCTTCAGTCGGGTTTGGCATTTGGTGTGCCCACTGCACCGGCCATGGACTTCAACGCCATGAAACTGCGCACCCGCGGCGAAGTCTACGGGGCGGCCTACACCCACGGCGTCAGCGAAGACGTGACGGTGAGCGGCAGGTTCCGCATGGGCAACATGCGCACGGACATTCGCCACACAGATGATCCTGCCTTCGCTCAGGTTCAAACAGCCTTGGCCGCTTCGGGCTTCGAAGGTGCTGACGATGCCCACATGAACGACCGTCTCATCTCAGCCGACATCGAGGCAGCCTTCTGGCTCGACGACGAGTACCTCAACGACGACACCAAGCACGAGTCGGCCATCATTGTGGGCTACTCCCACCGAGGAAGCTGGCGGACAGGCGGGCACAACTTGGTGGAGTTCGCCTTGAGTGACCTGGCTCGCATGAACCGCCCAGATTTCCTCCGCTTCGGTTTTCAGGGCAAGCTCATTGACGACTACGACGGGGTTGACTTCACCTACGGCGCCCAGCTGAACTACCACATGAGCGGAAGCACCCGTGAGGTCAACCCGGCGATCGTGCTCTCGAATGCTGCCAACGCTTCAGGCTTGATACCGATCGTGCCCAGCAAGACGCCCATTGAAGGTGTGGATAGCGTGTCTCACTACGGCTACACCTTCAATTTGGCAGCTTCCATGCCGCTGGATGAGGAGCGCGCAACGAGGGTCGGAATCGGCTTTTGGATGGACTATGAAGCGGGCTATTCCCTTCACGGAGTGGGTTTCTCGAATAGCCCTATCGGTTTAGATTCTCAGCGCAACACCAAGCGCCAGGCTCAGTCCCGGGGTTACGTCCGCTTGAACTTCACCCACAGCACGATCCAGGCATTCCAGGATGGCTTCGCTGATTTGCCATACGTGCTGAGTTTGCAGATCGACGACTCGATCTACGGGCGCAACCAGTCAGAGTTGCAGATCGCTACCTTGCGTTTCAGCGTTCCGCTAACCCGAGCCAATAGCTGATCGTTCTGCCGCTGCCCCGCTGGGGGATCGCCGGTCACCCGTGCGGACCCAGGGGGCGGCGGCGTTGTTTTCTAAAACGCTTTTGTGGAGGCAGCCATGGATCCTAAACTCTGGCATCGGCACTACGATCCGGGCGTCCCGGCAGCCATCGACTACAAAGAATGGCCGATCTGTTCGCTACTGAACCGGACGGCTGAACGTTATCCCGACCATGTGGCGCTGATCTTCCTGAACTGCAAGCTGACCTACCGGGAGCTCAAAGACCAGGTCGACCGCTTGGCCACCGTCTTCACCAACTTGGGTGTGGTGAAAGACAGTCGGGTCGCGGTGCACTTGCCGAACTTGCCCCAAACGGTGATTGCCCATTACGCGGCTTTGGCCTGCGGCGCCCAAGTGGTGATGACCAACCCGATGTACGTGGCTCGGGAGATCGTGCACCAATGGGGGGACGCAGAAGTCGACGTCGTGGTCACTGCAGATTTCCTTTACGAGCGCTCCATCGCTCCGATCAAAGACCAGCTCAAGGTCCGTCATTACCTTGTGACGTCGATTCCGGAGTACTTGCGTTTCCCGCTCAAGCAGCTGGCGCCACTGAAGCTGAAGAAGCAGAAGCCGCCTGCCATCGCGCCCATGCCCACGGGCCCAAATATTCACCCGTTCCGTAAGACCATCGACGGGACCGCCCCTGCTCCGCCGTGCCCCGATGTGTCCATGGACGATCTGTGTGCGCTGCAATACACCGGCGGTACCACAGGAGTGTCAAAGGGCGCGATGCTTAGCCATCGCAACTTGTCGTACAACGCTCAGCAGGTTCGGGCGTGGATGCCGAAGATGATGCCAGGGACAGAAGTCTTTCTCGCTGCGCTGCCGTACTTCCACATCTTCGGCATGACGGTTTGCATGAACGTGCCGGTGATGATGGGTGCTGCCATTGTGATCATGCCCAACCCGCGGGACATCCCGCAGATGATCAAGAACGTCACCAAGCATCGCATCACGCTCATGCCTGGGGTGCCGGCGATCTTCGGCGCGATCTTGAACACTCCCGGAATCGAGAAGCTCGATCTCACCAGCGTGAAGGCCGTCTTCTCCGGTTCGGCGCCCTTGCCCGAAGACGTGACCCGCCGTTTTGAAGCGCTGACGGGGGCTGTGATCTTCGAAGGCTTTGGCCTCACCGAAACGTCCCCAGCAACTCATGTGAATCCCATTGACGGGATGCGGAAGACAGGGTTTGTAGGCATGCCCGTATCAGATACTGATGCGCGCGTGGTCGACATGAACACGGGCCTGTCTGAGATGCCGCCGGGCGAAGAAGGTGAGCTCATCGTCAAGGGCCCGCAGATCATGGTGGGCTACTGGAAGCGCCAGGATGAAACTGACCTGATGATCAAGGACGGTTGGCTCTTCACGGGCGACCTGGCCATCATGGATGAGGATGGCTACTTCAAGATCGTGGGCCGTAAGAAGGACATGATCTTGGCCTCTGGCTACAACATCTACCCGGATGAGATCGACCAGGTGCTCACAGATTTCACGGGCATCGTGGAGTCTTGCACCATCGGGGTTCCCGATAAGAAGCGGGGCGAGACGGTGAAATCCTTCGTGGTCAAAGCTGAGGGCAGCGAGGCCACCGTGGACGAACTCATGGCTCATTGCCGGGAAAATCTAGCCGCCTACAAAGTACCCCGCGCCATCGAGTTCAGAGATGAGCTGCCCAAGTCGGCGATGATGAAGCTCTTACGCCGGACCCTGCGTGATGAAGAGCTAGCGAAGGGCTAAAAAGACGTTCGGCTCGCTTCAGCCTGCCAGCCCAGGGGCAGGCAAGGGTTCGAGCGCGGGGCTTTCCCTTGTGGGAGGCAGGTTCTGCGGAGCCTGCTAGCGTCTCCAACTCGCCGACACCCTCCCGAAACGGGGTGCTGGCGCTCGGGGCGACCACAGTGGTGGCCTCGAGCTCTCGAGCCCTTTCTACTCCCTTGTCTGTCATCTTGTAGCCGGAATTCCCCATGCGTCTTTTGTCTTTCCGTTCCGCCGCCAAGTGTTTGGCCATCGCTGCTTCCTTCGGGTTTGTCGTCTCCGGGTCTGCTGCGGCGCAAACGACCCACATCGTCAATGCCTCCGGCTTCAGCTTCAGCCCGGTGAACATCACCATCGCTGTGGGGGACACGGTGCACTGGGTGGTGGTGTCCAACGATCACACAGTGACTGAAGGGCTTGGTCTTTTCCCGTCGGGCGGCGAGGCTTTCAACGCGCCACTGACCACGAGCTCCGGCGACTTTGAGCTGACCTTCGACACGCAGTTCTTGTTCGACAATCCCCGCCCGGACAACGTCTACGACTACTACTGCATCCCGCACTTTGCCTTCAACATGGTGGGCGCAGTCACCGTGGTGAGCCCTTGGGAGAATGAAGGTTTCGCTCTCGCTGGAGTCTCCGGTGAGCCCCTGCTGATCGGCACGGGTTCGCTTCAAGGCGGGACGACAGCCACCATCGAATTGTCCAACGCGGCGCCTGGCGCCACTGTGGGGCTGTTCGTGTCGTTTGCGTCTACGCCAGTGCCCTTCAAGGGCGGCATGCTGTGCACGATTCCCTTGGCATCCACGACGATCTTTCCCATTGGGGGATCAGGTGGAGTGACCCTGCCTGCGGTGATCCCCGCCGGGATTCCGTCCGGCGCTGAGATCTTCTGGCAGTACGCCATTCAAGATGGTGCGGCGGTTGCAGGTGTGGCTCTGTCTAACTGCTTGCTGTCCGTCTTCCCCTGAAGTCCCCTTGAAATCTTATGGAAGCCATCCCTGATGGCTCCTTGAAGTCTCCTCGCGCCGCAGGACTGCAATCCTGCGGCGCGAACGACTTCCCCATCAAGTGCTTCTCGTCGGGGCGCTGAAGGCGTAGAACCTTCTGTCTCTCAATGATGGGGGCGTGGCGGAACAGGTAGACGCATGGGACTTAAAATCCCAAGGCCGAAAGGCCGTCCGGGTTCGAGCCCCGGCGCCCCCACAGCGTCGCTGCGAGCGCTACTTTTCTGGTCGAGCCCACAGGAAACCCCTGGGCTCAGCGACATGGCCGTCAAAAAACACTGAGTTTATAGGGGATGCCGCGCTTGAAGCTGGCATTTGGGGTCTGTAGTGTCAGCTCAAATGAGTGAGGACGACGCTGTTCTCGCCGACATCTGACCTGCAAACCGACACTGAGGAGCCTGAGATGGCCGCAAAGAAGGCAACCGCAAAAGCAGCCGCCAAGCCCCGGACCAAAGCCGAGATCTTCAAGACGATTTCGGAGAGCACTGGCCTGAGCCGCAAGGACGTGGTCGCTGTGTTCGACGAAATGGGCGTTCTCATGCAGAAGGATCTGGGCCGTCGTGGTCCCGGCGTCTTCAACCTCGCTGGGCTGATCAAGTGCCGCGTGGTCAAGAAGCCTGCTGTGAAGGCCCGCAAGGGCACCAACCCCTTCACGGGCGAAGAAATGATGTTCAAGGCCAAGCCAGCTCGCAAGGTCGTCAAGACCACGCCGCTGAAGAGCCTCAAGGACATGGCCAGCTAATGAGCCTGTGCGTAAGGTGACGTGCGTCGAGCACACCGCTTTACGCACAGACTGCTAAGGCCAGGGACGACCAAGCGGTCGTGCCACGTACGATCCGATCAACCCGAACGGTGCTCAGGCGTCGTTCGGGTTGTTCGCGTTTCAGCGCGCTTGGGGCAACAGTTTGCGAGCCCCGTTGACGGGAACGAGCATCCATGGCGGGACGAATACCAGGGGGAACCCACAGCCACGGAGTGCTGCGTCTGAGCGACCGTTGGACTCGCTGGCAGCGGCGGGGCCCTCTCGACGGTCGCCCCGTTGTGGTGCTGAGTCATGGAGCAGGTGCGGGTCAGCGCAGCCCGTTCATGGTGGCCACTCGAGACGGGTTGTTGGCTCGAGGATGCACCGTTGTGTCGCTCACCTTCTGCTACATGCAACGTGCCCAGGACGAAGAGCGGCGACGCCCCCCTGAGCCCATGCCCGTACTGCTGCAGACCCTAGAGCTGCTGCTGGCCAAGGTGGAGCAAGGGTGCCAGCACCTTCCGGCTCAGCCCAAAGTCTTGCTGGTGGGCAAGTCTATGGGGGGGCGGGTGGGGTCCATGCTCTTGGCTGAGGGGCGCGCTCCGTCCGTCACTGGGGCGGTTTACTTGGGCTACCCTTTGCACCCCGCCGGCAAACCAGAGCGTTTGCGTAGAGACCATTTACCCCAGATCCAAGTGCCTCAGCTGTTCATCTCAGGGACCAAGGACACCCTCGCCACGGCGGAACTCATGGACAGCACGATGAGTTCCCTAGGCCCCAGCGCCAGTTTGCACTGGATCGAGGGTGGCGATCATTCCCTGGCGCTGAGACGTTCGGCCCCCCTGGAAGGCGCAGACCTCTGGCTGGATCTCATCGCGGATTTCGCTGGCCAGCTCCCGGCGCGGTAAGATCGTCTGCCCGGCGAGAAGCCCCTGCCCACGGTTGGGGACGACACCAGCCACGAGGACCGTCCAAGCGACATGCCACGTCAAATCACCATCACGGGAGGCGCCGGATTTGTCGGCTGTCACTTGGTGCGCCGCCTCGTCCAAGACGGGGCCAGCGTCACCGTGCTGGATGATCTCTCCGCCCCCAGCGACATGGGCCTCCCGGACGAGCCAGGCCTGACTCTTGTTCAGGCGGACGTGCGCGACGGCGCTGCTGTGGCCCGTGTGGTCGCAGGGGCCGATCTGGTGCTGCACTTGGCTTCCGTGGTGGGGGTTGAGGCAGTGACGGCCGATCCTCAGCGCACAGAGTCCGTCATTCTCGATGGCACGGCTCGGGTCTTGGAGGCTTGCCGAGGGTCGCAGACGCCGCTGCTCTTTCTGTCCACCTCAGAAGTGACAGATGCTCCACGGAGCGGCCCCCGCGCGGTGTATGGCGAGGCCAAGCGCGCCGCAGAAGAGCTGCTCATGGCCGCGGCTCACAGCCTGCCCATCACGATCGTGCGCCCGTTCAATATTGTGGGCCCGGGACAAGCCGCGCCGGGCATGGTGCTGCCGGCCTTGGCTCGGGCGGCCCGGGCTGGGTTGCCCCTGCCGGTGCACGGGAGCGGTGAGCAGCAGCGCTCCTTCTTACACGTCGAAGACCTGGTCGAAGTCTTGGCTGAAGTCTCTAGCCGCCCGGCTCCCCTCGGGGGCGAACTGCTCGAAGTGGGCTCTGAAGAGCGACTCTCGATTTCGGCCCTGGCCGGCCGACTGGCGAGCCTGGCCGGGAGCGGTGCTGTGGTGAGTCGCCAGTCGCCCTGTCCCCGGCGAGAAGATTTGCCGCGACGGGCACCAGACTTGGCTGAGCTCAGGCGGCGAGTCGACTTTCGGCCCCGCTGGTCTTTGGACGCGATTCTGCGAGACGCCCTGGCCCATGCCTAACGTGCTGCGCATTATCGCCCGGCTGAATTTGGGCGGTCCTGCGCGCCATGTCATGCGCATTGATGGCCCCTTGGCTCGCCGAGGTTGGCGCACGTTGTTGGTTACCGGCAGCTGTGAGCCGGACGAACCCGACTTGATCGAGGAGGCTCGGGACAGGGGCGTCGACGTCAGGGTTGTCCCTGAACTGGGGCGTGCCTTGCGTCCGGGGCGAGATGCCGCCGCCTTGTGGGCCTTGCGTCGCATCGTGCGCGAGACCGAGCCTGATGTGGTGCACACCCACACGGCGAAGGCTGGGCTCTTAGGACGGCTGGCGGCCTTGAAGTCTCCGTCGAAGCCCTTGGTCGTGCACACCTATCACGGCCATGTCTTGCGCCATAACTTCGGCCCGCTGACCTCCGCTTGGATGACCGCTGCAGAGCGTCGCCTGGCCCGGGCCAGCCATCGCTTGATCGCTGTGGCTGACCAAGTGGCCGCTGAACTTCGGGACGATTTCGGCGTGGGCAAGGCTGAGCAGTGGGCCGTGATTCCCCCGGGGATTGACCCTTTGCGCACGGCCGCTGATCCCGAGGCCGGGCGGTCCTTGCGCCACGAGCTAGGCCTTGGTGAAGACCACGTGTTGATTGGCGTGGTGGGCCGACTCGAACCCGTCAAGCAGATCGACCGAGCCTTAGACGCTTTCGCTGCCCTACCCCAGGGCTCGCCCGGCCGGCTACTGGTCATGGGGGATGGCTCCCTGGGCCAAGGGGTGCGGCGGCGGGTTGCGGCTCTGCCAGGAGCTCACTGGCTGCCGTCACAAGCTCACCTGGGTGCTTTGTGGGGAGCGTTAGACCTGCTGCTCTTACCTAGCCGCTGCGAGGGACTGCCCCAGGCCGTGGTCGAAGCGCTGCGAGCGGGAGTGCCGGTGGTGGCCAGCGACGTGGGGGGGCTCGCCGAGCTGGTTCAACAAGGCCAGGACGGCTTACTCGTCGACTCACGAGACGCTCCCGCCTTGGCCGCTGCCCTGTCCGAGTTGGTTGGCGACAGGGCCCGGCGTCGTGCTTACTCGGCTCACGCCCAGAGCCGCGACTGGTCGGCACACGATCCCGAGCGGGTTGGCGCGGCCCTAGCTCGGCTCTACGGAGTGGCCTTGACCGAACGGGCGCTGGAGACGGGGGGCCTCAGCGGTCATGCTGCCCCGTCATGCGGATACTGATATTTACCCAAGTGCTCGACCGCACTGACGCCGTGCTGGGCTTCTTCCACACCTGGTGTCAGGTGTTCGCGGAGAACGTCGACTCTCTCGTGGTCGTGGCTCAGCGTGTGGGCGAGGTGGATTTGCCCGATAACGTCGAGGTGCTGTCCCTGGGCAAGGAGCGGGGCGCTAGCAAGTTTTCGATGATGTGGCGGCTGAACAGCTGGCTGCTCTTGGCTCGAGGCAAGCGTCGCCCTGATGTGACCTGGGCCCACATGGTGCCGAAGTTTGTGCTCTACCTGGCACCACTGTGCTTGGCTCTGCGCATCCCTCAATACCTTTGGTACACGCATAAAGGTGTCGACCGCAACTTGCGCCTGTCCATGGGCTTTGTGCGCAATGTCTTCACTGCCTCCGAGGAGTCGTTTCGCTACGAGGCGGGATATCCCAAGCGTCTGGTCACAGGACATGGCATCGACTGCAGCCACTTCTTCCCCGGTGTCGCAGAGCGACCTGTCGATGTCCTCACCGTAGCCCGTCTCGCTCCGAGCAAGGGGCAAGACGAGCTGCTTGAGGCCCTCGCGCTCCTCGATCAATGCCCCGCCACTGAGATCGCTGGCGACATCCTGTTGGACTCCGATGAGTCCTTTCGCGAGTCGTTGCATCAACGGGCGGCAGAACTCAAGGGGCCGATCACTTTCTTGGGTGCCGTGCCTCATGGCGAGGTGGCGTCCGTGATGAGCCGGGCCAAGATCATGGTCAACGTGTCGCACACGGGCAGCGTCGACAAAGTGGTTCTCGAAGCCATGGCTTGCGGGGCTATCCCGCTCAGTTGCAACGAGTCGTTTGTGAGGGTCTTCGGGCCCCAGCTCAGCCCTCGGTTGATGTTCGAACCCCACGACCCCCAGAGCTTGGCGGCGCGCTTGAAAGAGGTCTTAGCCATGTCTGACGACGAACGATCTGCCCTCGCGCTAGATTTGGCTGCGCGGGTCGCCGCAGAGCATGACCTGGCGGCCTTGGTGCCGCGGATGATTGCTGTCATGGAGAAGAGTCTGTGAGTTTGCTCCCAGAAGCGGGTGGAGGTCGTGCCCAACTCGTGGATCAAGTGGCTTTGCGCCTAGGCATTCTGCGAGGGTTGTCTCGTTTTCTCGATAGCCAACTCGCAGCGGACGGCAGCGCCATCTGCAAGCGCCATCGGGTCGAGCACACGGGCAAGCTGGTCTACGGAGCTGTGATCGACTTAACGCTGTGGCGCTTCACACGGGAAGAAGACGAATTGCAGCAAGCTGTCTCCCGGGTGCTGCGCACGGTGGACATGCTTGGTGAAGACCCCGAGTCTCACGTGCCCGTGTTCTTGCCCGGGCGTGTCGACCCGCGCAACGCCTCGACGAATGCCATCGATGGTGGTGCCTGCGCGGACGTGCTCGCGACGATGCTTGAAGAGGTTCCTGACGCATTCAGTGACAGCGACCGAGAGCGCACCACCGAAGCCTTGGTGACCCACGTTGAGGGTTACTTGCGCCATGCTGCGCGAGCGCGTCCGATCACCGCCCAGCGTTTGTGGGCTGCCACCGGCGTGGCTCGCGCCGCGCGCCTGCTTGGTAGAGACGATTGGCGTGCCGATGCCTTGGCGGGCTGTCGTCTGGCCTTAGAAGAGCTGTCCGCTGACGGCATCGCGCCGTACGTTCCTGAGCACACTGACCATTGCACTCACGACGGCTTGGCGGACATCTCTGGGTTCTATCACTCCCGCACCCCGGGTTTCGTGCTCTACGTGTACGACATTCTGGGCGAGCCTCTCGATGACTTCACCCGAGAGCGCTTGACCGCGTCCCTCGATGCCCTGGTGGCCATGCGCGATGGCAACGGTCGCAAGGTGATGCACAACGAGGCCAAGGCGTGGTACTGGGAGAGCGACTACGAGGTGGCTAGCCATCCCTTCGATGTGTACGCCTTGCACACCGGTGCTCGGCTGCTGGACCGCCCTGATTACACCAACGAGGCGGGGCGGGCCATGGAGGAATGGCTGGCACACCTGTCTGTCTTGAACGGAGCTGCGCTCAGCCACAATGGTGGCGAGGTGAACTTCCAATGCCCGGTGTTCTGGTCTGGACATGGCGCGTGGGCGGCAAGGGTGATCACCGACGTACCGCTGCGGGCCGAAGTGCGTGAACCACGAGACATTGACTTACCGTCTAGCGGCTTGCTCCACGTTGAACGCTCTCGGTACACAGCCGTCTTGCGCGGTGCTCGACGGCGGAACAGCAATCTCTTCGGTTGCGATGTGGGCGGTGGCGCGTTGCAGTCCCTGGTGGTGCGGGAGGACCCGCGCATGCCTCAAGGGGAAGAGGTCGTGCCCATGGAACGTTTCCAGGTAGAGCGTTCGGGTTCGTTCCTGCTGCGCCCTGTGGGTTCACCGGGACGTCTGGCGACGTTTTTTGCCTTGCTGAAGGCTCAGCGCAGCGACTTGCGCTTTCGCCTCTTCGTCGCCAAGGTCGAATGGGACGCCCGCCGCTGGTTACCCGCGTTGCTCTATCCCTTCCGGCACATGCTCTGCCGCACTTGGGCGGATGCCCGCCCGCTCTTTGCAGCCCACCGAGATGTGGCCACGACCCACAGCTACGACGGCAAGACCGCCGTCTTCGAAGGTGGCTTGGCTGATTGGGATGGCAGACGTGCCGAGGGTGTGACAACTCGCCGGCGCTACGACTTCGAAGATCAGGCGGTGGCCTTGTCCGACACCTTGATCATCGAAGGAGCCCGTGGGGACTTACACTACGTTCTGCCCCCAGGCCTCGGCGATGTCTCCGTAAAAGCTGAGGGCGTTGAGGTCGCACGCCAGGGCAACGTCTTGCGCGCACGACTGCAGGGTGGCTCGGGGCGCATCGATGTGCACGGTCGCTGGAGCTGTTAGGCGCAGCAACTCAACGAGCTGCCAGCTCATGGCAGCGGCACCGGTGATTGCCCGAGCTGTCTAAGAATCGATCTGCGGCGGGTGTCCGTGGCGACGCCAGCTGTCAATGCGTCGCAGCACGAAAGGGTCGGCTGGCGTGGCTTGGGTTTCTTCGAGATCTCTGGTCAAATCGAAGAACATGCCGGCCTCGTTCTGGCTTGCGTCTGGGGGCACGGTGAGCAACGTCTTTGTTGTCTCTGTCCGCTCACCCCAAATGCGCCGGGCAGAGCCGCGAGCGGTAGGGTCGAGTTCTAGAGGATAGGCCCTGGCTGTGCGTGTGCCTGGGCCTTCTGTCTTTCGCCAATCGCTCTCCAGCATGATGCTAGTGCGCTGGGGAAGCTGCCCCTGCAGGAGCAGCGCGGCGATGTCTTGCAAGCCTGTGAGCTGAGACTGGCGGCTCGCGGGCAAGCCGGCGCCGACCAAGACAAGCGGCACCCGAATGCTCGGTTCAAACAGGTCAGGTCCAGCCAAAAACCACGCGTCGTGTTCGTCAAGACTGGTGCCATGGGGGGCAGTCACCACGAGCAAGTCATCGGGGGGGATCGAATCGAAGAGGCGCGAGAGGGCTTGGTCGAGTTCGGTCACCGAGGTGTCGTACTGAGCGATACCAGTGGCTACGTCTACGAGCTGGGTTTCTGTGTGGGGGATCGGGCTGGGAGGGAAAGCAGCCGTGCCGTACTGGGTCGTTGCGAGGTCGCTCTGCAGGGGAAACGAGAAGGGGCCCGTGGCGGGAGTTCTCACATCTGCAGGGACGTCGTAGGGCAACTCCAGGTCGGCGAAGTGGACCCACAAGAACAGCGGCCGCCGGTCTCCCGATGCCAGCTGTCGCCGGGCCTCCGCCACCAAGCTGTCATGGTGCGCTGAAGGTCGGGCGAGGGCATGGTCGAAGCCCTGCATCAAACCGTGATCGCCGCTGAGTGCTACTACGGCGGCCGTGCGATAACCGCGTTCAGCAAAGGAGGACGCCAGATTCGGTAAGTCCGGGTGAAGCTGGCCCTCTTTGCTGCGCACATCGTGCTCTACGGGTGACAAGCCTGTGAGCAATGTGCTGAGCCCGGGGATCTTGGATGGCAGGGGCGTCACCGCCGTGTCAAAGCGCAGGCCCTTTTCGGCACGGGCACTGAGGTGGGGCATGAACTGGGGGCGCAGCCGGTCCGTCCGCAGCGAAGAGATCGTGAGCAGGATCACGTCGGGTTGCTGCGCTCGACTGACCAGCAGCTCGGGGGCAGGCCCCTCGCCGAAAGGCTGGGGCACGGTGATGGCCTGAAAACCTGGCCAAAGGGAACCTTGGGAGATGGCCCACAACTCACGCCCTGCCAGCAGGGGGCGGCCTCGCAGCTTCGCCAGGGCGAGTCCCTGTAGCTCACCGAGCTTCTCGGCTTGGCTCAGGCGTGTGGCAAGGGTCATCGCCGTGGAGTCGCCCGAGTCGCTGAGCAGGTCTCTTCGTCCCAGGAAGCGGCAAGCCATCAGAGCTTCTGGTGAGAGCGGTTGGTCGATCATCAGCACCGCGTCGCTGGGGGCTTCGTTGGCGACGAGAGCCAGGGCTTGGCGCAGCTCTAGGGGGAGGTTTGTGGGCGTGACGCGTTGCCCGTCGAGCACCGTCACAGGTCGGGGGCGTTGCCAGGACTGAACGAGCCACAGACTGGGCGCCACCGCTAAGGCCAAAGCCAGCACGGTGAGCGAGAGCTGGGCTCGCAGGCCGAAGCTTCCGATGAGTTTCTGGACCCCCACAGACGTGGGGACCGCCAGGATCAGGATCAATAGGGCGCAAAGAGGCCTGGTCAGCGGCCCGTTCAGCGAAACTGTGAGCCCACAGGCGAGTGCCACGGTGAGCAGCCCCAAGAAGAAGTAGGCCTCCCGGCCGGGGCTCGCGTTGAGGTGCCGCACTCCCGGGATAAACAGCAGCCCCCCAGGAAGCACCACAGCGAGCAGAGTCCAAACCGTGACCATTGACCACTGCCACTGGATCGAGGGCCAGGGCACCAGAGCCAGGCCGAGCGCTGTCCCCAGGGCCAAGTGCAGGGCGGGGCGCCAGAACGGGCCACGGAGGTAGCGGGGTTCTCCGTCTCGCTGCCCGCTGCCGCCGTCACGCAAGGTGGGGTCTGGGTGGTGGACGCAAGCCCAGTGACACCAAGCCAAGCCCAGCAACCACCCGGGCACGATGAGCAAAGCGCTGCGGACGTCAGCGAGCACCAGGCCGAAGGCCGCGAGGGCCATGAGCCGCGGCACGTCGTAGCTCGAGCGACGCAAGACCGACAGGGTGGCGCTGAGCAGCAACGCCGTGAAGGCGAGCGAGAGGGTGAGGGGGGAGCTGTTGACGAACGGGGTGACGGTGGCAGCGAGCCCTGGGGCCAGGGCGGCGGCGAGATCCTCCCCAAAGGGGTAGCCCGCTTCGGAAGCAAGCAGGACCAAGCCCACGAGGGGGTTGAGTCCCACGAGCAGTGCCGTCATGGCTCCGGGGCCGCCGCGGTTGCCCCACAGACGACAGACGGACTCGGCGACGAGCAGGAGACAGGCTGCCAGTGAAGACAGGCTCAGCAAGGCGGTGGCAACCAGCAGGTGCAGGCTCGCAGCGGTGCCCAGCCCCGCCGCAGCCGCGCTGAGCAGCTGGCCTGGGCCAAAGACTGCTGTGAGTGGCAGGGTCAGCGGCGCAGGGGCTGCCCAGTTCCGGGCCAGGACCGCCTGGGGGAAAACCTGGCTGCCGCTCGCCGGATGAAAGAGATCCATGGCCAGGGCAGCGGCGACGACCGAGCCGCAGAGGAGGCCTAGGCAAAGGGCTGTGCGTTCTGGCCACAGAGGCATGGGAGCGGGGTGCGGAGGTTGCCCCCTGAGCCAACGGTCGTAGCGAGCGAGCCGCAGGCGTCCCAGGGCACAGAGCAGAATCGACGTGCCGTGAGCTGCCAGGGACAGGTGCTGGGCCGACCAGGGCTGCTCGTTTCCGGGGAGGCGGGCAAGCAGCGTGAGTCCCGCCAGAACCAGCACCGAGAAGCAGAGGGAGGCTCCACCCACAAAGAAGGCTCGGTCGCCGCTACTGACCAGGCGCATCAGTCCCCACCCTGGGCAGAACAGCAGCGGCAGCGCCGGCGCCAGGGAGCCCGGCATGAGCACGGACAACACCAGGCCCAGGATGGCCCACATCAGGGGCAAGCTTGTGCGGCGGCTGGCGCGGATCATGGAGGCAGGTTCGTTGCTGGTCGGGTCGTTGGGTACGGCCTGGTGCCGGGGTGTTTGCTGAGGCTGGGGAGGCAGCTTTGTGTCTGCATCTCGCGAGGTGTCTCGTGGCATCATGGCCGAGCTACGATAAGCTTCGACAACCTGAATCCCTTCGACCCACCATCGCCCCTAACTCCTGACGAGGTTGCGTGAAGATCTTATCCCAGGCTCTGGCCGCGGGGCTCGTGCTCGGTGCCGCCTGGGGCGCTACCGAAGCGTTGATCCAGCTGTTGCTGCCCTGGGCCTCGTTTTCTGTAGCCATGGGGGCTGCCCAGCCCGTGTCTTGGACGCAGGTCGGGGCGGTCATGGCCATGGGAGCCCTGCGTTACTCGCTGCCCATGGCGCTGCTCACGGCCTTGGCCCTGCCCTTTGGGCGACTGCTTTGGGGCCGGGGGGCAGCAGCGGCCACAGTGGCGCCGCGCACTGCTCTCTCTTTCCTGATCTTCGTCAACCTCTTCTGGTGGACCAAACCGTGGTTCGCCTTTTCGTGGGGATTCCCTTGGCATCACCCCCAGCGTTTGGCGCTGACCGCCGGCTGGGCGTTGTT
>JBLIMM010000041.1:0-18919 GCA_047638635.1 Pseudohongiellaceae bacterium | reverse complement strand
CAAAAACGTCGCGGTGCCCGTCCAAGGCCAGCGTTTTGTGTTGAGGGACTGATCGGCGGAAGGCTCAGTGTTGAGCGGCCTGGAAGAGGCCACTTTTACAGGGGCATGGCCCGGCCTAGAATGCCGCGTTCGCCACCGGCCTTCGATCTGAGCCCTCGCTTCCATGTCTCGCTCTCCACCTCAGCCTGATAGTCGGCAGTTCGGTTTGGAGTTCGGGCAAATCTTGGGGCGTCACTTTCTGGGGACCGAAGACCTGCATTTTGGTCTTTGGCCAGCCGATCTCCCTGTGTGTTGGGGCAACGTTTCAGCGGCCCAAGCTCATCACTCGCAGATGATTCTCGATCACATTCCTGAGGGGGTGCGATCGATTCTCGATGTGGGTGGCGGAGCGGGACACTTCGCCCGGAAGCTGCGCGATTGTGGCTACGCAGTGGACATGGTCTCGCCCAGCGCCCATTTACGCACACGAGCGCGGGAGTTACTGGGGCCTGAGTCCACCGTGATTGTCTCGCGCCTAGAAGAGCTGCAGACCGATCAGCGCTACGACTTGGTGTTGTTTAGCGAGAGCTTTCAGTACATCCCCGTGGCGCAGGCTTTGTCTTGTGCTGAAGGCTTGCTGGCCGACGAGGGCAAGCTGCTGATTCTCGACGACTTCCGGCGCAAAGTCCCTGGGCGGCCGCCTGTGGGTGGCGGCCATCGTTGGGAACAGTGGGAATTGGGCCTGGCCAACTCGCCCTTTGAGATGCTTCACGAGGTGGGTGTCACCGCTCTGGCGGCGCCCATGTGCCAGCTGTTTGGCGAGCTCATGGACGAAGTGGGTGTGCCCCTGCGCGATCTTGTGGTCGACTATGGAACGACGCAGCGCCCGTTTGTTGCCAAGATCTTGGGCTGGCTCTTTCGGCGTAAGATCGACAAGGTCAACCGTCGCCACTTTAGTGGCCGGATCAATCGCGACGCATTCATCGAGCAGATCATCTACAAGCTGATGCTGCTGCAACCCACCATCACATCCTCCAAAAACAGCTGACGAAACGCCCATCATGGACAAGCCTTCAGACAAGCCCATCGATCCCAAAGCCGAGCGGGATCTGGGCGAACAGCCGCTCGAGGCGATTCTCACGGAACGCGAGCTGTCGGCCCACGATTTGGTCGCAGCGTCCACGGAGCAGATCACCCACAAGATGGTGGCTCGAGCTCGGCGGGGGCGGCGGTTGACCCCCAACGTGCAGCGCAAGATTCGTAACGCCTTGGTGCGGGCTGCAGGGCAGAGCTACAAGCTCAACGACTTGTTCAACTACCGCTAATCGCCGGGATGAGCAAGGTGGGGGGCGCCTGTGGCTGGCCTCGCGCGAGTGAGCACTCGTCGTCTCTTGTCGCGGTGCTGCTCAGGAGGCCTTCAGCGGAGGGCGCTTGGGGTCAAGTCCGCTGACTGTGCAGGTCGATGACACAGAGACTTCCTGTTTTGGGCCTGTGCGCTGACGCGTTAACGGCCTACAAGGTGGAGAGGCTTGCGAAGGTGAGCTGTGGGACGTCGTCTTCATGGACTGCCAAATGCCCAAGATGGACGGCTACGAAGCCACCCGAGCGATTCGCCAGACAGAACAAGGGCATGATCGTCACCAACTGATCGTCACCAACTGATCGTCGCCATGACAGCCCACGCCATGGCTGGTGATCGGGAGCGCTGTCTGGAGTCTGGGAGAGACGAGTACATCTCCAAGCCGCTGCAGATGTCAGCTCTCGAGCACACTCTTGCGGCGTTGTTTCAAACAGCGACACGGCCGCCGGTCTCTGCCGACAAACCACCTGCGCCTGCACAGGCTGGTCCCGTGGCACCGATCCCGAGTGACGGGGCGCAGAACCCTTAGCCACAGACGTTACGGCGTCTCTGGGAGCGCTTCGTCCGGCGGTGGCTCGGTCATCTGGCTCACCACCCAGATCAGGATGAAGGCTGCTACGTAACCGGGCACGGCTTCGTAGAGACCGTAGTTTTGCTCCTTGCCCCAGAGTACCCAGGCGATGGTCGTAGCGAATCCGCCGACCATGCCAGCGAGGGCTCCGGCGCGGGTCATGCGCTTCCAGTAGAGTGAGCAGAGCACCACGGGGCCGAAGGCTGCACCGAGCCCCGACCAGGCGAACAAGACGAACGAGAAGATGGCGCGGTCACTGTCCAGGGCAACGATCACCGCGATGGCGCCGATGGCCAGGGTCACCAGCTTGCTGTAGAGCCCCAGTTGCCTCTGGCTGCCCGTGAGCCCGAAGACCTTCTGGGCAATGTCTCGGACCACGGCCGACGAGGCCAAGATCACCAAGGAGTCCACGGTCGACATGATCGCTGCCAAGACCACGGTGACGAAGAGCCCTGTCACCACAGGGGAAAACAGCTCCCTGCTCATGGTGGGCATGATCGTCTCATGGTCGGCGAGCCCCGGAAAGAGTGCCCGCCCGGCCACGCCGGTGAGCACCGCACCTACCGTGTAGACCGCGAGGCAAGCCACGGAGATGCTCGCGGCTTGGCGCACTTCTCCTTCGCTCTTCAGAGCCATAAAGCGCACGAGCAGTTGGGGTACGCCGAGAAAGGGCATGCCGATGGCCACGCTCGAAATGATGGCGACGATGCCCGCTGTGGTCAGTCCTCCCGCGCCGAACAGCGACACGAGGTGCGGGTCATCAGCGCGCAAAGTGGCGAGCATGGGATCCCAGCCTCCCGCCACAGAGATGCCGACG
The DNA here is from genome assembly GCA_047638635.1 of Pseudohongiellaceae bacterium. Lineage (GTDB taxonomy): Bacteria > Planctomycetota > B15-G4 > B15-G4 > B15-G4 > CAZIAK01. Next base: position 16,192 of record JBLIMM010000041.1, on the reverse strand, counting down.
ATAGGCAACACTGCCAGGCCGATGAGCATCAGCACGCCTTGGAGCACGTCGGTGTAGACCACTGCTGCGAAGCCGCCCACGGTGGTGTAGGCCAGGGCTATGGCGCCGCCCATGATTGCTCCGGTGGCGTAGTCGAGATCGAGAAACGTGTGAAACGCTTTGCCCGTGGCGACCACTTGCGCCGAGGTGTAGATCACCACCATGGACAGAATGATCACCACCGCGGCGATGCGCAGCATGCCGCTCTTGTCGGCGAACCGTCCGGCCAAGTAGTCGGGGACGGTGATGGCCTCAAAGTGATCAGCGCCCCGCTTGAGGCGGCGGGCCAAGAGCATCCAGGCCAGGGCGATGCCCAGCACTTCGCCCACGATGATCCACAGGGCACTGAGGCCGATGAAGTAGCCCATGCCCGTGAGCCCCAGGAGTAACCAACCGCTCTCCCCCGTGGCATTCGTGCTGAAGGCGATGGCCCAGCCCGGGAAGCCTTTGTTACCGAGGAAGAACCCTTCGAGGCTGCTTCCGCTCCGTCGACTCATCCAGGCCAGCCCGAAGAGGGCGGCGAGGTAGGCGGCGAAGACGGCCCAGGTGGCGGTCTGTGGATCCATGAACGGTGCTCTCCGAAGGACGGGCGGGGAGCAGTGTACGGATCAAGCGGGGCGAGGCGCCTAGTTCACCGACGAACGGTTGCCCCCTTGGAGCAAGTTGCGCCACACCGCTTTGGCGAGCGCCCAGCGGTAGCGCAGTTTTTCGGAGAAGCGCCAGTAGCCTTCGGCTCCGTGGATGAAGCCATATTCGAGAGCGGTCTTCGCTGAGAGCAGGCCTTCGTTGCCCGCGTAGTAGGTGGTGCCCTTGCCGATGAGTGCGGCGTTGTGGGCGTCGCTGCTGCCGGTCATGCCGATGCGCACCTTGCGTTTGGCCAGCTCTTCATAGGCTTCGATGTTGTACTTGCGCCCGTAGCCCGGCACGGCGTTGGTGCATTCGATGGCGTCGAAGTCCACGGTGTGGACGAGGTCGCCGCAGCCCAGCTTGACCCGTAGCAGTTTCTCGATCAGCGGTGGGGCAAAGGGGTGGTGGGCGATAGCCAGTCCGCCTGCCGCGTGAATGGCGGCCACGGTGTCGGCAGCAGACATGTCGGGCTCAATGACCTTGGTCACGAAGAGCGCGCCGATGTGGCCGTCTCGCGAGGACACTTCGACTCCGGGGATCACCGCGAAAGGGAGGCGCCGTTCGTGGACGATGCGCCGGGCTTCGAGCGCGCCGCCGATCACGTCGTGGTCGGTGATCGCAATGGCATCCAGGTGAGCTTTGGCGGCGAACTCCAAGACCCGTTCGAGTTGGTCGCCGTCGGAGTAATGGGTATGGATGTGCAGGTCGGCCACATTCTGAAGTGTGACTCGGTTCTTGTCTTCGATGCCAGCGAGGCGTACCCCCGGCAAATAGAACTGCTCGTAGGCCGTGGGGTGCCAAGTGTCGAGGCCGTCCACCATTGCGAGATCATCTTCGGCGCCGCGTTCGAAACGAGCCAGTTGCTCGAGGTCATGCTCGTAGCGATCCAGCTCCTCCATGGTGGCCAGATGGTGAGCCAGCTCCGAGGACGTGGCGGCGCTTTGTGGAGCGGCCGGTTGCGCTGGCTCTACGGGAGCAGCAGCGCGAGGCGCTGACTTCGATTCGGGGGTAGGCATTGCCAGCCCTTATCGGCTGACAGAGCTTGGCGCTGTAGGGGCACGACTCAGTGGATTATGACGTCGATTCAGTGTTCACCCGGTTGTACAGATACGACGCAGCGACGAGCAGCACGCCGAGGGCCAAGAACGACCCGACCCGGTAGGCTGGGTCCAGGCGGGCGGTGTCGCTGACGAAGACTTTGGTGGCGGTGATGCCGAACAGCCCGAGGCCAAGCCAGCGCAGAGGCTGTTGTTGTTTCCAGAAGCCGATACCCACGAGGGTCGCGGCGTACAGGGCCCAGAATGCTGAGGTGGCCACTTGGGCGATGAACCGCTGCGAGCTGGCGTCGAGATCGCCTGGTCGCGTGTGCTGTCCCCACACATCGATTTCGAGGGTGGTGAAGGTGAGCAGCGCGACCACTCCTGTGAGGGCTGCGCCTTTTCGCCAGGGGCCCTGGGAGCCCCGAGCCACAGCGAAGGTCGCGGCTGTCACGGCGAGGGCTGTGCCGAAGAAGACGTTGCCGAAGCTGACGAAGGGCTGAGTGCGGGTTGCGGTCAGGGTGCCCACTGCGGTTGCGAGAGCCACCGCAACGGGGCCCAAGGGCAGGTGATCCAAGCCGTCATGGCTGCGCCCCGTTCGCCAAGCCCAAGCGCTGGCATACAAAGCGAGGGTGACGGCCATGGCGCAGCGGGCCCATTGCAGTTCAGTGGACGGGCTGTCGCTGATGTGTCCGAAGATCACGGCCTCGTAGGCTTCAGCGGCCAGGATGGCTGAGAGGTGCCAGCTGCCGGCGGTGGCCATGAAGAGCGCTGGCCCGCGCCATGAGTCGCCGGCACGCCGGAACAGTCGGGCGGCGAGGATGCCAGCGATGCCTGGTGCTGCTGCTGCGACGAACGGTCCGTTGACGAAGGCTGTGAAGGGCGCGTCGTGTAGCAGAGGGTGGTGTAGCAGTGCCCGGGTCAAGGCCAGGACGATCATCACCGCCCCGCCCAGGGTGAAGGCGGTGCTGGGCAGGCGCAATCCCGCGGCTATGGCAGCGAGGCCGGCGAAGGCCCAGGCGGGAGACAAGCCTCGGCCATCGAGCAGGATCGGTAGGGCGATGGCCAGGCACGCCAGAGCGAAGGCCGTCAGCGTCTCGCTGTCGGGCTCCCGCGCTCCTCGCCGCTTGGTCTGGGCCCAGCCAACTGCTGCATAGACGCTACCGAGGACGGCGACCGCTGCGCCCAAGGCTAGGCGGTGGTCTTCAAAGAAAAGGGTCTGACCGAAGCCGATCATGGCCAGGCCAGCGAGCCCTGAGCTGGCAGACGCCAACGGAGGAAAAGCGCTCTTGGCCAACATCTGGGGAACCCAGCTTAGCAGCAGTTGCGCGCCGAAGAGCGCCCCCAAGCACAGCGCCGCTGGGCCCGCCCGGTCGGCACCCCAGAAGCGCGCGGACCATGCAGCGAAGTACACGGCGGACGCCACCAAGGGCAGAATCTCAAGGCCGGTGATGGCCCGGCGGCAGAGCACAGCAAAGACTCCCGTGTGCAACAGCAAGAGCCAGCCAGTGAGACCTTCGAGGGCATCTTTGTCTTGCCCTAGAATTGCTGGGCCAAGATAGCCGCCCAGGAAACCGAGCCAGGCTAGGAGCGGGGCGTCTCGCCAGAGCGCGAGGGTGACACCCAGAATCGTGACCGCTGCGGTGGCGATGAATCCGCTGGTTTGGCCGAGCAACTGGTAGCGGGCAGCGGCAAACCAAATGGAGATGTAGAGGGCGCCGAGTCCTGCGCCCATGACGGCGTGGCCGAAGCCCCCAAGGCGCTTGGCCAGGCGGTCGCCGGCGAGCAGCGCCACGATGCCGCAGCCCAAGCCGACGGAGACCCGAGCAGCGGGGCCGATCCAGCCGCGATCCATGGCGATCTTGAGGAAGAAGCCCAGAGCGAAGAGCACAGCTATGACGCCAGCGACCAACAGCACCCGTCCCCCAAGAAACGATTCGAGGTCGAGCTGGGGCTTCGTTGACGGTGCGGGCTTGTGGACCGGGGGGGCGAAAATTGCCGGTGCAGTCGCCGAACGTGCGGGCTTGCTCACCGCCGGCGCAGTCATGCCCGGCGCAGTGATGCCCGGTGCAGTGATAGGGGAAGGGGTTTCCACGGCCGCTTGACTCGGAGCGATCGCGGGGGCTGTGCTGACCCCAGTGGCCCGCTCGCCCCTGAGCTCAAACTTGTCCCGCAGCAGCTCAAGAGCTTGGCGCTGCTCTTGGGCGAGACTCTCTGCGTCGGTCAGACGGCGCGACAGACGCACGGTCATGACAACACATACGATGGGACTACCCACGAGGGTCAGAGCCAAGACGAATAAGAGCAGTTCTTCCACCTCAAGCCTCCCGGGGCGAATGCTGGCATCCTACCGGATTCGGCTCAGACACTAGCTCGACCGTGGGGCCCTGTCCGTGACGGGACAAGGTCAGATCAGGTTGCTGACCCCGAGGAGCTCGTAGAGCCTGTTCTTGATGCGACCGTATTCGGGGCTGCCTAAGTCCCGCGGGTGGGGCAGGTCGACCTCGATGATGCCGGCGATGCGCCCGGGGCGAGCGCTCATGACTACGATGCGCTCGGCCAGCTGAATCGATTCGTCGACGTCGTGGGTGACAAAGAGAATCGTGGGCTTCTGCTGCTGCCAAATACGAATGATCTCAGAGCGCATGGTCAGCCGGGTCAGCGAATCCAGCGCCCCGAAGGGCTCATCCATGTAGATCACGTCGGGGGACACGGCCAGGGCTCGGGCCACTTCGACCCGCTGCTTCATGCCGCCCGAAAGCTCCATGGGGTAGCTCCTCTCGAAGCCGGTGAGCCCCACCAAGTCGATGGTTTCTTGCACCTTTTTCGCAGTGTCTGCCCGGTTGTCACTGTGGTGCAGGCCCAGGGCCACGTTGTCCCACACGGAGGCCCAGGGAAAGATGCCGTACTCTTGAAACACGAACACCCGCTGGGGGTTGGGCTCAAGCACTGGCTCGCCGTCGATGCGCACCGACCCCGAGGTGGGCTGGACAAAACCGGCGATGGCGTTGAGCAAGGTCGACTTGCCGCAGCCCGACGGGCCCAACAGGCAAACAAACTCTCCATCGGCCACGGTGAGGTCGATGTTCTCGAGCACCTGTAGCGGGCCTGCCTTGGTCTCGAACTCTTTGCTCACCTGGTCGATGACAACCTTCGCGGGCGCTTGGGCTTTGGCGTTGCTCATCGTTCGGCGTATCCCCAGCGCACTTCGTCAAAACGTTCGAGCCGGCGAATCATCAAGTCGAGGACGATGCCGATGAGCCCGATGACGAGCATCACTGCCGCCACCAAGTCGTAGCGGCTGCCCATGTTGCGAGCATCGTTAATCAGGTAGCCCAGGCCGCTGTCCATGCCGACCATTTCGGCGGCTACGATCACCAGCCAAGCGACGCCCAAGGCGATGCGCAAACTGGTAATGATCTGGGGCATCGCACCGGGCAAGACCACCCGCCGAATGAGCTGCATACCGTGAATGCCGAAGTTCGCCGCAGAGCGCTGGTGCACCAAGCTGATGTTGCGCACGCCGGCCATGGTGCCCACGCAAATGGGGAAGAACGATGACAAGAAGATCAAAAAGATCCCTGCTCCGTCGCCGATGCCGAACCAAAGAATGGCCACGGGAATCCAGGCGATGGGCGAGATGGGGCGCAAACCTTGAATGATCGGGTTCATGGCCCAGAACGAACGGGTTGACCAACCCACCACCAAACCCAGGGGGATAGCCGTAATGGTGGCCAGGAAGAAGCCCCAGGTGACGCGATAGAGACTGGCCACCGAGTCACTGATGAGCCGATCGCTTTCGATCACTTCGATGAGGGCCAGCAAGGTCTGCCACGGTGTGGGAAACACCGTCGCGTGAAGCAGATCACAACCCAGCTGCCAGATGGCCACCATGATCGTGGCGACCATCAGGGGCAGCACGGTTTTCTGAGCTCGCTCAGACCACCGGCGAGAGACGCGGATCACAACGAGCGCAGCAACGATCAGAGCCACGGCCACCACGGGCCCCCAAGGCATCCCGTCGGCGGCGGGCGTTGTCTGGGCCAGCATCATGAGTCGCCCTCTTGATCTGACTCGTCGTCGGGACGGGGCAAGCGGTTCATGTTCCAGTCGAGCTCGTCGAGGGAGCGCACGAAGCTGTCATCGACGTAATCTTCGAAGGCGATGGAGCCGGAGAGCACGCCGATCTCCACACCGAGCTCCATGATCTCGTCGAAGTCGTCCTTGAGCGGGGCGAGGTCGGTGTACTTCACCCGGTCGACGGGTTTGCTCAGCACGAACTTGAGCAGCTCGGGATCTTGAAAGTAGTAGTGCTCGGCGGCGATCTCGGCGGCGTCCATGCGATGGCTTTGGTCTTGGTCGAGCCACTTGCCCGACTTGGCGATGCCATCGACTAATTCTTGAATCAGCTCGCGATCTGTTTCGATGAGATCTTCGCGGACCACCAGCACGCAGGAGATGAAGTTTGGCCAGATGTCTTTGGTGAGGTAGAGCACTCGACCAAAACCATCGACCTCGGCCTTGGCGGCGAAGGGTTCGCCCACGATGTAGCCGTCGATCGAACCTTCTGAAAGGGCCGTGGGGTGGTCCGGGGGCGGCAGCTCGCGCAACTCGATGCTGTCGAAAGGCATGTCCCACTCTTTCATCATTTTGTGCATGAGTAGGTTCTGGTTGGCGTAGCGACTGGGGATGGCCACGGTCTTGCCGCGCAGATCACCAAAATCGCGAATGTCGCTGTCTGTGCGCACGATGATGGCGGTGCCGTCCCGGTGACCCAGGTAAACGATGCGAATCATGCCGGTGTTCTTGGCGAGCTCCATAGCCAGGGGAGCCAGGATGAACGCTGCGCCGATCTCCTTGGCGTTGAGCGCCTCGGTGACCGTGGGCCAGTCGGTGAACTTTTGACTCTGGAAGAGCGACTCGGTCTCACTGTGCTTGGTCACCCAACTGGTGACAGGGCAGGTGAGGTGTCAGGTCACTGGCAAGAAGCCCACGATGAGCTGGGGTCGTTCGATCCCCAAGAGCACTCGTGTTTCCCGGACCAGCTCGCTCCAGCCCACATTGAGCTGAATGTGGGATCCGGTGATGAGCAGCAGCCAAACCAGTGAGCCGATGCAGACCTGTCGCTTCATGTCAGTAGTCAGTCGTGGGCAGAGGAGAGACGAACGCGCAGGGGAGCGCTGGTGAAGGGGTGAGCATAGCCCACTGTCGCCACAGGAGGCACAGGGGGAAACGCACCTTTCATCGCCTTATCGGTTCAGCGGAGGATCCACTGGGGACTCACTCGGTGGGACGGTTGAGCCTAGGGTGTGAACGCAAGCTCCGGCGGCCTCAGCTTGTGGTCAGCCTCGCCTTGCCGAGGAGGCTGGCTGAGGTGCTCAGCGACCTCGACACTTTCGCCACAGTCTGCGGCCTTCCGTGCTTGCTATGGTGCTCCTGTGATACGCCCAGAACGGAACTTAGCGACGACAGTCCTGGCCATTTTGGCTTTGCTCGTGGGGCTCTTGGCTTGGTGGGGCTGGGGTGGCGGGGCCCGCACTCCGCGCACAGGAACTCTGGCTTCAGAGCTGACAGAAGGCGAGTTCGCTGCCACAGACCTGTCCCTGCAAGGCGCTCCTGAGAGGGCCGGGGCTGCATCCCTGGCCGCACTTCTCGAGATCATCGACCGTCCGGCGTTGCAGCAGCTCGAGAGGCACTTTTCCGCAGAGCTCGCCGACGATCCAGACAATGGCGAGTTGCTCAGCAATCTCTGCGAGGCGCAGCGGCTGCTGGGGCACTTCGAGGAGGCGGCGGACCACGGGGGACGGGCTGTGGAACTCCTGCCAGGGGATGGCCGCGCCCATCACCTGTATGCCAAGGCCCTGGGCGAGCAGATGCGCAACGGGGGGGTGTTTACCGCGATTCGCTTGGTGGGCACGTACAGAGACGAGATGGCCACGGCGGTGGCGCTGAATCCGCAGAATTTCAGAGCTCGGGCAGAGCAGGTGGCTTTCTTGCTCTACATGCCGTCGATCGGCGGTGGCGACAAAGAAGAGGCCGCTCAGTTGGCCGATCAGCTCGAGCAGGATGACCCTCGCTGGGGAGCCTTGGTGCAGGCGCTTGTCTGTGCTGAGAATGGCGATGAGCGGGGGGCCGTGGTGATCTGCCAGAGGGCTCTTGAGGGTTTCCCCGCAGACCAGAAACTTGTAGTGACGCTGGGAGGTTTCCTCGAAGACGTAGGGCGCAGCGCAGAAGCAGAACAGCAGTACGCCGCAGTCCTGCGCGGGACCCGCAGTGAGGCCTACTACCTTGCGCTCTACCAGCAGGCCCGCCTGAACATTCGACGAGGGCAGAAGCTCCCCGCGTCCATCGCCTCCATGGAGGCTTTTGCCGCTGCGGCTCCTTACGGGGAGTTCATCCCCCCGGTGCCTGGTGCCTTCTACCGCATAGGCTCGGCCTGGAGTCAGTTGAACGATCGCGAGAAAGCCCGCGCAGCCTACGGTCGTGCCCTCGAGCTCGACCCAGATTTCGAGCGGGCTCAAGAAGCTCTGGACAAGCTCGGCGACGGCTAGACGGGCCGCGCTGCTAGCAGCCTGTGCGTAAAGTGCCGCGCGCCGAGCACACCTCGGTAGCGCCAGCTTTTCGTTGCCGAATCCTCAACGAATCCACTGATTCGACTGCGGTTCGTCGTCTCGATCTGGCACCACCGAGGCGCACTCGCCATCACGGCACTTTACGCACTGGCTGCTAGGGGACCGACCAAGGTGGCGGTGCTAGTGCAGAGCGTCGCGGTCGCTGACGGCTTCTGTGGGTCTGGCGAAGTGCGCTAGAAGCTCGAGATACGTGGCCTGGTAACGCAGCTGACACTCGGTGACTTCCAGGAATTCTACGGCCAACCGCTGTTCCAGTCTCGGTAACTCTTGAGCACGGGTTGATTCAGCGGCGTCGTCAGGCGGCTCGCGTCGGCACTGGGATCTGGCTTGTCGTGTTGGTTGGCGCCGCCGGTGAGGTAGCTAGGGGGCGGGGGACATCCAGCGCCTGCAAACCAAGCATGAAAGGTGTGGGCCACGCTGGCACGGGATCCGAACGGGGCCATGTTGGTGAGGTAGGTGAGGCCTGGAGGGTTCACTCCATGAAATGAATGCAGCACGCCCTCCGCAGCGGCCCGCTGAGTTTCGGCTGCTTCGGGGGCGAGGTCGAAGCGCAGCAGGTCGAGACGTAGCAGGGCTCCCATCGCGCGCACCCGAGTGCTGCCCCAGCTGGTGTAGGGCCCTGGGAGCCAAGCACGGTAGGCGTCCCGTTCTGCGAGCACTGGCGTGAGCCAGGCAGGGCCGTTCACCGTGGCGACGAACTGCTGGCGCCAGGTGTCTGCCACGGAGGCCGTGGCTCCCGGGAGATCGCTGTACTCCAGCAGCGCCGTGACCAACGGCTGCTCCCACACCAGGGCTTCACCCAGGGTGAGCGCGTGGGGCTGGGAGGCTCCGAAATCGTCGATGGCATCGCGATAGCGCGCCTCGCCAGTGAGCGCGAAGAGGTGCACTGCGGCGCGCACGCGATTGCGCAACTCGCCGTCTGCGGTGTGCTCGGCCTCCGCTGTGACGAAGCCCTGGTTGTCGTAGGCCGATGGGATGGCTTGGGGATGGTGCGTCCAGCCAGTTCCAGGCGGACTGGGCTCCGTGCTGAAGAGCGGCTGCGAGTTGTGTGGCCTCGGGGTGATCGAGTTGGGCGAACACTCGGGCGCCGTGGGCGAAAGCTCCCGCCGCAGAGATGGTCGCGGATGCGCTGGGCGGAGCGTAGAACCAAGGCGCTCTGTCCGCGCTGGGCGGGCTCGCCGTGGACCAGTCGCTCACCGAGACTTTGTGCAGCACCGAACCATTGGCCAGTTGCATGGACAGCATCCAGCGCAGGCCCCAGGCTACTTCGTCGAGGATGTCTGGGAGGCCGTTGCCGGACTCGGGCAGGCCCAGGTCGTCGTCCCACAGGGTGGGGTGCTGGGAGTAAGCGCTGAGCAGCGAGTGGATGGCGTCGTCGGTGAAGTTGACGTACTGGTTGTAGTCGCCCGCGTCGTGCCAGCCCCCGGAGAAGTCTCGGGCCTTGAGGCTTCCGGCGTGGTCTGCGTCGATGGGAAGGCTGTGGTCTCTCACCCCCGGGCCCAGGTGACAGGGTTCGTCTGTCTACGGAGCTTCTGTGAAGGGCTGCTGCTTTTTGATGCCACAGCGCTGGTGATAAAACATGCGCAGGGCTTGGCGCAGCACGTCGCGGTAAGGCTCTGCGAACACGACGAACTCTTCGGTGATTTCGCCGCTGCGCCTCTCGGCAATGCGGTACCGGCCTGGCTGGGTCACGGCGCTGAAGTCGAACCACCAGACGCGATCGCCAGATTGTTCGTGAACGTCGCCGTTATGCCAGGGCTTTGCCGGGGCCTGAAACACCGTGCGCCCGGTCTCGTCGAGGACCTCGATGAGGGGCCCAGGAAGAAACGTGCTCGGTGCGTCCCAGCCTACGGTGGCTTGGCGAAGAATCACCGTTTTCGCAGCGCTGCTCCGGTAGCCAAAGTGGGTCGAGGCGCAGGTGCTCACTGCGCGGTTCCTCCGCTACAGGACAGGACGCCAGGGTCACGCTGCAGAGCAAGACCATGGCGAGACGGCTGGTCGTCAGCAGCTGAGCTCCTGTTGTCCGAGCCGTCAGACAGAGAGGGGGGGGGCGCTGCCAGAGTTCACCGGAGAGACTCCCCAGATGTCTTTGGCGTACTGGCGAATGGTGCGGTCGCTGCTGAACTTACCCATGCGGGCCACGTTCAGAATCGACCGTGTCCACCAGTCGCTTGGGTCGAGGAAGACCCGGGAAGCTGCCTGCTGGGTGACGATGTACGGTTCGAGGTCAGCGAGATGGAAGTAGTAATCGCCGCCCGTCAGCAGAGATTCAGCGAGCCAGTGAAAGCGCTTCGGCTCCTCGGGTGACCAACGACCATCGGAGAAGCTGTCGACGACCCGACGCACTGTCGGGCTGCTTTCGTAGACCGCATGAGGGTCGTAGTTGCCCATCTGGCGCATGCGTTCTACGTCTTGGCAGCGCAAGCCGAAGATGAAGATGTTCTCCTCGCCCACCTCTTCGAGGATCTCCACGTTGGCTCCGTCGAGGGTGCCCATGGTGAGCGCGCCATTCAGGGCGAACTTCATGTTGCCTGTCCCGGACGCCTCCATACCTGCGGTGCTGATCTGCTCGGAGAGATCCGCTCCGGGGAAGACTCGTTCGGCGAGTGAGACGCGGTAGTCAGGCAAGAAGACCACGCGCATCATGTCGCTGGCCCGGGGGTCGTTGTTGACCACGTCGGCGATGCTGTTGATCAGCTTGATGATCTGCTTGGCCGCCCAGTATCCCGGGGCTGCCTTGCCTGAGATGATGTAGGTGCGCGGAGCCAAGGGCAGCACACCTTCTTCCACGATGGAGAGGTACTCGTGGATGATGAACATGGCGAACAACAGCTGGCGCTTGTACTCGTGGATGCGCTTGGCTTGCACGTCGAACATGGCCAGTGGATCGACGATAATTCCCGTGTCGCGCTTCACGATGTCCGCGAGACGCGTCTTGTTCAGCTGCTTGATGTCAGCGAAGCGATCGCGGAACCCCGTGTCATCGACCATGGACTCCAGGGCGCGCAGTTGATCTAAGTCGGTGATCCAACCGGGGCCAGCCACTTCGGTGGCCAGTGCCGCCAGTTCTGGGTTGGCACTGGCGAGCCAGCGCCTTTGGGTGATGCCGTTGGTCTTGTTGTTGAAGCGCTCGGGCCAGAGATCGTAGAAGTCCGGGAGGAGCTTGGTCTTGACCAAGCCGCTGTGTAACTCAGCCACACCGTTGACGGAGTGGCTGCCCACCACCGCTAGGTTGGCCATGCGCACCACGCCGTCGCGAATGATGGCTGTGTTGGCGGCTCGTCGTTCGTCGAGAGGCCAGCGCTTGCTGACGATTTTTGTGAAGCGTCGGTCGATTTCCTCGATGAGCGAGAGGTGCCGTGGGAGCACGCGACGCATGGTGTCGAGTGACCAGGTTTCGAGGGCTTCGGGGAGCAGGGTGTGGTTGGTGTAGGCCAGGGTGGCCTGGGTCGTGCTCCAAGCCTTGTCCCACTCGTGGCCGTGCTCGTCGATTAGCACGCGCATGAGCTCAGCAACAGCCAACGCCGGGTGTGTGTCGTTCAGCTGGATGGCGACCTTGCTAGAGAGGTTGTCCAGGTGACCGTAGGCAGCGAGGTGCCGCTGGATAATGTCTTGGATGGCGCAGGCTGTGAAGAAATACTCCTGCAACAGACGCAGCTCTCGGCCGCTGTCCTGATCATCCGGGGGATAGAGCACCTTGGAGATAGTTTCGCTGCTCATCTTCGCGGCGACGGCTTTGCTGTAGTCGCCGGCGTTGAAGATATCCATGTCGAACTCATTGGAGGCGCGAGCGCTGTACAGCCGCAGGCGATTGACGGTGCGACCGCCGTAGCCCACCACGGGCATGTCGTGGGGCACGCCCACAAGCACCTTCCAGTTCATCCAGGTGCTCACCTCTTCGCCATCATACCTCGTGATCTTTTCTAAGTGCCCGTAGGCCGGAATGAGCACAGCATCTTCGTTGTGGGCGATCTGCCACGGGGTGCCGCCGTCCATCCAAGAGTCGGGGCGCTCCTTCTGCCAGCCGTCGTGGATCTCTTGGCGGAAGAGACCGAACTCATAGTTGATCCCGTAGCCCCAGCAGGAGATGTCTAGACTCGCTGCGGAATCCAGGAAACACGCTGCCAAGCGACCGAGGCCTCCATTGCCCAGGGCAGCGTCGGCTTCACCGGCGGCCACGTCGTCGAGGTCAACACCCAGCTCCCAGAGAGCTTTGCGACACACATCCTCGAGGCCCATGTTGAGCAAATTGTTGCCCAAGCTGCGCCCCATGAGGAACTCCATGGAGAGGTAGTACACTCGTTTGCCGTCGCTGTCGCGCACGCGTTGTTCGGTGGCAATCATGCGCTCGGTGATGGCGTCGCGCACTGCCAGAGACACGGCCTGCAGCAACTCCCGGCCGGACAGCTGTAGCCACTCCTTGCCGAGGGAATGGCAGACGTGGCGCAGGATCTCCTTGCGAAAGGCGATGCTGTCGGTGGTGCTGGTCTCGTTGCCCATGAAGTGTGTTCTCTGTATTCGGCCGTGCTGTGCAGGTCAGTCGCGGGATGAAACCAGGGCTGAGGCTTGATCCTGTTCGATAACAAAAATGCGATCCATGCGGGTGAGCTTGAACAGCCGCATGACCGGTTCGCGCACTTCGAACAAGACGAGTTTCGAGGTGCTGGCGAGACGTTTGAGCACGGAGACCAGCGAGCTGAGCCCGCTGCTGTCCACGTAGTCCACGTGGCTCAGGTCGAGCGCGATCTTTTCGTGGCCAGCTTCAATCCAGTCGCGCATCTTGGCTTTGAAGTCCACTGCGACGGAAACGTCGAGGCGAGGCTCATAGAGTGTGACGATAGAGACGTCTGCGTCTTCTTTGATTTCGAGCCGCATGGTATGGGTCCTTTTGGAGTGATTGGTCAGTCGGCGGCAGGGCCGCGGTATTCGAGAGCGAGAAGGGTGATGTCGTCGTCTGGCAAGGCGCCGCTGGACCAGGCGCGCAAGGCGGAGAGAACTTCGTCGCAGGCGTCCTGCAACGAAACGTCGTTCTGCTGTGAGAGCAGCTCGATCAGGCGTTCGTCGCCGAACTCCTCGTTGCTCGGCCCGTTGAGTTCAGCCAGCCCGTCGGTGGTCAGATAGACCCGATCTCCTGGGAGCAGTTGGACCATGCCTTCTTGCACTGGGATCATGCCGCCGAGACCAACGATGGTGCCGCCCTCTTCGAGCAACTCCACTTCGCCGGTGGCTCGAATCAAGATGGGGTGGGGGTGCGCCGCGTTGGCGTAGCGCAGCGCTCCGGTTTTGTCATCGAGCAGCAAGTAGCTGATGGTGAAGAACTTGCCGAAGCGTTCGAAGGGATACTCGTGGTCGAGCAGTTCGATGACTTTGGCTGGCGGAGTGACGTCATCGCTGCCAGCGGGGCGCACGACGATGCCCGATTGGGGCAACAACGATTGCACAATAGAGACCGTGACCATGGCTGCGGGCACGCCGTGTCCGCTCACGTCTACCATGTAGAGCCCCAACTCGTCCCCGGGCATGGTCATCACGTTGAAGATGTCACCGCCCACTTGTTCGCAAGGGATGAAGCGCCAAGCGAGCTCGATGTTGCGTGAGGCGGGGGGCGAACGGGGGATCAGACTTTGCTGAATATCAGCTGCCGCCCGGAGCCCTTCGGCGAGGTCCTGTTGGCGTTGTTCCAGTTCTCGATTGGCGGTGATCAGCGAGCGGGAGAGCTTGCTGATGCGCATTTGCGCCCGGACCCTGGCCAGCACTTCGCTGGGGTCGAAGGGTTTGGTGATGTAGTCCACGGCTCCAGCTCGCAGGCCGTTGACTTTGTCGCGAGCTTCGGTCAGTCCCGACAAGAAGATGATCGGGATCTGGCTGAGTTCCGGGTCTGCCTTCATGCGAGCGCACACTTCATAACCGTCGAAGTCCGGCAGCATGATGTCGAGCAGCATCAGGTCGGGAGATGTATCCGCTGCTCGCTCGAGAGCCTCCGCTCCCGTGGACGCCACAGTCGAGGTGAAGCCATTGCCGGACAGAATCGACGTGAGCACGCGCAGGTTGACGGGGTTGTCGTCCACGACCAGGACAGAGTCCTCCGTGGGCGGGCTCTCATGCACCTTGCCGCTGTCGATGCGACCGCTGGCACCTGCTGGACTTTCTCCAGGCAAGGCCTCGTTCCATGGCCGGTTGTCCGAGTTCATGAAGAGCCGTCGAGACCTTCCGAAGTGGAGTTGACGGTTTGCAGCAGGGGTTCGCAGACAATGGCTGAGAAGATGATCCAGCCGCCGCTGCGGTAGTACTCAATGAAGTCGGTGAGCTGACGAATCAGCATCAGTCCCATGCCGCCTTCTGGCCACGTACTGGGATCTTCCGGGTCGGGTTCTGGCGGCTCCTTCACAGAGAAGGGGTCGAAGAGCACGCCTTGGTGAGCCACCGACATGGTGATGTCGTCCGCGGACCACACTAGCTCAAGGCGCAAGGGGCCCGGCTCTGCGTCCGCATAGGCGTGGCGGCAGACGTTGCAGATCATTTCGGCGAGGGCTAGACGCAGGTCTGCGGCCCGGCGCGCGGGCAGTCCCCAAGCGATCAGGTGTCTTGCCGCTTCTTCGGCCAGATCGTGGGTGCTGTCGATCGTGGCCTGAGGGCGAGTGACTATGAAACGCTGGGGGAATGTCATCGTGCGACAGCGGCCGTCGCATCTTCGTAGACGTTGAACACGCGATGGAGTCGCGTAAGTTCGAGCACACTACGCACCGCGGGGGTCAGTCCACAGAGGGCCACGTCGGCGTCGTTCTTGCGGGCTGCGAGTAGCGTAGAGACCAGGGCGGCGAGCCCGGAGGAATCAATGAAACCCACGGCTTCCATATCGACCACGAGCTTCTTGACGCCGTTGTTCAGCACATCCTGTAGTGCCTTTTTGACAGCTGGTGCTTCTTTGGCGTCGAGGCTTCCAGAGAGCTGGATGAACGTGAGTTGGCCTTCTGGTTTCGTGGTGATGTCCATCCGAGCGACTCCGGGTGCATGTGCCGATTGAGGGTGCTGGGGGCGCGCCCTGCTTTCGTCAAACATCGGGTTCATGAACAGCTAGTCTTGAGACTCCTTCTGTTAATCCCTGTTCTGCAACCGAGTTGGTCATTGACTGTTCAAGTTCGTGGCAGCCGTCGCCGAGGAGGGCAGCGTGAATAACCAGCCTGCACCACAACGAAACACCGAGTCTGCTCTCGGTGACGAGGTCCTCGCGGCCCGCTTCCTGCAGCGCGATCTACGCATGCGCCTGCGTTTCGTAATCATGCGCACGGCGTGGTTCACCGTTCTGGGAGGCACCCGCGTGCTGAAACGTTTCCTCGATGTGGCCGGGTCTGCCGTCCTACTGTTTGTCTTGGCGCCCCTGTTTGCCGCAGTCATGTTGGCCATTCGCCTCGAATCCCCGGGCCAGGTCTTTTTTGCTCAAACTCGGGTGGGACGTCGTGGTCGGCTGTTCACCATGTACAAGCTGCGCTCCATGTTCTTAGATGCAGATGCTCGTAAGGGCGAGATGACTGAGCAGAACGAAATGGATGGCGGGGTGACCTTCAAGATGAAGAGCGCCCCCCGGATTACCAAGGTGGGCCGGATCATTCGTAAGTTGTCCATCGACGAGTTGCCCCAGCTTTGGAACGTGTTCAAGGGCGATATGTCCTTGGTGGGGCCTCGGCCTCCGCTGCCCTCTGAGGTGGCCGAATACACCCTGCTCGACCGTCGTCGCCTTGAGGATGTCCCTGGGATTACCTGCATCTGGCAGGTGTCTGGCCGCTCGGACATCCCCTTCGAGCAGCAGGTCGAACTGGACCACGAGTACATTCAGAGCCAGACCTTCATGGGTGACCT
>JBLIMM010000040.1:0-19000 GCA_047638635.1 Pseudohongiellaceae bacterium | reverse complement strand
ACGGGCTGCTCTCACCTGTGTCGCTGGAACTCAGCGGCGGTGAGAGCTGGAGCGAATTGCAGATCGACTTATCCCCCTTGGCCGGCAGAGGTTCTGTGGGGCTGACCTTGCGAGCCTCGGGCGCCCCGGCGTTGCTGATGTTGGGCGGCGTGCGACGCATGGGGCCCAGCGACGCCTCTCGCCCCAACACGGTGCTTTGGATCGTGGACACGTTGCGCAGCGACCGTTTGAGTAGCTACGGCTACGGCCTGAAAACTGACCCAGTGCTCGCCCAACTCGCCGCTGAGGGCGTGCGCGTTGAGCACGTCTACGCGGCCTCCAACTGGACCCGCCCGTCGGTGAGTAGTTTGCTCACGGGGGTGGGCCCGGAGATTCACGGCAACGACGCACCGGGCCGACAGATCGACGAAGAGCTGGTGACCTTGGCGGGAGAGTTATCCCGTGCGGGGTATCTCACGGTCAGCTTCAACACCAACTATCACGCGG
The DNA here is from genome assembly GCA_047638635.1 of Pseudohongiellaceae bacterium. Classification (GTDB taxonomy): domain Bacteria; phylum Planctomycetota; class B15-G4; order B15-G4; family B15-G4; genus CAZIAK01. The sequence goes on along the minus strand of JBLIMM010000040.1, from coordinate 18,514 downwards.
GCTTGTGGTCCGGTCTCGACAAGGGTTTCGATGTGCAGTTTCAGCCGCGGCACTTTCCGAGGCTCGATCCGCCCACCTCGTTGACCTCGACCCAGATCGCTGGTCCTCTGGCGCAGTTCGTAGAGCAACACGCTGGAGAGGCACTGTTTCTCTACGTTCACTGCCTTGACCCTCACGCGCCCTATGCCCCTCACCAGCAAGATGTCGACGCCCTGGCCGCCCAGGGAACTGCCGGAGCCCCCGTGCCAACAGCGCAAGCCGCTGACGCGAGGCTCTCGTTTCGGGAGCGCTCTCCTGCATATGACGCTGAGATTCTGAACGCCGATCGTGAGCTGGGCCGCTTCGATGCTCAGCTGGACCGGCTCGGTCTTGCCGCTGACACTCTGTTCGTGTTCACCTCCGACCACGGCGAGTCGTTCGCGGAGCACGGCACCTGGGGACACTGGCGTAGTCTCTACGAGTCAGAGGTGCGCGTGCCCTGGGTGATGCGTTGGCCCGACGGATTGCCAGCCGGCCGTGTGGTGGACACCTGGGCCGGGCATATCGACTTGGCACCGACCATGCTCGGGCTGTTGTCCCTGCCTCGGCCGATCGGCTGGACGGGCCGCGATCTGTCGGCGGTGATGCGGGGCAGCTCTTCCCATGTCCCCGAAGTGGTTCAGGTGATCGACACGATTTCGGGAGAGAAAGAGACTCTTGGGCAACGCTCGCTGGCGGCGGTGGGCAATGGCTGGAAGCTCATCGTCGATCTGGGGGACGACGGCGAGTTGCGACCTCGGCGCTTGTTCGAGGTGGCCGCAGATCCGGGCGAGGTACACGACTGGCTCCCAGAACGCGGTGCTCCCGAGGTCCTGCTAGAAGCCCTTGCTGATCATCTTCGCCGGGCTGAGGCTTTGGGCCACGGGCAGGGCGCCGCAGACGCAGCCCTCGATCCTGAGCTGCAACGGTGGCTCGAAGAGATGGGCTACCTGCGCTAAGGCGTTACGTCTCGTGGACCGCCTGGGCAGCGTGAGCCGCAGTGCCGATGTGCCTCTTGTCCCAGAAGAAGAAAGCTTCGAGGGCGATGGCTAGCACGTACAGCGTGAGCGTGATGAACATGGGCAGGGCGAACCCGTCGAAGTCTCCGATCCAACCTGCTGAGCGCTCGATGAGTTCGCCGCCCCAGTGGTTACTCATGGCCCAGCCCAGGTTCCAGGCCAGCATAGAGACGCCATTGACCGCGGCGCGCCACTGATCAGGAGTGATCTCCATCATCAGGTTGCGCCACAGGGGATGGGACAGGTTCATCAGGGCAGCGCGCATCACGAAGGCCACCACCGCTATGGGGAAACTCGCGGTCACCGCCAAGATCAAAAAGAACGGCAGGGACAGCGCCTCTGTGAGCAACGTGGCTTTGACCAAGCCGATGCGTTTGACCAAGGCCGGGGTCGCCAAGACACCAAAGGTCATGGTGACTTGGGACGCAGCCATGACCAGACCCAGGTATTGCTTGGGCAAGTCAAAGCGGTCGGTGAAGTAGTAGTTGATGAACGGGATGGTCAGCCCCGCTCCCAGGCCCACCACCAAATGCGGGAGAGACAGTTTCCACCAGAGATGCCAGTGCCGCGGCGCCAAGATGGCGAAGGTTCCGCGACTCTTGCCGGGTTGCTGTCCGTCGCCTGCCTGTGAGTCTTGCGTTGAATCTCGCCCGGGTTCGTCGGGCAACCGGCGATAGCACAAGACCGAGAAGCCGCTGCACAGGCCACCAAGAATGAGCGCCCAGCGCAGTGCATCCGTTTCAGGGATCGACGCTTGCTGCAAGTTGCCCGCAAGCCAGCCCGCTGCGGCCAAGCCGAACGTCGAGGCGATCGTGTGGGTGGCGAACTCGGCCCCAAACAGCTGGGTGCGTTGCCCCACTTTCGAAGCCTTCACAATGAACGGCGCGGCGATCACCCGGTGCAAAGTGAAGCTGCTGCCCTGCAACACGGCGAAGACCATGAGCCAGGGGAAGCTCTCAGAACAGGCCAGCCCTACAAGCGCTACCGAAGCACCGATCGCAGCCATGGTGAGACTGCGCCGTGCCCCCAGGCGATCGTAGAGCGAGGCCGCGGGAATCGTCGTCACGACCACACCCAACGCCGCTGCCGAGAGCAACGTGCCGGCTTCGCTCTCGGAGTAACCGATGGAGCGCACGTAGAGATTCTGCAGGGCCCACAGGAAGGCGTGGCCTAGCTCAAGGAGCACTGCGCCCTTGAGGAATTGCCGTGCTTCGGGGGAGAAATTGCGCCAATTGGCGAGGAGCATCTAGCTGGCGCCTGTCTCGGGCGCGTACTCAGGGGCCCTGCGACCGATGACCAAGAGCAACGCTACGATCGCGACCGCGCCAATAGCCAACGACCACCATGAGGACCAACCGTCGATCAACAAGCAGGGCAGGTAGCCGACAGAGATGGCCAGTCCCGCGGTGACCAAGGCGTAGGGCGCTTGGGTGCGGACATGGTCAATGTGGTCGGAGGCGCTGGAGACCGAGCTGAGCACCGTGGTGTCCGAGATGGGTGAGCAGTGATCGCCGAAGATGGACCCTTCGAGCACGGCACCAATGCAAAGCACCACCATGAACGTGGAACCGACTCCTGTCTCCGCGCCCACCGCAGCCGCCAAGGCCACGACATTGGGCAACAAGATGGACATGGTCGACCAAGAAGAGCCCGTGGCGAAGGCCACGATGCAGGCGGCCACGAAGAGCAGCACGGGCAGCCACTGCACCGCTTCGCCGCCCGCCAGCAACGCTACGAGATAGTCGGCGGTATACAAATCGGCACAGACCGCTCCGATCATCCAGGCCTGAAACAAGATCATCACGGCGAAGAACAGCGCCTTGACCGACGACAGGCTGGAGCGGCTGATGTCGTCTATGGGCAGGTGCGTGCGCGACGGTGTGCGGGTCATCCGACTGAACAGCAAGCCCACGGGGATTGCGGCGGCGAAGAAGGCCAGCAGAAAGCCCAGGTAATGGGCTGTGAGCTGCTTTGGATCCGTGCCGATGAGTTCCCAGTCCCACTTGTTTTGCACGAATGTCGTGGAGCGTAGCCAGTCAGCTGTGCCTTGGGCAGCAAAGCTAGCGCCCACCAAGCCAGACACCACTGCGGCGCGAATGGCGTTGGAACCTGCGAGGAAGACAGCCAGGGCAAAGCCCGCCGCTGCGCCAATGAAGATGGGCTTGCCGCCGCTGCCTGCAAACAAGATCTGGGTGATGGCCTGAATGTTGAACAGCGTGCCGTCCCGCCAGGCAGCTATGCCGCCACCATCGACGAAGATGGTGGCCAGGGTGACCACCAGCACCATCAAGATCGGCATGGCGGCGTAGTACCAGATGTGCGCCATGCCGTCTCGGGGCGTGATGCGCGTGGCCTCTTCGGAGACCATAGGCGTGCCTCCGGCCCGCACCAGTTGCCCGGTCTTGCGCGCCCGATCTTCGGCCTTGGCCATGGGACCAAAATCCCGGCCTAAGAAGATCGTCAGCCCCACGAACATCAAAGTGAAGAGGCAGTAGAACCGGTAAGGGATCGTGCGCAGGAAGATTGAGTATCCGCTCTCAAGAATGCCTGCTCCGGGGAGGTGCGCTTCGAAGGTCGAGACCTCGAAGGCGATCCAGGTGGAGAGCAGCGAGATGCCCGCGATGGGGGCAGCGGTGCTGTCCACGATGTAGGCCAGCTTCTCCCTGGAGACGCGCAGGCGGTCGGTGAGCGGCCGCATGGTGTTGCCCACCAGCAGGCAGTTGGCGTAATCGTCGAAGAAGATCAGCAGGCCCATGCCCCAGGTGACGAAGAGCGTCGAGCGCACTGTGCGGGCGAAGGTGACGAGTTTTTCGATGAGCCCTTGGACGCCGCCGCTGCGGCTCATCACTCCGACCATGGCCACCAAGGCGATGACGAAGCCGATGATCTCCACTCGAAAGGTTTCGGTGAGCTCGGTGTGCAGGTACTTGGTGAGCACGTCCCGGAGGCCAAAGGCGAGGGAGCCAAAGAGGCCGTGCTCGCCGCCCTGGATGACCATCAACACTGAGCCTGAGAGGATGCCCAAGAACAACGCCAACAGAGTCTTGCGCCAGAGCAGGGCCACGAAGATGGCGATGACCGGGGGCAGCAAGGCCATGGAGCTGGGCAGGGACCAGCTGGGAGCTAGCCCATCGTCCGTGCCCACAGCTGGGCGGACCGTGACGATGCGCCCAGCGACCGCAGCCACCGCTGTGAGTTCGACCTGATCGTCGAGCGAAGTCACGTCGATTTGCACGGACAAGGTGCCGGGGGAGTCTTCGGGGCCCAGCACGGCAAAGGCCAGCGGGCCGTCCTTGGGGCCGTCCGGATTCGCCTCCCGCTCAGAGCTGGTGATGGATGCGTTGAGGTTATTCAGCCGGGTTGCAACGGCCCGTCGAAAGGCGCTGAGCTCTGCAGTTTCGCCGTCCACAGAGATGGCGAGGCTCACCGTCACGGGGCGGGGCAGCCCCTGGACCAGGTCAAGCGCCGCAAGGAAGAGCGAACTCTCAAGCTGCTCCGTCGAGGGGCTGGCCTCCGGGTCTGCGAGGATCTCGTTGGCCTCGTCCACATGGTCGTCCAGCAGAGCGCCTAAGCCTTGGGCGACCAAGATCTGGCGTTCTGGGCGGGGGAGCATGAGCCCGGCGGCGAGGCCCAGGCCCAGCAGCAGACCGACCACAGTTGACGTCTTGATGGTCATAGAAACGGTGCCCGGAGGGGGCGCCAGAGCCAAGCTGAGGCACCGACGGAGGGACGGAGGCGCGGTTGGTCTCCGCGCCGGGGGCAGATTGTAGCGGCCCACCGAGCCTAGCCAATGCAGCGCTCTTTTGCCGAATGGGCTGGGGGCCTGGGCTGGGTCAGGATTGCCCATGGGAGAACGGCCCTTGAAGGCCCCGCCTCCAGGGGGAATCATGGCCACGTGGAGACTACAGACTTGCTCTTCTTTGCCCTGGCCGTCCTCTTTGTTCTGGGCGTGGTGTTGCTCGATCGGCGCTTAGGCCGTATCCAGCACGATCTACGCCAGTTGGACGAGCTGGCGAAACTGTCCCAGAAAGTCGCCAGCTTGACCGGGCTCCTGGATCGCAACGAAGTGAGTGCCCAGCTCGAGGCCAAGCTCACTGAAGTCGCTGAGAGTGAGCAGCGCATGGTGGCGGCTGTGGGCGAGGTGACCCGCGAGGTGGCCGAGTTGCGACGGGGAGGCGAGCGCCAGGCGGCGGAGCGACGGGCCGCAGAGCAGCGAGCGGTAGAGCTCCCCCCAGAGCCGGAGCCCCTGGATGTCGCTGGCCTGGTGGCGGACCATCTGGCCACGGCGGGCTTTGACGAGGTGCGTCTCGTGAGCGATCTGGGACAGCTCACTGGCCACACCGGGCGGGTCGTCTTCGAAGCTCAGCGACGGGGCGTGATGCACAAGGGACATGTGCGCTTGAGCGATGGGCGCATTGTCGAGCAGTCGGTGCGGGCGGCCTACTCCACCTTTCCCTGATTCCGTACACTCTGCCCCTCGCGAACTGCCTACATGGGGTGGTTCGACCAGCAAGTCGTCACCTTGGTTCGGGCCGCTTTTGTGGGGTCTCGCCTGTTGTGGCGGTCCATCCCCCTCCGGTACCGGTTGTCATGAGCACCAGCGAGACGTCCACCGCTGACAGTGATTCGCCCGTCATCTCTCGTGTGTCTCGTCTCGGCGAGCATGTGGGCGAGGTCGTCAAAGTTCAGGGTTGGCTGGCCAATCGCCGCTCGTCGGGCAAGCTGCAGTTTCTGCAGGTGCGCGATGGCAGCGGCACCGTGCAGTGCGTGTTGCGCAAGGGCGCGATCGACGACGAGTTGTTCAAGGAGATCGACAGCCTGCCTCAGGAGTCATCGCTTGAGGTGACCGGCGAAGCCAAGGCCGACCCACGCAGTCCTGGGGGTTGCGAGCTTTCGGTGACGGCGGTGCGGGTGGTGGGAGTGGCAGAGCCCTATCCGATCAGCAACAAGGAGCACAACACGGGCTTCTTGATGCAGCACCGTCATCTGTGGCTGCGCTCTAGCAAACAGACGGCAACCCTGCGCATTCGGGCCCGGGTGATTAAGTCTATTCGTGACTTCTTTGACGGGCGCGATTTCACCTGCCTCGATGGGCCGATGTTCACCCCGGCGGCTTGCGAAGGCACCAGCACTCTCTTCGAAGTGGACTACTTCGGCGAGCCTGCGTACCTGACCCAGTCGAGCCAGCTCTACGCCGAGGCCGGGGCCATGGCCCTGGGCAAGGTCTACAGCTTTGGCCCGACGTTTCGCGCGGAGAAGTCTAAGACCCGGCGACACTTGACCGAGTTCTGGATGGTCGAGCCTGAGGTGGCCTTCTGCGAACTCGACGGCGTGATGGACCTGGCCGAAGACTTCTTGGGCGCCATCGTGGGAGACGTCTTGAACGACTGCCGCAACGAGCTTGAGATCTTGGAGCGTGATGTTTCCAAACTCGAAGCCATCGTGCCGCCGTTCCCGCGTATCTCTTACACCGAAGCTGTAGAGAAGCTCAACGCAGCGGGGCACGAGTTCGAGTGGGGAGCCGACTTCGGCGCTCCCGACGAAGAGATCCTCACCAAAATGTACGACAAGCCGTTGCTCGTGCATCGCTTTCCGGCGGACATCAAAGCGTTCTACATGAAGCGCGACCCAGAAGATGACCGGGTGGCCTTGTGCGTGGATGTGCTGGCCCCCGAAGGCTATGGCGAGATCATCGGCGGCAGCGAACGTGCGGACGATTTGCAGTACTTGCTCGATCAAATCGCGAAGCACGAGCTGCCCTTGGAAAACTTTGAGTGGTACCTCGACCTACGGCGCTTTGGCAGCGTCCCCCACGGTGGTTTTGGCTTGGGGCTTGAGCGGGCGATTGCTTGGATCTGCGGCACTCACCATATTCGCGAGTGCATTGCCTTCCCGCGTACGCTCTACAAAATCTACCCCTGATCGCCACTGGCTCTAGGCCGCTGAGCAAAGGCGCTTGTTATGACCACTGATCTGTCTGGCCTGGAAGCGACCGCTGCTCAGCAGGGGCTCGGTAGCTTGCGGGCGCGCGTCGTACCGTCCGATCGACGGCGCGGCTGCTGGTTTCGCTGGACGGCCAGCGAGTTGCTGGTGTCCGAGCGAGTGCTGGAGCGCTTGCGTCCCGAAGAGGGGCAAGCGCTGTTGGTGCATGCGGTCATTGAGCAGCGTCATCTGCGGCGCTCTTGGGATCGCTGGTTCGTGGTGCTTGTCGCGGTGGCCGTGGCCGTGTGGTTCGTGATCCCTCTCTTGCCGTACTTTTGGATGCTGGCGCCGAGTGTTGCTTTCCTGGTGTCCCTGGTGGCCTTGGCAGTCTTGCGTGCAGCAGCGAACGAGGCCGCCGATGATGAGGCTGTGCTCACGGTGAGTGACGCCGAGCTTTTGGTGCGCTCGCTGAACACCATTCAGAAAGACGAGCTGCGCCTGGGGAAGCTGCAGGGCAACGCCCGACCTGACCTGCACCGTCGGGCGGAGAGATTGGTGACCTTGCATCAGTTGCGCTTACCTCCTGAGTTGCGCACGGTCCCCGTGGTGGGGAACTGCAGCACCTCGTGCTCGGAGAGCGCTGCGGTCGCTCCAACCGAGGGATGACCGAGCCTGATCAGCGGCGCCTGACCCTGCGCACACATCCCGACACGCAGCGGATTGTGGCCCAGCGTGCGGCGCTGTTTGCAGCTCTCCGTCGGCAGCTCACGGCAGCGGGGATGATCGAAGCAGATGTTCCTGTGCTGCTGCCCTTCGCGGGCCAGGAACCCCATCTCAGGCCCCCGGCCGTGACGCTCCCCGGCCTACCAGGGCCGTTGTGGCTGCAAACGTCCCCGGAGTTGGCGCTGAAACGGCTGCTCTGCGCGGGAGTCTCCCAGGTCTTCTCCTTGGGGGCCGCGTTTCGTGGTGGCCGGGAAGAGTTGTCCGTTCATCACCAGCCGGCGTTCACCATGCTCGAGTGGTATCACCCGGGGGAGCAGCTCTCAGAGTTGGAGCGAGACTGCTTGGGGCTCGGAGAGGCTGCAGCGGATGCGTTACAGGTCGACGCACCCCCATGTGGTGCCAGTCTCTCCATCATGGAAGCCTGCGATCGCTGGGCTGGGCTTGACGCCACAGCGCTCTTCGACGGTGACCTGCCGCGGTTCGCGGCACTGGCCCGGGAGGCTGGGCTCGAGCGCTGTCGCGAAGACGACGATACGGCGACTCTGCTGGGCCGGGTGTTGGTGGAGCGCATCGAGGCGGGGCTCGCGGAGTTGCAGGGTTGGGTTTTCCTGTCTGGTTTTCCCGCAGCTCTGGCCGCCCTGTCGCGCACGGACCCCAACGATCCTCGGGTGGCCTTACGTACGGAGGCGTACTTGGGCGGGGTCGAGTTAGCCAATGGCTACGTGGAGCTCACGGACGCCGACGAGCAGCAGCGCCGCTGGTGGGCTGAGGCTGCTGAACGAGGAGCCGAGGCGCCCGCCAGGGATGAGCAGCTGCTTCTGGATTTACGGAGCGCTCAGTTGCAGCCGACGGTGGGCATGGCTCTGGGGGTGGACCGCCTGGCGATGACATTGCTGGGGGCTGAGTCTCTTGGTGACGTGCTGCCTTTGTCCCTGTCCCTGGAGAGCTGACGCTCTGGGCATCAGGCTGTACACGCAGGGGTTGGGATGGCCGTGGTAACGGCCAGCGGGAGGTGCCGTCGATCTGGCGCGTCACGATTGTCTGCAGCGAGAGTTCGGTGCGGGGTCGTGACGCAGCATCACGATCCGGAAGAGAACCATGCTGCAACTTGCTGTGCCGTCCCTCCTAGCGCTCACTCTCGCCACGACTCCTGCCTACGCCGCTGTCCCCGATGACGTGGGCGGCGGTGGCTCCTACGACATCTTGTTTTCGATCACGGCCAACGGAAGCCTAGCTAGCCAAGTGATCGAAGATGAAGAGGTGTTGCTCCATCGCGCCGCTGCCAGTACCCGCTTGGCTTGGCCTGGGGAGACTCTTGCAGCCCTCATGGGCGACCCCAGCGACACGGGGCTGCATCACCACTTTGGTGACTTGGACGCCATCCACGACCCGGGGAAGGGCGGTCCCGGCGGCGAGTTCTTGTTCTCGTTGTCAGTGAACGAGCAGGGCTACCTGGACGGTGACATTCTGGGAGCCACGGACGGAGGCTACGAACTGGTGATCTCTGAAGCGGACTTCCTCGGTGCCGCAGGGGTGGACGACGGCAACCTCGATGTGGACGCCTTTCACCTCTATGAAGACGGTTCTCTGCTGTTCTCCTTCGCGGAAGACGAGGCCAGCAACCTGCTGTCTGGTGACACCGCCGGCGTGATCGCTGATGGTGACGTGCTGCTCTTGATGGCCGGTAGCTCCCTGGCTCAGATGCTGATCACAGAGAGTCAGATCAACGACTTGGTCTCGAATGCCTTGGGCAGCAGCGCCTCCACGGGGGACACCAAGGGCCTGGCTGTGGACCCGTTCACGGGGGACATCCTGTTCTCGGTTCAGAGCCCGTCAGCCCACGATGGCTCGGTGTTCAGTGCGGGTGCCGGGGGCTTCCTGGTGCCCGGTCATGACGAGCTTTCCCTGGGATTCGACGGAGCCATTGAGCTCGACGCGCTTTCCGTGGCTCTGACGACTTGGCCCACCCTGGAGGTCTCCGAGCCCACTCCCCAAGGTGGCGACTCGGTGGCATTTTCGATCACGGGCGATGTGCCCGGGGCAGCCTACGTGGTGCTCATGTCCCAGTCTCTGGACGTGGTTTGGAGCTGGCAGCCCGGCTGGGGCGGGGTGAGCTTGACCCAGGATGCCGTCTTCCTGACCGCCATCAATCAGCTGCCCATGCTCACAGTCGTAGCTGATGGCCTCGGGCGGGCTTCACTTCCCGCGACTGTTCCCGTGGGTCTGCCAGCCCTAGACATGGTGTTTCAGGCCTTCGACCTGGGCAATATCCACTTCTCCAGCAACCCCATCGTGGTCGAGCTGAATCAGTGATCTGTTGAGCTTGGGATTGCGGTGGTGTGTCCTCGTGACATCAGTCTAGGATGGCGCCCAATTCAAGGGGCGGTCGCTGCTGCGGCCGCCCCGTCCTTCTGAGCTTGCGAGTCATGACGAATCACCGCCTGGTCCACTGCACCTTCCCGAAGGGGCTCATCCGTGAGCCGTTGCTGTACAACCTCGGCCGTGACTTTGACATCGTGCCGAACATTCGGGGGGCCACCATCACCGATGACATTGGCTTGGTGTACCTCGACCTCGAAGGAGCCGACGACCAGATCGAAGGGGCCGTGGACTACCTCAAGGATCGAGGCGTCGCGGTGAAGGATATAGAAGGCACCCTGCCTGCGGGCGCCGTGCCGCCCCTGGAGTAGGGGACAGAGCGTCCTGCCCTGGCGCAGAGGTCGGGCCGGGCTGTCGAGCCTAGTTGTCCTTGCTCTTCAGCCGGCCTTCCATCTTCGCGCGGTAGTCGTCTAGGTTGTTCTTGCCACTGGCGTAGCCGTCCCACCAACCGACCCACAGATTGACCACTGTGACTCGCTTGTTTTGGTCGATGATTCCCGTGGCGTTGACGTCACCGTCGAAGAAGAACGTCGGGGTGGAGCCCACCCGAGTCTGCCAGTCCTTCACCATGGTGAAGACGCCGAGGATGGAGTTGGTCTCGAGGAGATCCACACCGATGATGGCGTTCAAGAACGCCGGGGTGATTTGGATAATGTCGATCTCAGCGACCTCGGCACGGAGGCGTTTGCGGGTGCGTCCGGTGGCACCGCCTCCATCGATGTACAGCTCATGGAGCTTCGCCGTCCATTGATCGAGGTCTTCTTGGCTCACGCCTTCGACGGGGCCGAAAGCGTCGAACTGGATCAGCGTGTCCATGGGTTCGGCGGGGTCGATCTTGACCGGTTTCTCTGCTGCGGGTGCCTGCTCGACGTCGGGAGCATCGCCGCCCGAGGCGGTTGCTGATGGGGCAGTGAGGGCTGCGAGCGCATCGAAACTGCCTGCGTCCCCAGACTCGCTGTCATCGGCGTCCGCGCTCTGGCCGGCCATGGCACTCGCTGCGCCGGGAGCAACGGCTTGCCCGGAGCTGTCGTTGGCCATCTCACCGCCGTCCTTCGAGGCCGTGTTCATAGCAGCGCCTGCCGAGGTATCCGCTGCGCCGTCCAACTCGTTTGCGGAGCTCTCGTTGCCCATGGCCGTGGTGTCGGCGGTCGTGGTGCTGCCATCATCGCGAAAGCCAAACCACCACCCGGCTCCAGCTGCGATGAGCACGACGACCACCAAACCGACGATCATGCCGGTGTTCGAGGAGGTCTTCTCGGCCTTGCCCTTAGCCTTACGGGATCCGCCGCGAGCAGCGCCCTTGCCCTGACGAGCGGAACTCTTCTTCTCGGTAGCTGCTGCCTTGGCACCAGCCTTGGGAGCAGCGGACCTCGAAGGTGCTGCTGTGGGAGCGGCCGCACGGGGAGCAGCAGCTCTCTTCGCCTGAGGAGTCGCAGCCCTGGGAGCCGCAGCAGCAGCCTTCGGGGCTACAGAGGCCTTGGGAGCAGGGGCCGCGGCAGCCGCTGGTGCTGCCGCAGGGGCAGCCTCGCCAGCGGGAGGAATGGCCACGACGCCTCCGCACTTGGGGCACTTGGCCCTGGCGGCTTGAGTCGTTTCGGGCACTTTGAACTTAGCGCCGCAGTCGTTGCAGCTTGCCACGCGAGCCATGTTGATCATCCAAACAGCGGGGGAAGGATTGTGCCACCACGCTAGGAGCGACGGTGGGGGCGGTCAAGCGGAGCCTCAGGATGGATTCTAACTGCGGCTCTTCAGGTGGTCGATGAGGGCGTCTACAGCGGCGTTACCCAGGCGCAAATCGAGGGCGTTGCGCGTGTCATCGAGATCGCCTTCGTACTCATGAGCCCCACCATAGGGTCTGGCGTCTTTGTGCAGCTCGGCTAGGTCTTGGAACAAATTTGCGAGGTCGTCTGGGCGCTCGCGAAACAGGAAGTCGATGGCTGCCCAGGCTATCAGGTGCCCATCGAGGTCGCTGGACATCTGGCCCGAGTCTAGAATCTGGTCGGTGAGCACGAAGTTGCGCCGACGGGATCGGCGCTCCAGGACCTGACGGGCCTGGCGCGGCCAGTCAAAGTGATCGCCAACGCTCACAAAGCCGGTCTTGTTGAACTGATAGACCGATTCGAAGAGGGCAAGTTCGGCCTGGTGGCCCAGGGCCCAGAACAGGCCTTCGGGCAGGTGTCCGCTGCGATCGAAGGCAAGGCAACCTGTCAGCTTGTGGGCGAGTTCGTTGTGTAGCCTAAACTCGTCGTCTCCGGCCGAGGCGTCGCCGCCGACGTCCCAAGTCGGCTGGACGATGAGGTGGCCCACGCGGTTGTAGAAGCCGGAGGGGTTGCCTCGGAGCCCGGAGGACTTCTCGTACTCGAGGGCTTTGATCTCCAACATGCCGTTGATCAAGTCGGTCCAGAAGCCCTCGAAGCGACTGCTTTGGTCGATGATAATGACCACCACCGGCTCAACGGTCTTGGATGAGCGGAGCTCCGGGACGATTTCCAAGGTGAGGTCCCGCGACTGGGTCAATGTACCCAGAGATTCGATGAGCACGTCGTCAGGAGCTTGACCCAGGACGATGAACTCGTCGTCTCCCCCCCAGGCCACCCGCAGGGAGAGTGCGTCGATGATGCCCGACCAGCGGTTCAGCGACTTGGCAATGCCAGCGGGGAGCACCTCGGCCAATGAGGCGGCGCTGACATCTTCGGGCTTGCCGTGCTGGGGGGGCGGGACTTTGAGCACGGTGAGCGTTGATGCGCTCTCTGACAAGGGGCCGACCACCGGGGTCTCTGGCTTGCGGAAGCGCACTCTCGACGGCGAGTCTGAGGGAGTCGCCGAGTCGCCCACGGCCTCCCCTGGCTCCTTGTCGTTGCTCGGGGGCTCGGGGGGAGCAGCTGGCTCGCTGGTGGGAAGGGAGGTCGGGCTGCTGGGCTCTGGGGCCGCGGGCTCGTTGGCTGACCCAGTCTTCTCTGTGTGCTCGGACGGGTTGCGCAGACCGATGGCGCCGCTGGGCGACTCTTCGCCGTAGGTGGGCGAGAGTGGATCCACGATGGCAGCCACGCCGAAGTTCCCGCCGTGTCGGTTGTGCCAACGCAGCCAAGCCATCACTTCTGCTCGGTTCGCGGACATCCACGAGCTCTCGTCCATGCCGAAGTCGGCGTGGGCTCGAAAGTCGGAGTCCCGGCCGGTGATCGTGGTCAGGGCGTTGACGAGCATTTCCTGGGCGGCCGTGTCCGGCGTCGAGTTGTCCTGCTCCTCAAGGAGCGCCTCGAGCAAGGCGGTGACGCCTGACAAGGGCGATCTGTGTAGGTACTCCACGGTGCGCCGCAGCTCGATCGGCGTTTCGTGCTGCAGCAACTCGTTCACCAGCTCACGGGCGTCTTGCCGCTCAAAATCGACCACGTCGTCAGGCCAGCGCAGACCTTGTACGTCGTCGCCGCCCATAGGCAGCGGCTGCAGGCCGGCAGGGCCCAGGGGGTTCTGATCTGGGTAGTACGGTTCGCCGAACACCAGCTCGATGACCCGATGCTCGGGAGTGGAAATCACCAGCATGTCCAGCAGCTGCCCGTGTTTGGTGGCCTTGAGAACGGCTTGCGTGATGATGCGCTTGGGCAGGGGACCCTGGCCTTCATCCGGATCGGCGAGCTCGCCGAAGCCGTAAAGGAAGGAGTCTTCCAGGAAACGCTGCTGGCTGTCGAGCCAGGCTTCGACAGTCCGTTGTCGCTCCATCAGCCGATCTGTGTCGTCGGCCTTGGCCCAGTCGAGAAGCACGATTCCACGGGCTCGGCCATCGATGGAGTGGGCCTCGAAGTCGACCAGTTCGGCCAAGCCTTGAGCGTCTCCCTGCTGGAGGGCCTTGCTCACGCCACTGGCGAGTGCCGCCGCACTCTGGACGTCTTGCTGCCCGGTGGCCACACTGGCAAGGAACAACGTGGCCAAGAGGCCTGCAAGCTTGAGTCGCATGGTTTGGCTCATTAATTTTCTCCAGATCGAGGACCGACTCTAGCGGACGCTGGGTTTGGTGCAACAGCGCCGCTCTGTCCTCTCAGTCATTCGCTGCTGCGGCGACGCTCAGAAACGCAGCGACCCCCTCTCTCGCACTGGCCTGCAAAGGGCTCCGGAGCCCATCGTGAACACCCGCCAGCCCTTCGTCTTGCACACGGACTTCGAGCCCAGGGGGGACCAGCCCCAGGCGATTGAAGCTCTGCACAAGGGCTTCACCTCGGGGGTGCGCCGGCAAGTTCTCCGGGGAGTGACCGGGTCTGGCAAGACCTTCACCATGGCCCACCTGGTGACCCGGCTGCAGCGTCCCACGCTGATTTTGGCCCACAATAAGACGCTCGCTGCTCAGCTCTACGACGAGTTTCGCTCGCTCTTCCCGGAGAACGCGGTCGAGTATTTCGTGAGCTACTACGACTATTACCAGCCCGAGGCCTACGTCGCTCGCACCGACACCTACATTGAGAAGGAGGCCTTCATCAATGAGCAAATTAAGCGGTTGCGGAACAGTGCCACTCGCTCGCTGCTCGAACGGAGCGATGTGCTCATCGTGGCCTCGGTGTCGTGCATTTATGGATTGGGTTCGCCTGAGTGGTACGACGGTCTCAAGGTGGAGCTGACTCGGGGGCAGGCCATCGACCGGGACGACTTGCTGCGGGACCTGGCGGCCATCCAATACCAGCGGGCCGGGCTTGAGTTTCGCAACGGCACCTTTCGGGTGCGCGGCGATGTGGTGGAGATCTTCCCTGTCTACGAAGAGCGGCGGGTGATCCGAGTGGAATTTTTCGACGATGAGATTGAGTCCATTGCGGTCATCGACCCGTTGCGCGGAGAGGTCATCGAAGAGAGTGATACCGCTGTGATCTATCCGGCGAATCACTACATCACGCCGAAGGAGCGCATGGTGGAAGCGATCTCCAGCGTGCGCGACGAGCTGGAAGAACACCTGCCTAAGCTCCGTGGGGAAGGTCGTCTGGTGGAAGCTCAGCGCCTGGAGCAACGAACGCGCTTCGATCTGGAAGTGATGGAAGAGTCTGGATTTTGTTCGGGTATCGAGAACTACAGCCGGCATCTCGACGGCCGCGCTCCCGGCGAAGCTCCCGCCTCGTTGTTGAACTACTTCCCCGAGGACTTCTTGATGATCATTGATGAGAGCCATCAAACGTTGCCCCAGGTGGGAGCGATGCGTCGGGGGGACTTCAGTCGCAAGACAACTTTGGTGGAGCACGGTTTCCGCCTACCGTCCGCGGTGGACAACCGGCCCCTGGGGTTTCCCGAGTTCGACGCGCTGTTGAACCGCGTGCTCTACGTTTCCGCGACCCCCTCAGATCGCGAGTTGGAATCTTCCGGAGGGGTGGCAGTCGATCAAGTCATTCGCCCCACGGGTTTGCTTGACCCCGTTGTGACGGTGCGTCCTGCGAGGGGGCAGGTGGACGACTTGCTCTCTGAGATTCGCAACGTCACGGCGGGGGGCGAGCGAGTCTTGGTGACCACGTTGACCAAGCGTATGGCCGAAGAACTCACTGATCACTACGCCTCCCTGGGCGTCTCGGTGAAGTACATGCACAGCGACATCGACTCCATTGAGCGGGTTGAGATCATTCGCGGCCTGCGTCTCGGCGAATTTGATGTGCTCGTGGGCATTAACTTGCTTCGGGAAGGGCTAGACCTCCCAGAGGTTTCGTTAGTTGCAGTGCTAGATGCGGACAAGGCTGGCTTCTTGCGCTCGGCGACGAGTCTGATTCAAACCATGGGCCGGGCAGCTCGCAACGTGAACGGCCGGGTGTTGTTCTACGCTGAGACCGAGACGGACGCCATGCGTCAGTCGATCGATGAATCTGAACGGCGGCGCGCTTTGCAGGCTGCTCACAACAAGAAGCACGGCATCGTCCCCACGACGACGACTCGCGCCGTCGACCGCTCGCTGGCGGTGGCTGAGGCAGATCTGGCTGACGAAGCTGGAGTGGACTTGGGCGAGGTGAATCCCGGGAACATTCGCGCTCATGTCGAACAGACGCGCAAGCAAATGTTGGCGGCATCCGAGGCGTTGGAGTTTGAGCAAGCCGCTCGCTGGCGTGACAAGCTCACCGCGCTGCAGAACCTTGAGTTGAGGTATCTCTGAGGTGGCCGAAGGGGTCGATCGCCGCTCCCGCTTGGCTGCCATTGTCGAGCGCTTGCCCGAGACTCCGGGCGTCTACATCTTCAAGGATGTGAGCGGCGCTGTGGCCTACGTGGGCAAGGCCCTGCGCCTGCGTGATCGAGTGCGCAGCTATTTCTCGCCGTCTACGGATGCTCGTCGTGCAGTGAGATTCGTAGATCGTTACGTGCACGACATTTCCTTCGTGTCCACGGAGAGTGAGCACGAGGCGTTTCTGCTGGAAAACCAGCTGGTGAAGCGCCATCACCCCGCCTACAACATCAAGTTGCGGGACGACAAAGACTTCTTGTACGTGCGTGTGGACAGGCGCCACGAGTTTCCGGCGCTGACCCTGGCCCGGCGTCCCCGAGGAGGACACGGGAAGCTCAGCTATCATGGGCCCTTCGCCCATGCGGGAGCCTTGCGGCGCACCCTACGTATGCTCGGTGGCATCCTGCCTTTGCGCGACTGCAGCGATCGTGAGTTGGCCTCCCGCACGCGCCCCTGTCTGAAGTATGAAATGGGTCGATGTTCCGCGCCCTGCGTCGGCTTGATCGATCACGACGACTACACCTTGCTGTTGGACGAAGCCCTCGATGTTCTTGAGGGGCGTTGCGAGAAGGCCATTCTCCGTCTCGAAGGTGACATGGTGAAGGCCGCCGACGAGATGCGCTTCGAAGAGGCCGCTCGGCAACGAGACGCCATTCGCTACTTGCGTGCAACCACAGCCCGACAGCAGGTGGAGAACATCGACTTGGAGCAGGGCGATGTGTTGGGCATGCATCGCGCTGGAGAGCTCGTCGAAGTTGTGCTGCAGGCTTATCGCGAAGGGGCGCTGGTCTCTACCAGCAATCACACCATCGAATCAGAACTCCCGGACGGTGAGGTGTTGGCGGGCTTCTTGCTGCAGTTTTACGGTGCCTCCCGGCCCGTCGCCCGAGAGGTTTTACTGCCCTGTGCGCTGCCTGATGTCGATGGCCTGGGGACCTTCTTGGAATCAACTCGGGAGGGCGCGGTGCGCTTGAGCTTTCCTCGTCGAGGAGACCGGGTGGGCCTGGTGAATCGGGCCAATCGCAATGCTAAAGACGCGTTGGTTGTGGCCATTGAACAGCGCGGTCATCAGCGTCGGCTGCTCGAGTCTTTGGGGCAGAAGCTGTCGCTCCCTCGAGTGCCGGAACGCATCGAATGCTACGACGTATCGAACACCGGCCGCACAGCTGTGGTGGCGTCGCGGGTTGTCTTTAGCCATGGCGAGCCGGACCGGGCCAGTTATCGTCACTACCGCATCCGCACCATCGACGGTCAGGATGATTACGGTGCCATGCGCGAAGTCTTGCTGCGACGGTTTGCACGGGCTGCCACCGACCCGCTGCCCGATCTGCTCATCGTCGATGGTGGGCGTTCCCACTTGCAGGTGGCCATCGACGCCGCCAAAGAAGCGGGCTTGCCTGACTTGTCTCTAGCGGCCCTGGCCAAAGGTGGCCGCAGGGGCCGCGCTGTGACGTTGGGAGCAGACGAACAGGAGCGGGTGTTCTTGCCGAACCGTGAAGACCCGCTGGTGATGGAGGGGCATTCTCCCGAAGAGTATTTGTTGCAGCGATTGCGGGACGAAGCTCACCGCTTTGCTATCGGGCACCACCGCAAGTTGCGCTCGAAGGAGAGCTTGTCGTCCCGGCTCGACGACGTGCCCGGAGTAGGCCCGGTGTTGAAGAAGCGCCTGCTCGGGGCCTTTGGTGGAACGCGGGCGTTGGCTCGGGCGAGCGCCGGCGAGGTGGCCGGGGTGCGTGGTGTGGGACCGGAGCTAGCTCAGGAGATTCTCGACCACTTGCATCGCACCGGGGGCTGAGCCGCCGGCTGTGGCAGGCCTATCCTCGAGGGTGAAATTTCTCGTGGGTGGACTGCAGCCGTCGAGTGTCTACGTGGGTGTAGATCTCGGTGGTGCCGATGTCCGCGTGGCCTAGCAGCTCTTGGACAGCGCGCAGGTCGGCGCCGCCCTCAAGTAAGTGGGTGGCGAAAGAATGGCGCAAGACGTGGGGGGTCACCGGCGGTAACCCGAGAGACTCGGCCAGCTTTTGGACGATGCGTAGGATCCGGTCGCGACTGAGGCGTCGCCCGGATTTGGACAGAAAGAGCCAGGGTGCGCCGGGGTGCTTGGCAGAGAGCACCGGCCGCTCGTCCCGGAGGTAGCGGACCAGCGCGTCTCTCGCTGCATTCCCCAGGGGCACGAGCCGTTGCTTGTCTCGCTTGCCATGGCAGCGGACAACTCTGAGGTCATCCAGGACGCTGTCGCTGCGGAGGTCGGAAACCTCCGAGACCCGGGCGCCGGTGG
>JBLIMM010000039.1:0-19219 GCA_047638635.1 Pseudohongiellaceae bacterium | reverse complement strand
GACGGTTGGCGCGAGCAAGCTCCTGAGAAACCCCATGCAACGCGCTCTGGTCGAGGCAACACAGGTCCAGTACTTCGGCCAAGTCGAGCGGCGTTGAGAGGAACTCCCCAAGGCCTGGATCCACAACGGCGCGAATGACCAGAACCTCGTGTTGTCCAAATCCAAATCTGCTGCGCCCCAGCTGAGCGCTCTCTTCGACTTCGGAGATCTTGTGTGTAGCGCCAGAGTCTTCGAGTTAGCGGTCGCCTGCGCGTACGCGATCTTTGATTGCGAAGACTCGTTGGAGGTGATGGGCCAGTTGTGTGCGGGGTACAACGCGCAGATCCCTCTGCAGGAGGTAGAGCTCGAATCCCTCCTCCCAGCAACAGCGATGCGTTTGGTTCAAAGTCTCACCATCGCGGCCCAAGACTCTGCGCTCGATCCGGACAATGAAGACAGCTGTTCGAGCGAGTCAGGTGCCTGGAAAGCGCTTCAGACCTTGGCAGCTGTTGATCCCATGGCTGCGGCTCTCCACTTGCGACAAGCCTGTGGCCTGGAGCGCGGATTAGCCTCCACAACTGCGGCCCTAGGCCGCGACCAGATCCTCCAAGCGCGTGGCGAGTCTTTAGGCCCCTCCCTCTCCCTGTCTTACCAGGACTCCCTTGAGATCGTGCGCGGCCGTGGTGCCTGGCTCTTCGACGCGGGCGGGCGTGGCTATCTGGACGGGGTCAACAATGTGTGCCATGTCGGCCATTGCCATCCCCACGTCGTCACGGCGGGCCAACAACAGATGGTCATGCTCAACACGAACACGCGCTATCTGCACCAGAACATCGCACGCTACGCCAAGCGACTCACGGGGCTGTTCCCCGAGCACCTCTCCGTTTGCTTTTTCGTCAACTCTGGCAGCGAGGCGAACGAACTGGCCATTCGCATGGCGCGCAACTTCACAGGGCGCAGGAACATCCTCTCTCTCGACGGTGGCTATCACGGAAACACGTCGACGATGGTCGACATCAGCCCGTACAAACACGATGGCCCGGGAGGAGCCGGCGCTCCCCACTGGCTAACAACCGTCCCGTGCCCCGACACCTACCGCGGCAGGTACAGAGCCAATGACCCGGAAGCTGCTGCCAAGTACGCCCAGGAAATCGCGCACTCCTGTGAGCGTGCAGCTGAGCGAAACTCTGGGTACGCGGCATTGATCGCCGAACCCTTGATCGGCTGTGGAGGACAGATCGTCCCTCCCCATGGCTACCTGCGTCAGGCCTTTGAACACGCACGCGAAGCTGGAGTTCTTTGCATCGCGGATGAGGTTCAGATTGGCTTTGGTCGCGTGGGCGAGAGTTGGTGGGGATTCCAGCTCGATGATGCCCGCCCAGACATCGTGACCCTGGGGAAACCCATAGGGAACGGGCACCCGCTGGCCGCAGTGATCACCACTCCAGACATCGCTGCTGCCTTTGCGAACGGCATGGAGTACTTCAACACTTTCGGCGGCAATCCGGTTTCATGCGCCATCGGTATGGCTGTACTCGATGTGATCGAAAACGAAGGATTACTCCAACGCGCATGCGAACTCGGCCAACGATTCCGGGAGGGGTTCCGGCGCTTAGCCGATCATCACGAGTGCCTCGGGGATGTTCGCGGTGTTGGGCTCTACATCGGAGTTGAGATCGTCAAGGATCGGCAATCACGGGAGCCAGACGCGCCGCACCTGGCACAAGCCATCGAACGCGCACGACATGCTGGCATCCTATTCAGCGGCGACGGGCCCCACCACAACGTGCTGAAGATCAAGCCGCCGATGTGCTGGACGCAGACGGAAGTGGACCTTGCCCTGGCGGTGATGGATCGCGCACTTCCCAAGGAGTCAGACGAGTAGCACTCGGTCACAATCTGCGTAACCGTCCCGTGAGCGCCACACCGACATGCACTCCGAGCGCGTTGCGCGCTCAGGTCAACCAGCGCCCGTGGCTCATTGAGCGAGCACAGCTGACGAAAGAAGCGTCGCTAGAAGGTTGGTCTTTCTGCAACCGACGCCCTTTACGGCTCGCCGGTTGAGAGCCCCGCACTCGTGAGGTAAATGCGGTAGTTCGGCCCCAGTGGCGCAGAGTTCAGCAACGGCAGCAAGGTCGGGATGGGCTCGGCCAGCGTGTCCGATACGTTCGCCAAGGGGTAGTACACCACCGCCGTCTGGGTCGCCACTCCGGAATCACTGTCAACCGAATCGCCCATGGCGAAGATCAAGGCCCCTCCGGCGTTCCACTGCGGGGGTTGTTGACTGCTGGAGGGCGGCAAGAAGAAGAAACTACCAGCCATGAAACGCCCGAGGGGCATGCCACCGGAGACCAAGCCTGGAGTCAAATCTCGCACGAAACTGAACGCGGCCAAATCAGCGACAAAGCCGTGCTGCGTGTTGCCGAATGGATCACCGTCCGCTGTCTGGGCGAAGGCGACTCGAGCCCCGAAAGGGTCGGGAGTAATATTCGAGATGTGCGACGAAGCAGGTGAGTCGCTCGTGATGGTCAAACCGACGAACGGGGCATTCATGTCGAAGCCAAACAGTTCGTCCGTCTCCGTCAAATCACCGGCCAAGTGGGATGAAAAGAACATCATTCCATCCTGAACTCCAGAGCCTTCCATAAAGCCCATAGAAGCAGCCGACTCCACCGGTGCAATGAAGTCGCTGGTGGTTTGATCAAGGTTAGGCAAGGAGCCAGAGACGCTCAGTTCGTCTCCGCTGATGTCGAAGGCAACGTTGTTCACCAGGTCGATCCCCAGGATGTTCGTCACTTCGGTTCCAGGCGCGAGCACCGTGTTGCCCTGGATCGGCACCCCATCGCGCAAGACGTACAAGAACTCGCGATTCGGTGACATGAAGGTTCCCGCTGGAACGATTTCACCATGGAGATCGAGTCCCGAAACAGACTGTGCCGTGTTGGTGATATTCACCAACGTGTCCGTAGAGATCGTGTATCCAAACACGTCGTGTTGCGGGGGCTTGTCTGGGTTCAAAGAGCCGAAGGGATCGTTGTAAGGACTGAAGCCCATCAAGAAGACCAAGCGATCCTCGTCAACGAAATGTAGACCCATGACAATCCGGTTGTTCACGAAGTCCCCTACAACGAGGAACTTGTTGGGTGCAACGGTGTCCCGGTAGATACCGGCGACAGTGCCGTAGCTCGTACCGTTCCTCTTGGCGACGTGAACCCAATCTTTCGTCTCGGAACTCGTGTCATTGAAAACCCATGCAACCTGGGTTCCGCCAGGAGAAATGGCGACCTTGCCACCAAAGCCTTGGCCACCCTCGTAGAACAACCTCATATCGCCTTTCGGTGCACCCACGCCGCCACCGTGCCCTGAGAGATTGCGAATGGCCCGTTGCGTCTCTCCCTGAGCGGTGATCGACACATTGTCGACGACGAACATGTCGTCGTTATCAACTGCCGAGCCAGCGGTGAGCGCCATGAATGAGTGATCGTCTGAAACACTCGGCGTCAAACCAAAGATCTGCACTCCTTTGCCATCGCCGACAGTACCGAAATCCGAGCTGATGTAGAGGCGCGGTTCAGACGGAACCTGCCCCACCGAGTTCGGATCAGGCAGGGGCACATCGATGTAATCCCGCACACCGAGCTGATTGCGAACTGCGTCAGCCTCTACTGCGTAATAGGAACCTGCCGACCCGTTTTGGACAAAGTTCGTCCCTTGGAAGGTTTGGGCAAACTTGTGACCCAGACCCACAAAGGCCACGTAGTTCAGCGGGTCGTCACCAATGATGGCAACCGATGGCATAGAGATGCGCCGTGAACGCACATCCATTGCCGCGGAGTCTGGGTCTGGCCCTAGTTCATAGTCGATCTTCCATACTTGCTGTGCCGTACTCGGCCAGATTTCGCCGTCGAGACGAATGGCCCACAGCTCATCGGGGTCATAGCTGTCAATGAATGTTCCCGTCGAAGGGAAGTCTCCGGTGAACACCTTGACCGCCGCGATCATGGAGCGCCCATCAGGTGCGATCGACACCATGGGGTTCCACTCTTTCTCCCCGGCACTGGCGTCCACTTCTGTTCCGGGAATCAGCCGCCACGTTTGGCTCGCTCGATCGAGAACGCAGAAACCCTGCATCTTCGTAGCCTGGTCCTCATAGAGAAACAAGTCGAGATCGAGGGAAACCGCCGTGCCCTCGACTGCGGGCTGGAAGCTGAACTGCGGAATCACCACGTGAACCAGATCGGGATTCCGTGCGTCGAGAGAGACTCTCGAACGACTCAAGGCCCCCGATGTGGTCACCATGCTGAACTCACCCACCACGTACTCACCCGGGTTGTGGGGGAATCCCGTGGGCGCTCCGTTCGTCGCCCCGCTGGAGCCCACCCGCTTTCTCTTCACATTCAAAAACGATGTGGGCGTCTTACCTCGGTAAGACACCACCTCGGTTTTGGGCAATGAGATTGCTGAGGTGCTCTTCACCCAAGGGAACGAGTCTTTGAACGACACCAAGAGGGTGCCCCGCTCAGGGAACCCCGACGTGTCCGCTACGGGGAAGGTGTTCTCCGACAAACTCGATGTGAGGTTGGCGGTCATCGTCGTCACCGGCCGCGCCATGGGGTTGATCGGCGCATCAGGAGAGTTCGGCAAGATCGGCAGAAACTTGAAGCCCTGGGGCAGGCCTACCGCGTCTGGGTCAGCCAGCGGCACGGCCCCCCCGCCGAAGGGAGGAAACTGGTTCAGCGTGTTGCCATCAATATCGACATGCCCCACGCCCTCCAGGTTCTGCACACCCAGAGCAGGAGTGGACCGAGCGAAACTGAGCCGAGCATTAAACTCGGGGGGCGACACATCCACGCGCACACCGTTCGACAGCTTCAGCGCCGGAAAGGACGACGTGTCCTGCACAATCCCCTGAATGAAGAAGGTGCCGTTGTACAGGCCAGACGGAACACTCATGGCGATGGAGCCTGCCCCTGAGTTATCCAGCATGGCTGGAGTGGGCACCACAAACACAAACGGCGGCTGGACGAACAGCGGCGGCGGCAGAATGTTCGTGGGAAAGGGCGTCTGCGCGGTGGAGACCAGCAAACCCCAGGGGACATCTGAGTTGTTCTGGGCCTCGGCCAGATAGGCCAAGTCAGCGCTGAAGAACATCCCCGAAGTGCCGTTGAGCACACCGCTGCTGTCAAAGGGACCAGACAGGCCGGGCGCTTGGTTGCCCAATCCGTCCACGAGAGTCAGCTGGGGGGAGTCACCGGCGGCCGGCTGAGCCGACACAACGGGAGAAACCGCAAGACCACTGATCAAAGCCAGCAGCAAGGACAGACGGATCATGAGCATGTCGACATGTCTCAAAGGACCAGCCAAACCGGCAGCTGGCGGGCAGCATCATCTCGGGAATTCATCGGGGCAATATCAGCGCCGGACCGTTCAGCAACAGCCCCGGGACGCCCAACAACCGGACGAACTGACACGCGCCGTCAAGTATACCGGGTCTGCTCAAAGACACGCAGGGCCGCTCGATCACGACCTGGACTCGGCCGCCGCCGAGGCACTAAGCCAGGGCCTGGCTCACCTCGACGCCCACAGCCTGCAAAATCCGCTCAGCCACCGCAGGCCCCGTGAAACCCAGCTTCTCCAGCAGGTGCCCACGAGTGCCATGCTCGACAAAGCGGTCGGGTACACCCACGGAAAGCACCTGCGGCAAGACACACTCCACCGCAATCAGCGCCTGGGTCACTGCAGCCCCGAAGCCCCCGGCAAGGCCGTGCTCTTCGAGGGTCACCAAGAGGCGCGTCCCCTCCATGGCCCCCCGAATGGTTTGCACATCAACAGGCTTGGCGAAACGGCCGTTCACCACGGCGCACTGCAGCCCTTGCCCCGCCAGAATCTCGGCAGCCTCTTCGGCCACACCCACCATGGTTCCGTAGGCCACAAGAGCCACATCGGCCCCCTCACGCAGCACCACCGCACGGCCTCGGACGATGGGCTCGATGGCCCCCGACGCCGCTGGTGCTGTATCACGGGGATAGCGGACCGCCACGACCCCTGGCATGGCCAGCCCGGCCTCCAGCATGGCCACCAGCTCATCGCCATTGGCCGGAGCCATCAATGTCGTGTTGGGGAAGGCCCGCAGGTAGGACACATCGAAGAGCCCGTGGTGGGTCGCTCCGTCGTCGACCAAACCAGCTCGATCCATGGCCAGCAAGCAGTTGGCGCCCTGGATGGCCAGCTCCTGGAAGACCTGGTCGTAGCCCCGCTGCAGGAAAGTCGAGTAGATCGCCACGATGGGATGCCGTCCGCCCTTGGCAAGCCCCCCCGCCAGACCGATGGCATGTTGCTCGCAGATCCCCACGTCGAAGAAACGCTCGGGCATCGCCGCCAAACAGCGGCTCAAGCCGGTGCCGTCGGGCATCGCTGCTGTGATCCCCACGAGAGTCTCATCGTCGGTAGCCAAACGCTGCACCGTGGACGCAAAGACCTCTGTGTACGCTGGACGCTTCGCCGGCTGGGCACCCCGAGGCGGATCGGCCTCGCCGTCCTTGCTCAACCCAGGCGAGGGTTTCACCCCATGCAGGCGCTGAGGATCCTTGGCCGCTCGACTGTCACCTGAACCCTTATCCGTGAGCAAGTGCAGCAGATTGAGGCCGCCACGCTCCGCCAGATCGCGAAAAGTGTGGATCAACCGCGGTATGTCGTGGCCATCCATTGGACCGAAGTAATCGAAGCCGAACTCTTCAAAAACATGGCCAGGCATAGCCACCGAGCGCAGCACTTGCCCCCACTCTTCTAGGGTGCGATCGACCTTCTCGCCAATAAACGGGATGTGCTTGATCAGCTCGTGCATCTCACGTTTTGCCCCTGTGTACAGGGGCCCCGTGCGCACCCGTGCGAGATAGCGAGCCATCGAACCCACGGTGGGGCTGATGGACATCTCGTTGTCATTGAGCACAACGATCAGATCGACACCCAGGTCGGCCGCGTTGTTCATCGCTTCAAAGATGACCCCAGCGCCGTAGCTCGCGTCACCCACAACCGCCACAGTGCGACGCCCGTTGCCCGCGAGCTTGTCCGCCAAAGCCAAACCCAGGGCCAGCGAGACACTGGTCCCGGCGTGACCCGTGTGAAACAGGTCTTGCTCGCACTCGTCAGGATGGGGAAATCCGCAGAGCCCATCGTCCTTGCGAATGGTGTCCATGCGACCTTTGCGCCCGGTCAGCATCTTGTGCGGATAGCACTGGTGACCCACGTCGAAAACCAGCCGGTCCTTGCTGAAATCGAAGACGTAATGGAGAGCCAAGGTCAGCTCGAGCACGCCGAGACCGGAGCCCAAGTGACCGCCGGTGCGACTGATAGTCTCAATCAACTCGGCCCGCATCTCTTCAGCAACCAGGGGCAGCTCGTCTTCTGACAAGCGACGCAGGTCGGCGGGGTCGTTGATGTCCTGGAACAGCGACATAGATCTAGCAAGACGAGGGAAGGATGGGCGCCGGATGATACCAGCCAGAGGATAGCTTGGCCGAGCCTGCAGAACTGAGGGTTTTGGCTCAGTGGCCCCTTGAGAGCACGACCTCCGCGAGCTGCGCAAATCTGTCAGCTGCTGGGCCCGTCCCAAAGCGCTTTCGGGCGCTCTCCAGGAGCTCCTTGGCATCGGCCCGAGCCTGTTCGACGCCCACCACTCCTGGCCAGGTCATCTTGTCGTTATCAGCATCGGCACCGGCGTCTTTGCCCAGATCTTCGACCGTGCCCTCTAAGTCGAGCAGGTCGTCCACAATCTGGAAGGCCAGGCCCAGGTCTTCGCCCGCGGCGCCCAATCGATCTGCATCGTCGTCGCTGCCCCCACCCGCCCAGGAGCCCAAGCGTAGGCAAGCCCCGAGCAAAGCCGCAGTCTTGCCTCGATGAATAGCCCGAACCCACTCTACGTTGGGCTCAGCGCCCTCGGCCTGCAGATCGAGGACTTGTCCACCAACCATGCCGCTCCAGCCCACTGCCTGGCCAAAATCGGCGACCATCTTGCCTATGGGAGCATCTGTCGGGGAATGACGCCCCAAGACCTCGAAGGCCAGGGTCAGCAGCCCATCTCCCGCCAGCACGCCCATGGCCTCGCCATAAACCACATGAACGCACGGTTTTCCCCGGCGCACAGAGGCGTCGTCCATACAGGGCAAATCGTCATGCACTAAGGAGTAGGCATGGAGGAGTTCGACAGCGGCCGCCGCTGCGATCGCTCGTTCGCTCTGCCCGCCCACATTCTCGCAAGCCAGGAACACCAAGGCGGGACGCAAGCGCTTGCCGCCACTAAAAACGATGTGAGCCATGGCCCCACCCAGCTGGCCAAACGCACCCTCGTCGGGCATCCAAGCGCGCAACGCCCGATCGACCTGGGCAGAACGATCTTGGAGCCAAGCGCTCAGGTCTGTCATAGCTGCGTCAGTCACGGCGAGAAGGTGGTCCTTGTGTCAGCTGCCTGAGCGTGTCTTGAAAGGCGCCATAAGGGGCACCCTCCAGAACGAGGCGAGCCCGACCATTCCAAAACGGGCGAGCCTTGTCAGCCTCTTCAAGGAATCCCCCTTCAAGAAGCAGCGCCGGGCCCACGGGAAGCAGCGAGGCAGCGGCCGCCGACCAAGTGCGCTGCACCACGTTGCGATTATCCTTCTCGATCAAGACCAAATCGACAAACCGTCCCTCGTCGTAACCACCCAGTGTGTACAGCTCAATGGATTGCCCGACGAGCACGGCCCTCAAAGCCTCGGAGGCTTGAGCCACAGTGATCATTCCCCGATCGATCTGCAGCCCGGCTGATGCCCAAGCCTCCACGTCGGCATCCGGCATGGAGATGCGCTCGACGAGAGCTTCGTCTCCCTCAAGGGAAGCAGCCCGCTCCAAGACCAGCTCGACCACCCCTGCGCTCACTTGCAAGTGAGCTCGATCAAAACGCTCTGCATGCATGGGCAAGCCCTGGGCGTCATTCCGCGACACCAGAACATCGAACAGCACACCGTTCTCGATGGCTCCGTGCTCAACAATCGACAGGTCGCGAAGGCCACTAGCAATCAACGCCAGGGCCACGCCATGGGCAGGGTTCTGAGTGAGATCACGAGTCTCGGTCGCCGACACCGTCACACCGGGGACAGCCTCGGGGACAGCTCGGCTGGCCAGCTGTCCCAGGCCGCTGGTGAGCTCGCTCAAACGACGGTCTTTCTCAATGAGCTGCTGGCGCAATTGCAGGGTTTCACTCAGATGCTGATTCCGTTCCAGGCGGACATTGCGCAGTTGCAAATTGAGCTCTTCGATCTCGGCGGCGAGCTCTTCTCTGTCCAGTTCGCGACTTTGGTTGGGCAAGACGATCGGCACCGACTCCACGTGATCGAACCACAGCACGCCCGCCGCGCTCAGCCCCAGGACAAGTAGCGAAATCAACAACGCGGAACGACGACGACCGCTGGCCAGCTGAGCATTGAGCCGCTGCTGCCCTGCGCTGAGTTCCTCTAGGAGTTTCTGCATGTTCTCTGGATTCATCATGTTGCTGCGCCCTTTTCGCTTCGTTTCGCGGCTCCTCTGTACAGGCGCAGGATCGCGAAGTACGTCGGCACTGCAGTCACCGTCG
This sequence comes from Pseudohongiellaceae bacterium, assembly GCA_047638635.1. GTDB lineage: Bacteria > Planctomycetota > B15-G4 > B15-G4 > B15-G4 > CAZIAK01. Next base: position 9,636 of record JBLIMM010000039.1, on the reverse strand, counting down.
CCAAGATCGCAGACCCGAGAATCATCGGCCAAAGGATTTCATTACCCAGCACGAGAAGCCCATCCACTAAAGAGTGCTGATCTGGAATACCCATGATCACATCGCCGATTTTGTCTCCGACCTCTGTAAACCCTTCGACTTGGTGCCCCAAAACCACTGCGCCAACCCAATAGAAAGCAAAGTAGAACGGGATCAACGTGAGCGGGTTTGTGATCCAGCACATCGCCATGGCGATGGGCATGTTGGCGCGCAGAGGGACGGCCAACAGCAACACGATCATCGTCTGAATACCCACGGTGGGAGTGAGCGCTACCCAGAGCCCCATAGCACCACCACGAGCCACAGACTCAGCAGAACCCTGAGCCCGCCAGATCGGATCGATGACCTTCGTCTTGAACTGCTGGGTCCAACTCACCAGTTGTTCTCATCCCCATGCTGCGTGAACCAGTCAGCCCAAGACTCCACACCTTCGAAGTCTTGGCGAGTGAGTTCCCGCAAGGCCTCGCCGAACGGCCCCTCGACGTTGGCCAGACGGTCACGGGCCGCCGTGGAGTCTTTCTTGCGACTGACTTCTTTCTCCGCCTCAACCGCATAGCTCTCCCACGACTTGAGAATCGCTGACACAGCACGACGGCGGAGAGGCACAGGTTCTTCGGCGTACTGAGCCATGGCGGAAGCGGCAGCGGCCACGACCAAGTGATTGTCGACGTCGAGTTCCTTGGCGAAGAAGGACATCTCACCCTCGTCCTTCGCGTACCCCAGGGCCTCGACCAGCGCCGCTCGCACCTCCCACCAATCGGCGATATGCCGTTGTTTGTGGGCCGCGTGGAGCAGCCCCTGGCCCGCTGGCTTGTCGTAGATCAAACCCACGGCCAGCATGTAGGCCTCGACCAGAGCTTCTCGGGGGTCAGCTCCGCCTTGGTCAGGCTTCTTGGGCTTCATCTTGAAGACCGAGGTGACGCTCTTGCCGATCTTCTTCATGGTCTTCTCGCTGACCTTGAGATAGACAGATTCTAAATCTCGCAGGCCCTCTTCGATGGCCTCAGGGCGAAACTCCTTCACGCCACGCTTGATGTCAGCCAGAGCCAGCTCGGCCAGTTCTTCGGGACCATCCCCTGGATTTGTCGCCAAGAACAAGGCGCCCAGGAGACACATCCATCGAGCCATCAGAGTCATGCTAGCGCTGCCAAGAATCATGGTGGGGCTCCGTCTCAGGGGCAGACATGGTATCGCGGCAGCACTCAGAACACGACCGACGACGGAGTGACACCGCAGATCGCCGCCACGCGCTGGGCCAAGGCTCGGCCCAAGGCGGCCCCCATAGGACGTTCCTGTGGCAGCTCCCGTCCCGCCAGTCTGTCGATTGGCCAGAGGCCCTTTCCCGCGCCGGTCAAGAAGCACTCGTCGACGAGCCCCAGCTGCTCCTCGGTAACGGACTCTTCGCTCGCAGACAATCCCAGTTCAGCGGCTAACTCTAGGACCACCGAGCGGGTCACCCCAGGCAGCACCCCGGTCTCCACCGGAGGGGTGAGCAAGCGGCCCCCCAAGACCACAAACACCGTGGAGACCGTGGCCTCTGTCAACCGCCCCTGGGCATCGATCATCAGGTCGTCGACCCGGCCAGCCTGCTCTGCTCGCTCCCGTAGCAAGTAGTGGATCAGGTAGCTGGTGGACTTAATCCCCGCCAAGGGCGAGCGGGCATCGAGGGCGAAGGGCAAGGTACCCACCTCCAGCGGTCGGCCCTCTGGACGACGGGGTACGTCGCGCAGCTGCACCAGCACCCGAGCTTGACCATTGGGGAGCTGCATGGCCTCCGCGGCCCCGGCTGTCACCGTGACCCGGCACATGGCTGAGGGGCGGCCAGCCTTCACAGACAAGGCGTGCACATCCTCGGGGAGCGTCTCGAGGGCCGCGGGCAACTCAAGCCCCACGGAGGTCAACGAGCGCCTCAGTCGAGCCAGGTGCCGATCGAACATGAACGGCCGACCGCCGTACAGGCGCACCGTCTCAAAAGCCCCTAGCCCATAAAGCAAAGTGCGATCGAAGGCGCTGACCACGACCTCTTCTGCTGGCAGAATCTGTCCGTCACACACAGCCCATTCTTTGCTGCTCATGTCAGCGTCTCTCCAAAGGGCAAGGGCAGCTGTAGCACATCGAACCAGCCCCGAGCCTTGTGCAAGGTTTCGTCATATTCAGCCCCCGGGTCAGAGGCCAGTGTGATGCCGCCACCCACGTTGATCAGCAGCCGCTCGTCGCACAGAGTTGCGATGCGAATGGCCACCGAGAGGTCGAAATCACCGTTCGCACCGATCCATCCCAGGGCGCCTGTGTAGGCGTGCCGGCGGACCGGTTCGAGCTCTTCAATGATGCCCAGAGCCGACAGTTTTGGTGTGCCCGTCACCGACGCTGGAGGCCAAGCCGCCTCAATGATCGCTGCGGCCGAAAGCTCAACGGGCACCCGGGCCGTCACAGTGGCCACCCGATGAAACACCGTGGACCAAGCCTCGGTCTCAAAGGGCAACGTGACCGCCACCGAACCCACCTCGGCCAAGCGTCCCAGGTCATTGCGCACCAGGTCCACGATCATGGCCAGCTCTGCGGTCTCTTTGGGCGAGCGCTCGAGGGCCGCCCGAGACGCAGCATCCGCCACGGGGTCCGCGCTGCGAGGCCCTGTGCCCTTAATGGGTCTCGACTCGATCGTGCCCCCACGGCGACGCAAGAACAGCTCGGGGGACGAGGACACCAAGCTGCCCAGTGGCGTGCGCAACAGGGCGGAGAATGGAGCTGGGCTCCGAGCCCGCAGGGCTTGATGAAGGGGAGCGGCGTCCCCGGCGTAAGGCAGCAGGAAGCGCTGCGACAGGTTCACTTGGTAGATGTTCCCGGCCAGAATGTGCTCGCGAGCGGCGTCCACGGCGGCCAGATAATCACTGCGCGAGAAGCTGCTCGTGGGGCTGTGCTCGCAAGACAGCGGCTCGCCCACGGGAGCCGCTCGATCGCCGAGCTGCTGAATCCGCGCGGCAAACTGAGCGGCCTGCACCTGGCTACCCCGGCCCACAATCACCCGGCGCCCGCTGGCGACCTCTTCGGCGAGGACGAAGCGATACACCCCGGCCAGCAAGTCGGGCCAGCTGCTGTCCCGGGGACGGATCGCCGGCAAGCGTTCTAGCTGCCGCCCCAAGTCGAAGGACAACACGGTCACCGCCCCACCCTGAAACGGAGGCAAGGGCAGGCCGCCTGGAGGCAGAGTCAGCTCTTCGCCCGCAGCCAGCTCAGCGTCTTTGCTTCCGGGCCAGTGGCGATCGAGCGCGTCTTGCAGCAACCCCAGGGCCCGAGCCTCTGCCCGTGGTTCAACCCCGTCGCCCACATCCAGAGCCAAGGTCTCCAGGGGATCGACGACGAAATAGTGCCAGCCAGAGAGAGCCCGAGGCTCCGGTCCACTGTCGAGCAAGAGCGGCCAGTCCCGAGCGTCTGCCACAGCGGCAAGCTGCAACAGTGGCGGTCCCGGAGGAGCTGGCAAGACGAGGGCGGGCATCATCGCCCCATCCTAAAGCTTGAGTCCGCCCGATCGACGGGCCACTGTGGAGAGATGAAGCTGCTGGACGAATACCTCGCCGAATTGGAGTTCGCCCGGCAGGTCTCCCCACACACGTTGCGAGCTTATCGCTCTGACCTGGGAGCCCTGCTGAGCTTCGCCGCGGCAGAAGGGTTCCACGACCCGCGCACCATCGACACGTTGATGTTGCGGGAGTGGCTGGCCAGCTTGCCGTCCCCCGCTCGAGCCACCTTGGCCCGCAAGCAAGCCAGCCTCCGGGGCTTTTTTGGCTGGATGGCCCGGACCGGGCGTATGGAGGGCTCCCCGGCAGCAGCCCTGCGCTCACCTCGCCGAGCCCAGCCCCTGCCCCACACCCTCGAAGAAGCCGCAGTTTCAGCCCTGCTCGATGCCCCCGAGGGGGACGAACCCGCCGCCCTCCGAGATCGAGCCCTGTTAGAACTGCTCTATTCGTCGGGCATGCGCGTCGCCGAATGCGCTGGGCTAGATCTCAGCGATCTCGACCTCAACCGCGGCACAGCCCGGGTGCTGGGCAAGGGCAAGAAAGAACGGGTGACCATGGTGGGCCGCCTCGCTCGCGAGGCCCTCGCTGCTTGGCTGCCCGAGCGCTCCCGGCAGCTCAGCCGCCGCCGACGAGCCAACTCGACTCCCACGGTGTTCCTGAACTTCAGGGACGGTGGCTCGCTGTCCTCCCGGGCCATGCACACCATCGTCACCAAGCGTGCCCGAGAGGCCGGCCTCCCCGGGGACGTTTCGCCGCACACCCTGCGCCACTCCTTCGCCACCCACCTGCTCGACCGGGGCGCAGATTTGCGCGTGGTCCAAGAGCTCTTGGGACACGAGAGCCTCTCCACGACGCAGATCTACACCCATGTTTCCATCCGCCGACTCCGAGACGTCTACGCCACTGCGCACCCCCGAGCCTGAACCCTCGCGGCGAGCCCTGGTGAGATTTGCGGGCTAGCACCGCCGGTCCCAGGCTCCTATCGTCCTGGCGTCATGGCATCTCTTCGTCGCAAGATCCACAAAGCCCACCACCTAGCCCTCCGTGCGGCTGCGCGGCTGCAGAGCGTGATCGGCGGCGAAGGTCCCATGCTCATTTTTCTGGGCACACTGGCTGGCATCGTTGCAGGGTTCGCCGCAGTGGTCTTTGTCTGGTTTGTGGACGCCATCAACAACTTGGTCTGGGGCTGGTCTCTGGACGCTCCCCACGCCATCCCCAGCATGGCCCTGGCCCACGGCGACATGCTGCCCCGGTGGTATCCCCTGCTGATCGTTCCCGCAGGACTGATACTCGTCATCCTTATTGTGCGCCGCTTCGCCCCCACGGCGGGCGGGCATGGCGTCCCCGAAGTGATGGAGGCCGTAGCCCTGCGGAGTGGCCTCATGCGCGGCCGAGTCGGCGTGGTCAAGCTGGTCGCCTCTTCGATCAACATTGGCCTGGGTGGCTCCGTGGGCAAAGAGGGCCCCATCGTCCAGGTGGGCGCGGCCTTTGGCTCCGCTCTCTCACGACTCTTCGGCTTGCGCGGGCGGCACATGCGCACCCTCGTGGGTTGCGGCGCAGCAGCGGGTATCGCGGCGGTGTTCAACGCTCCCATCGGGGGTGTCATGTTCGCCCTCGAGATCATCATCGGCTCGTACAACCTCAGCTCGTTCTCGCCGGTCTTGATCGCCTCCGTGGCCGGGGCCGTCACATCGCGCAGGTTCTTAGGGACGGACGCTGCCTTCGCCATCCCCGACGAGCTCAAGCAAGGCCTGACCATCACCACGACCTATGAGTTCGGGGCCTACGTCTTGCTCGGGCTGATCTTTGGCGTGGCTGCGGTGGGCTTTAACCGGCTGCTGATTCTCATCGAAGACCGCGCTCATGCTTGGCAAGCGCCGGTACTGCTCAAAGGGTTGCTTGCTGGTCTCGCCGTGGGAGCCCTGGGCATGGGCCTCCCCCAGCTCCTCGGAGAAGGTCACCACAGCATGACGTCCGTGCTGACCGACACCTCAGACCACTGGCCTTGGCTGCTCCTGGGGAGCTTGGCTCTGCTGAAGACCGTGGCCACGGGCATCACCCTCGCCGGCGGTGGCTCAGGCGGAGTCTTCGCGCCATCGCTCTTCGTGGGAGCCATGTTGGGTGCACTCTTCGGCCAAGGTATGAACGCGCTCTTTCCTGGACAGGTCGGCGCCACGGGCGGCTACGCCCTGGCCGGCATGGCTGCCCTGCTCGCGGGGTCGGCCCACGCTCCGCTCACGGCGATCCTGCTGCTCTTCGAGATGAGCGACAACTACATGGTCATTCTCCCGCTGATGATCGCCTCGGTGATCTCGACGGTCGTCTCTCAGCGGCTCATGCCTGACTCGATCTACACCATCGGCCTGTCCCGCCGGGGCATCGTGCTGCGAGACCAGGAAGACGCTGCGTTACTGCGGCGTCTGCGAGTGGCCGACGCCATGAAGCCTCCCATCTCAGCGATCCCGGATACGGCGACCTTCAATCGTGTGGTGCGGCTGGTGATGCAGTCGGACAGACTCGACTTTCCGGTGGTCGATGCCAGCGGTCAGCTCACGGGAGTGTTGTCCCTGGCAGATCTGCGCGAGTTCTTGAAGGAAGAAGGGCTCGATCATCTCTTGCTGGCCCGAGACTGCGCCCGGCCAGCGATCACCTTGCAACCACACAACACCCTCTTGGCTGCCCTTGAGTTTCTCGACCAACACACGGTGCACGACGTGCCGGTGATCTCAGACGGCCGCCTGGTGGGCTCGCTCAGCAGAGACGATTTGCACAGCGCCTATCGCCGGGCGCTGACAGCAGCCTCTCCCAAGGCCCCTGGCCCCCAGCGCAGCTGATGCTAGCAGCCTGGGGGGAAAGTGCCGTAATGGCGAGTGCGCCTCGATGGCGTCAGATCAAGGCGACGAACCGTAGGCGAATCAGTAGATTCGTCGAGGATTCGGCAACGCTGAGCTGGCGCCATCGAGGTGTGCTCGGCGTGCGACATTTTACCCACAGGCTGCTAGGCCCCAGCAGTTGCTGTGACGCCAGGGCAGCTGATGTGAGGCAGGGCATGACGAACACGCAGCCCTGGGAACACTCACCTTGGCTGACGCTTTTCCATGGTGCGGCCGATGAAGAAAATCAGGCCACCAAGGATCAGCCCGCCGAACTGAAACAGCATGTCGCTGATCATGAGCGAACGCACCATGACGTAGGTGACGAACACAAAACCAGCGAGTTGCAACAGGCGCGGGAAGCTCATGGACCCATGGTAGCAACTGGCCGTCCATGGCCAGATTGAGCCGCCGATCGCTCAACTCACCGTTGCCGAGCTCGCTCCACGAGCCTTGCCCGTTGCGTGGCAAAGCGCTGCTGCACCGGGCCGTCGTCAGCGACTAAGGCGAGGCCTCGATCGAGAGCTGCCGTGGCCTCGTCCAAAGCACCGCGCCGGGCCAAGGCAGCTCCCAGCAAAGCCCAAGCATGAGCGTCACCGTGAAGCGGTCCGCTCGACAGGGCCCGTAGGTCCACTTCGGCAGCCTGGGCATCCCGTAGCCCTGCTTGGCGACTACGCAAGCGCAACTCAGCAAGCGCCAACGACGCGCGGGGGCGCTGAACGGCCGCCGCTTCGAGGGCGTCTGCGCAGAGCCGAGCGCTCTGTTCATCGCCAAAACGTTCATGGAGCAGGGCCAGCTCCAAGACCAGTTGATCGTCCAGGGCCTCGCGAACGAAACCCTGGGCAAGCTGCTCCCGGGCCTCGCGCCTGCGCCCCAAGTCGAGCAACATTCCCCCGAAGGCTCGCTGGGCCCGTGCGAAGTCGGGCTCCGCAACCACAGCAGCTTGCAAGGCCAGCACGGCCCCGTCCAAGTCGCCGAGTGCCTCTAAGATCAGCCCGTGGTGCAAGTGCACCAAAGACATGTCGAGGCCCCCACCAGAAAGCCGAGAGACGGCCCATTCCATGGGCTCCCGGGCCTCAGCTGTTCGGCCAAGAACGTAGAGAGTCGAGGCCACGTTGGCCGCGATCCAGGGGTCGCCGGGTTCGGCAAGGCGAGCCAGGAGATAGTGCTCATAGGCCTCTTCTGGACGATCGAGTTCGCGCAGCACGTGACCTATGGAGACATGCATGCCGGCCCCACTTTGGTCGCCGCTCAGATCGAGAGCAGTGCGATAGGCCGTGGCCGCCCCTTCAAGTTCGCCCACCGCTGAGAGCAATCGCCCTAAGCCTGCGTGGGCCGAAGGACGCATGGGATCGCTGTCCACCGCCGCCATGAAGGCTTGATAGGAAGCGCTCACCTCGCCCAGCTGAAAATATGCCAAGCCCAATGCCGTCTGGCTCGCCGCGTCTTCCGGGTGAATCGCCACCACCTCCTGAAGGAGCTCCAGCCCCCGACCGCCATCACCGAGCTCGAAGCTCACCCGGGCCAACAACGAGAGGGCGGCTGAATCCAAGGGAGCCAGGGAGACAGCGTGCTCGAGTTCTTCCCGAGCCCGCTCCGGTTGGCCAAGGTCCAGCTGAGCCACACCGAGCAGGAAGGCTCCGGTGCTGCTCTGAGGATTTTCGGCCCGATATTGCATCAGCAGCGGCAGCGCTTCTCCGGGCTCCCCTCGAGCCAAAGCTTCTGCACCCAAAGTGAGCCACTCTGCTGCCGAAGGCCCCGCTTTCCCTGGGCCCTCATCCAAAGCGGGCTCCGCCCATTGAGCGCAAACTGCTAAAGAGAGGGGTACCACGAGGGCCAAGGCAGCGAGGACGAGCATCGAGAACTCCCACAGGGGCGTCTGCGGCAGTGCTGCGATCGCGCTGAACACCGTGAAGACTTCGAGCCGCTTGTGCTTCATCGACAGACGGGGACCGTCCGATGAAGGCCAGGCTCTCGTGCCCACCCCCTACAAGCCCGACTGATCACCCCGTAGACTCGCTGCCGTGAATGCCCGCATCCTGCTGATTCTCGTCGCCCTGACCCTCCTTTCGGTGGCTGGCGCTGTGTTCTTGCTGCAAAGCGACGAACCCAGCCAGAGCACAGCTGGAGCTGCCGTGGTAATCGTTGATGACGAGACCGACCTGACCACGATGCTGCCCGCCGGCACAGATTTCGTCGACCGGCAAGCCATCGAAAGCTCAGCAGGCCCCTTGGCCGACCCCAGCGCCCAGACTCTGGTGGCCGACCATCTCGCCGCCGTCATCGAAGGCCGGGTGATCAGTCGCTCGGGACAGCCCCGTGTCGGTGCGACCGTCGAGGCGTTTACCCAAGACAGCGAGGGCTTTCAGTACCAACTCCAGCCGTCGGGCTCGGCCACAGAAACCGACGGCTCGGGGGAGTTCTCCTTGGTCGGAGTCCCCAGCAGCCAACCGTTGATGCTGGAGGTGCAAGCGGACAACGCCGCCCCCCTGTATATCGAGGTCGGCGGTGTGGCCCCCGGAGAGTCCCGCCAATTGGGAGACTTGCTGGTCTCCTCGGGAACCACACTCGTGGGGCTGATTGCCGACGAAACCGGCCGCTCTCTGCCGAACGCAACCATCGACGTGTTCGACACCGGCGCTCAGGGAGACGGTCCCAACGGCAGCCGACCGGTGGCTAGCGCCGTGAGCGACGGCTCCGGTGAATATCAGATTGAGTTTCTCGCGCAGCGGCAATACAGCATCCACGCAGGGCTCGACGGCTACACCCCCATGACCAGCGTGCTGGCCTTTGTGCTCGGGGGAGCAGGCCCAGAATGGCGCCAGAACTTCACCCTCTGGAAGGCCGACAAAATTATCGCAGGCCGAGTCATCGCTGCGGACGGCAGCGGCCTGCCCGAGATCGAGATGCGCCTTGTGCAGCGCCAGAAGGGCGGGCTCAACACCTATTTCACCGTGGTGGGACAGACGGATGATAGGGGCGAGTTTCGCTTCGACGAAGTCCCAAAGGGCTTGTTCGACGTCACTCTGAACGGCGCCCAGTGGTACATCGACGGCCCCCTGCGGCTCGAGGCTCCGCGCACGGACCACGAGATCATCATGCACCCCAGCCTCACGGTGAATGGACAGCTCACCACCTTGGGCGAACTCCCTGAACGGTTCACCGTCACCGTCACACCGGACGGCCGCACCGGGGCCAGGCTACTCCAG
>JBLIMM010000038.1:0-19379 GCA_047638635.1 Pseudohongiellaceae bacterium | reverse complement strand
GAGTTGCGTGAGCAGCTCAACGCCATCGGCTACACCCGCTAGGCGTCTGTTTCGCCGATCGCTTCTCCGAGACGTTCCGGGCTGTCCTCGCCGGTGGAGAGATAGGCGACTGTGGCCTTCCGGAGGTTCATTCTTCGGAAGGCAGGCGATGTGGGCCTGGCGGGGGCTCGCATTCATTGGCAGCAAGCCGAGAACGAAACGAGGGCGATACAAGCTGCGCAATGCGATTGCGGAGCGACCGGTCGCCTCGATGGGATGGCGGTCTGTGGTGCAGACTCCTAGCCTGCATTTCTCACCAGACGCCGCCGTAGCAGGACTTGGTGAGAAATGCAGGCTAGAGCTTCTCTACTCGCTGTCGCCCACGAACATGGTCAGGCAGTTCGTCATGGACACGCCTTGGGGTGCAGCTGCATCCACGCCCAGTGCCTGCATGAAGAACTTGATGCCGACGATCGCCGGGTCATTGGGTATGACGAAGGGTAGGTCGACGTCGCCGTCGCCAGCCACGCCCGCCGCGCCCGTTGCAGTCAGTTCAAGCAGGATCGCGCTTGGGCCGAGCTGAATGTGGAACTCGCCGCCGAAGAGGGAACTCTCGCCGGCGATGGCGCTGAGGAAGAGGAACACCTGAGTGCCGCCCACGAAGCTGTGCATCTCGACCGTGGCGGGATCGCCGATGCGAGGCTCACCGTGGCCGTGGAGGGTGGGCTCAATCTCGCCGGCGCCAGCGAGGGACTCACCGAACTCAGCGAAGGTGCCGTGGGGGAAGTGTGAACCCACCACGATCATGGCGCTGGGCGAGCCGACGATGGTCGTGATGATCGTGGAGGCGCCGGTGTCGGGATCGATGGTCCGAAAGATGCCGTCGGCTGAATTGGTGTGGTAGAGCTCGGTGTAGTCCGGGGTGAAGCCGAGGGTGTGGTTGGCCAGGGGCCCGCCGAAGTTGCCCAGCAGGACCATGTTGTTCGGGTCGGCCCCGACCATGCGGTAGAGGTCGCCTCTGGTGCTCACGATGTAGACGTCACCGTTGTCACGGACGACCATGCTTGCCGGGTTGATATCGGTGAGCGAGGTGTAGATGGAGACGACTCCATCCTCGGTGATATGGAAGAGCTCGTTGTTGCCACTCCGGTTGGCCACCAGCAGGCCGCCGTCGGGGAGGAAGGCCATGGCGGTGGGGTTGACCAGGCCGTCGCTGGCGTCCAGCACGGTGCCGATGAAGTTGTAGTCTTCGTCGAAATGGAGCACTTTCGGCGAGCCGCCCAGGTTCGCGACGAAGACGTCGCCGTGCCCCGGGCCGATGATGATGCCGTTGCCACCGAACGGGGCGGCGATGCCACCATTGGCGTTTGTGAGCACCACCTCTGAGTTGAGGCCGGCGTCGAACTCGATCACCGAGTTGTCGTAAAAGTTGGAGACGAGCATGTGCCCGTGGAGGCTGAAGCCGATGGCCGAGGCCCCATTGAGACCGTCAGCGGCGGTCAAGGTCGTGTTGACCACGCCGTTGTCCACGTTGACCCGGTAGACCTTGCTGTTCTGGATATCTGAGACGTAGACCTGGCCAGTCTCGAAGTGGGCCAGTGCCGCGGTAGAGAGGGTGCAGAGGGCGAGCAGAGCGGTGGCTAGTGGCATTCGCATGGTGTTGTGTCCCTAGGATTCGTTTCATTGGCTCTTCGCGGTCGCCAGCGGCATCGCAAGAGATGTTTTAAGAAGATTTGGCTTGCAGATAAGCTGGTGCCGTCCCATTAGATCGGCCGTTCGAGGACAATAGCATCTCCCCCATTCTCGAGTCTGTCAAAGCTCCTCTCAAAAACTCCGCTTCAAGTACATATTGCGGAAATCTGAAGCCAGTCATGACAGGATGTTATTTCGCTACTGTAATGACCTAGCGGGGGGGGTATTCCTGCTCGCGATTTTTGGCCGTGATCACCATGTCCGGCAGGGTCTGGGGGGTGAGAACCCCGTCGCGCACAAGCTCGTTGAGCCAGCCCAGGCCATCATCGAGAGGTAGGCTGCAGAGCCGGTAGTCCCGCCTGAACCGTGGGTCGCGGACGATCTCGGCCTCGCTGATGCTGAAGGCCTGGCGCCGGGCCACGGTGAGCCAGTTCTTGTCTGCTGCCAAGGCCTTGGCTGTGACGGTCAAGCGCAGGAACACGATGGCCTCTGGCTCCCGGTCGAGCACGTAGCCGCCGTCACCCTTGAGATGGCCTTCGAGATGCTGGGCCTGGTTCTCCCGCGGTTCGGTCATGGCGATTTGTCGGTCGCTCAGGCCCATCATGTCGATGCACCGGCGGCGGGCGAAGTAGGGCACCCGGCCGGCGTTGGTCACGGCCATCCAAGCCTCTTGGGGAAGGACCTCGTCGAGCTTCTTGCCGGCGGCCACAAGGCTCGCGTGTCGATCGTCCTGGTCGGCCCAGAAGTTGTCGCCCGAGTAGGCGGCAGTCGTCTCCACGGTCGCCAAGGTGATCATCAGCAGACCAGCCAGCAGGGGGCCGCGCTGACCGCCGAGCCGCGCGCCGATGAGAGACATGGAGGAGGCGGCCAGGCCGCACCAGATCGCGACCACCGGCAGCAGAAACCGGTACGTCGGCATGTAGTCGCCGCCGACGTAACCCACATAGACCAGGTACACCGAACTGATCAGCAGACAAGCAGCCCGGGCTTGCTGTCCCCGGCGTTCACCCATGAGGAAGTAGGGGACGAAGAAGAGAAACAGCCCAAAGTCTCTGATGGCCCGAAAGGAGTAGGCGAAGCCGTGCTCCCAGATGGTGGCGCCAGAACCCAACTTGGCGTGAAACGTGTTGGGCACCCAGTCGCCGTAGGTGGAGTAGCGCCAGGCCAGGTGCAGCCCCACGATGAGGCCGAAGGGCAGAGCGCGGGTCAGGGCCGAACGCAGCCACTGAGTGAACTGGTCACGGCGCAGCAGGGCCGCCCCCGCATCAGCGATCTCAAGCAGGCCGAAGACCAGCATGCCCTCGGGGCGGGTCAAGGCAGCGCAGGCCAGGAAGAAGCCGGACAACAGCTCACCTCGCCGAGTGCGTGTCCCGGCGACACGGGGCAGCAGGCCAGCCATGAGCCACATGGCGAACATGCTCGTCTCCAGGCCGCCCGCTGCGTGCACGGTCTGGCTGGGCTGGACGGCGAAGAGCAAGACCCCCGCGGCGGCGAACCAGGCGCTGCCACCGAGGCTGCGCACCAGGCGGGCTAGCAGAAGGGCTGTCCCCAGGGTGCAGGCCAAGCCGAGGGCAGGGCCCAACCACTCGGGGTCGATGCCCGCGCCCATGCCCAGGGCGATGATCAGGGTCCAGAGGAAGTTGGTGTAGCCCTCGACCGGTTCTTCGCCGATGTTGAAGACCATGCCGTGACCGTCGGCAAAGTGGCTGGCGTAGCGATAGCTGATGTACGAGTCGTCTTGGGGCGCATCCGTGAACAGCAGGGGCACCGCGACCACGACCGCCAGGGCCAGGACCAGGGCGATCAGGGAGGGGAGCGTCCAAGAGGCACCGCTGTGAGCAGGCTCAACGGCAGCGGTCGTGTGCTGGGATGAAGCGTTCAGCTCAGCCATCCTCCGCCTGGGGCAGCAGCTGGTCCTCGGCCAGGCAGCGGAACAACTCCCTGCCCACGAAGGTGGCGCCGGGCGGCGTGAAGTGGATGCCGTCGACTCTCATGAACTGGGCCCGCTTGTCCTCTGGCAGCTGCTCAAACGTCGTGGCCAGATCGCAGAGCACCACCCCTTGCGTCTCTGCGATCTCCCGCACCACGGACACATACCGTTGGTGCAGGGGGACGAGATCGGAGAGGTCCTCGATCCACCGTTCGGTGAGATAGGTGGGTTCTTTGCCCACCTTGTGCGTGGTGGGCGCGGTCATCAGCACAGGAATGATGTCGTTCTCCCTGGCGATCTGGACCATGGCCTCGATGTTCGAGCGAAAGTCGTCGAGGGACACCCGCATGGGCCGGGACTGAGCGCCCACGCGCCCCGCGTCGTCAGCCTGATGGTCGACCATGTACTTGCTCACCAGCTGGGCCAGCCGCAGCTGTTGCAGCTTGAGCAGCAAGGGTGACGAGGTGAGCCGGGCCGCTGCCGCATCGTCCACACCGAAGCCGAGCCAGTGGTCGTTCCAGCCGAAGTAGATGGTGACGACCTTGGGGCCGAGCGCCACCACATCGGTCTTCATCTGCTGCAGACCCTGAAAGCTCGACCAACCGGCGCAGGCCAGATTGCTGTAGTGCAGCGGTGCGGCGCCTGGTGTGCGCTCGACCTGGGCGGCCACCACCTTGCCGAACTCGCCCCAGTCGGTGCACGAGCAGCCGGTGAGCAGCAGGTGGGGGGGGCTGGGCCCGGGCGGCCTCGAGGCGCTCGGTGTAGTCGGGCTTGACTCAGAGCAGGCGCTCGTGGGGCTTGAAGTAGTCGTTCAGCACCTGGGGGTCCGGGTAGCCGAACTTGACGCCTTCGGGGTACAGCAGAAACTTGAAGCCGGTGGCTCGCAGACCCAGTTCGCAGAGCCCGAGGGCAAAAAGGCTCGCGCCCACGAGCAGTACGAGGCGCAGAGCCCAAGACGGCTTGGACTGCGGTGCCAGCTGCGTATCGATGGTCTCTTCAGTCACGCGTTCCGGTCCGAAGCGGGCAGGTCCGAGCGATCGTATCCGCCGTGGAACAAGGGATACAGGATGTCCTCCATGCGCTGGAGCAGCCGCACGGCGAAGGGAAAGGTACCCCGCTGCATGGTGGGGAGCTTGAGAGAGAGGGCGCCGGCCATGCTCGCGCCGGCCACGTCGGTGAGGTACTGATCGCCGATCATCAGCGCCGTCTTGGGATCTGAGCAGTGAGCTGCGGCGAGGGCCAGCTGCACCAGCTCGGCGGAGGGCTTCCTGAGGGTGCTCGTGGGGCCGCCGCCAGGCTCGCCGCCCAGCCACGTCTCCGTCCCACCGAGGAGCTGTTGCAGGACCGGGCCGGCCGCGCTCTGAAAGCCTCGCAGCACCGGGATCTCTGGAAACATCTGCCCCAGCTCGAGCCAGCGCGCGTCGCCACAGTTCGAGAGGATCACGTGGCTCACGCCGGGCAGCCCCATCAGTTCGGCCCAGGCCTGTGCTGGCTGCTGCGCGAGCTCGCTGCAGTGCCAGGGCCCCAGGGTGCCGTCCACGTCCCAGAGGATCAGCTCGATCTGCTGGTCGCTCAGGAAGCCCGGCGTGACCTGGGTGATGCTGGCGGCGTGAAAGGTCGGGCGCATGTGCCGCAGCACGCGCACAAGCTGGGGCAAGGACTGACGCACCGTGGAGGTCCAGTCAGCCATAGGAGTCGCCCGCGCTGCCGCCCACCTCAGAGGTCCCACGCCTGGTCGCCCGATGGGTCGCCCGATGGGTCGCCCGATGGGTCGCCCGATGGGTCACCATGGGCGCACTATGCCGTGGTCACCACAGCTCGGCAAGGGGAGTGCTTCGGCCCGGATGTCCCGCTATGCTGACCCGATCGTTCTCTCGCCCCCCTCGCCATCTTTCGACGGTACAGGCCCATGACACGTCTTTCCGGCTGGGGCAGGATCCCGGTCGTCGAGGCCACCGAGCGTCTTTCCGAAGACCTGCTCCCCGCCTGTCGCGAGGCCGTGCTCACCCGTGGGT
Organism: Pseudohongiellaceae bacterium; assembly: GCA_047638635.1. Classification (GTDB taxonomy): domain Bacteria; phylum Planctomycetota; class B15-G4; order B15-G4; family B15-G4; genus CAZIAK01. Next base: position 13,763 of record JBLIMM010000038.1, on the reverse strand, counting down.
TGGGCCGCTCCTACGGCGACGCCTCGCTCCCCTGCCAGCCCGGCGCCATCGTCGCCGGCTCACGCCTCGCCGATCGGGTGCTCTCGTTCGACAAGGAGGCCGGAGTGATCCGCGCCGAGGCAGGCTTTCGGCTGACCTCCCTCGACGCCCTGGTGCGGCCCCTGGGCTGGACCAGCCCGGTCTGCCCCGGCACCAGCTGGGTGACCCTCGGCGGCATGGTGGCCTCGGACGTCCACGGCAAGAACCATCACGTCGCAGGCACCTTCGGCGAGCATGTCCGGGCCCTGCGCATGCTCGTGGCTGATGGCCGGGTGCTCGATATCGGGCCAGAAGCTGAGGGCGAGCTGTTCAACGCGACCCTGGGCGGCATGGGCCTGACCGGCCACATTCTCGAGGTCGAGGTGCAGCTCAAGGCCATCCCCTCACAGTGGATCCTCATCGACGAGCAGCCCGCCGCCAATCTCGACGAGCTGATCGTGAGCCTGCGCGAGGCCAGTAGCAGCTGGCCCTACACCGTGGCCTGGGTCGACGCCCTAGCCCGGGGCGCTTCCATGGGGCGCGGCGTGGTCATGCAGGGACGCTGGGCCGAAGCGGCCGAGGCGCCGGCCCATGCGCCAGGGGCTCGAGCCGAGTTTCGCATGCCCTTTGATTTGCCCAGCTGGGCCCTGGGACGCTTCACCGTGAAGGCCTTCGACGAGGTTTTCTACCACTCCCATCGCCTGCGCCCGCGCCGGGGTATCGTACATCCCGTGGCCTTCTTCTACCCCCTCGACGCCTGTCTCGACTGGAACCGCATGTACGGCCGCAGCGGACTGATCCAGTACCAGTGCGTGCTGCCCGTCGACAACGACACGACCATCGTGCGTCGCTTCTTCGAGACGCTCACAAGCATCGGCGGCGCGTCGTTCCTGACCGTCATCAAAGACTGCGGTCCAGAGGGACGGGGTCTGCTGTCGTTTCCCCGGCCGGGGGTCTCGGTGGCGCTCGACCTGCCCATGCGCGGCGCCGCCACCCAAGGGCTGGTGGACGCGCTCAACGAGCTGGTGATCGAAGCGGGGGGGCGGGTCTACCTGGCCAAAGACGCCCTCACCCGCCCCGAGCATCTGCGGGCCATGGAGCCCCGGCTCGACGCCTTCAACGAGGTGCGGCGCAAGTGGGACCCGGATGTCCGCCTGCGCAGCGCCCTCTCTGTACGCTTGCTCGGGGACGAAGCATGAAAATCTTGTTCGTGGGAGCGACGCGAGGCATGGGCCGCTCCTTGTCCCGGCTCATGGCCGCTCGTGGAGACGCGCTGTGCCTGCTGGGCCGAGACGCCGAGGCCCTGGCCCTGAGCGCCAAGGACCTGGAGATCAGGGGCGCGAGCGGCCCGGTGACCACGGTGCCCTGTGATCTGGCCGACGAGGCCTCCATCGTTCCTGCAGTCGACCAGGCCGACCAGGTTCTCGGTGGCTTCGACACGGTGGTGATCACCGCCGGGGTCTTCGCCACCCAAGAGGTGCTGGAGCAGGACACCGCCCTGCGAGCCCGGCTCCTGGCGGTCAACTTCTCGAACACGATCCAGCTCTGTGAGGCCGTGCGCGGCAGGCTGCTTGAGCGGGGTGGGGGCACGCTGTGCGTCTTCTCGTCGGTGGCCGGCGAACGGGGGCGCAAGCCAGTGGGTCTCTACGGAGCCACCAAGAGCGGTCTCTCCCACTATCTCGAGAGCCTCGACCATCGCCACCGGGCCGAGGGCCTGGTGACCGTCACGGTGAAGCCGGGCTTCGTGAAGACGTCCATGACCGAAGGGCTCGATCCACCGCCCTTCGCGGGCGAGCCGGACGCCGTGGCTGGGCGGGTCTTGAAGGCCATGGACCGGGGCTGGCCCGTGGTCTACTGTCCTGCCATCTGGGGCTGGATCATGCTCGTGATCCGCTTGTTGCCCAGGGCCATCATGCGCCGCATCGGGTTCTGAGCCGTGACTGACGTGCAAGGTCTGATCAAGCTGTCCCGCCCCAAGCACTGGGTGAAGAACGCCCTGGTGCTGGTGCCCGTGCCGTTCGCCATCGCCAGCGGCGCGACCGTTGACGTGCCCTCGTTTCTCATGGGCCTGTTCGGTTTCTGCCTGGTCAACTCGGCGATCTACGCGTTCAACGACACCAACGACGCGGCCCTCGATCGGCAGCACGACGAGAAGAAGCATCGGCCCGTGGCCTCCGGCCGGGTCTCGGTGGCTGCGGCGCTCACGCTGTCATTGACCCTGCTGGCCGCTGGCCAAGGCCTGTGCTGGATGTCTGGTCACGAAGGTGTGCTGGCCATTACCTCGCTGTACGTGGTGATCAACATCGTCTACTGCTTGTGGGGTCGCTCGGTGGCCCTGCTCGATGCTTTCCTGCTCTCGTCGGGTTACGTGCTGCGGGTGCTGCTCGGTTGCGCTCTGCTCGGCGTGGCTGCATCCAACTGGCTACTGCTGTGCGCCTCCACCTTGGCGCTCTTCTTGGGACTGGCCAAGCGTCGCAGCGACGTGGTGAGCGGCATCGACCATTCGCTGCGGCCGAGTCTCCGTGGCTACAACCTGTCGTTCCTCGACCAGGCCATCGGCATCAGCGCGGCCCTGGCCCTGATGTCGTACGCGGTGTACTGCATGGAGGCTGAGGTGCTGCTGCCGGGGCGCGAGTTCGCCACCATCCCCTTCGCTGCTTTCGGTGTGCTGGAGTACCTGCGGGCGGTGCACGTGAAGAACGAGGGCGGGTCGCCGGTCGACCTGGCCCTGTCGAGCCCGGTGCTGATCCTTTCGGGTCTGGGCTGGGTGGCGGCCACGTTCTGGAGCCTGAATTTTTGACCTGGCAGCGGGGGTCTTTGGCGGGTCGGGCGATCGCTGGGCTGCTCGCAGCTCTCCTGCTCTCGGCCTGCGCTGACCAGGGCGAAGTCCCTGCGCAGGTGGCTGATCCTGGCTCGGCCGAACCTGCAACCCAGGGCTCGCCAGTAGACAAGTAGGGCCCGGGTGATCCCCTGCGTTCACGAGAAGCGCCCGGTGATGGAGGACTTCATCTCCTTGCTCGACGCGAAGGGGCAAGAGCTGCGGCGCATCTCGGTTCTGGAGGCGCTCGCTGAGTCTGACTTCAGCCAGCATTGGAGCGGCCAGCGGGGCCGCATCGGGGACATCTTCCACACCAACTCCCTGGCTCACCTCGATGGCAGCCTGGCCGACGTGAACCCGGCCTTTGCCGAGGGCAACTTCCTGATCTCGATGCTGATGCTCGATCTCATCGCCGTGCTCGACCCGGATCAGGGGCGCATCGTCTGGGCGCTCAAAGGCGACTTCAATCGTCAGCACGACCCGAGCGCGGTGGCGGAGGGCAAGCTGCTGCTCTTCGACAACAACCCCCGCGACGAGTCCTCGCGCATTCTCGAGCTGGACCAGGCCACAGGAGAGCAGACCCTGGTCTACGCCGGCGACGAGAGCGATCCGTTCTCTTCGGCGACCTGTGGAGTGGCCCAGCGGCTGCCCAACAGCAACACACTGGTCACCGAGTCTGACTACGGGCGGGCCTTCGAGGTGGCCCCTGACGGCACCATCGTCTGGGAGTACTACAACCCCTTCCGGGCCGGCGAAGGGGGCCGCTACATCGCCACCATGATGGAGATGCGCCGACTTCCTGAGGGTTTCCCCGTGGATTGGGCGACGAATCCCGAGGGCAGCCCCAGGACCGGGCACCGTACCGGTCAGGGCGCCGGGGGCGACGGCCGCTGAGGCCCTGCGCTTCCCGGGCGGAGCAGCTGTCCCACGGTCCCGGCCTGGGGTAGTATCCCCCCGTGAGGACGGCCTCGAAGGCCGTCCGGGCGCGGTTCGCGACGCAGCCAGTGCCAAACGTTTCCCCATGATTGGTACAGGCATTGGATAGCGACCACCCGCCCGTTGAACGTGACCGCCGTTCGGTCTTTCTGCTGCTGTTGACGATTCTGGCCAGCGCGGCCTTCTCCGTCTTCGTGGTGGCCCAGAACTACTGGCTCGATGATTCGTTCATCACCTTCCGGTACTTCCGCAACCTCTTTGAAGGCAACGGGCTGCTGTACAACATCGGCGAGTCCGTCGAGGGCTACACCAACTTCCTCTGGGGAGTGGTGGGCTGGCTCGGGCTGCACCTGGGCCATGAGCCCATCCATTTCACCCAGTGGGTGAGCGTGGGGGCTCAGGCGGTCACCTTGTGGACCGTCTACCGCATCGGGCTGTCTGCCACGAATCGCCCCGCCCGGGCGCTCCTGGCACCGCTGCTGCTGGGCGGTCAGATCGCCTTTCTGACCTATCCCATGACGGGCATGGAGACCAGCTTCTTCACCATGCTGGTCACCCTGTCCTTTCATCTGTTTCAGCTGGGCGAAGCTCGCACGCGAGCCGGTTCGTTCGCCTTGGGATGCACGGTGTCGGCGCTGTGCATGACCCGCTTCGACGGCTTCGTGCTGATCGGCATCATGGGTGTGTTCCCGCTGCTGGTTCGCCGCCAGTGGCGCAGCTTGAGGGTGCCCCTGGTCATGTTCCTGGTGACCTTCACGGCCTACAACGCCTGGCGCTTCAGCTACTACCCCACGCCCCTGCCCAACTCGTTCTACGCCAAGATCAGCTTCTCGATCGCGCGCTCCATCGAGGGGCTCGACTACGTCGTCCAGTTCTTTGCCGAGCGGCAGCTCACCCTGGCCCTGGCCCTGCTGCCCTTTGTCCTGCGACGCACGAACGGGGTCGGCCGCTCTCTGGGCTGGGTCGTGGTCATCCAGCTCGCGTACGTGGTGACGGTGGGGGGCGACTGGATGCCCCATCACCGCTTCATCTTTCATGTGCTGCCGCTGCTGATGCTGCTGGTTCAGCAGGGCGCCTGGGTTGCCTGGGATGCTCTCACCGCTCACGGCAAGGTGCCTGGTGGACTGGGCGGGGGCTTACTGGGAGTCCTGGTGCTGATCAACCTTGTTCCGCTCTACCAAGGGCGGGACTTCCAAGAGCTCACCGGCGAGCACTTTCGCCCAGAGGTCGCCCGGGTCATCGGCCTGGCCCTCGACAAGCAGCTCCCGCAAGACCTGACCGTGGCCATCGAGTGGGGCGGCATCCTGCCGTACTACACCCACCACAACGTGCTCGACACGTTCGGCATCACCGACTTCGAGATCGCCCACCACGAGAAGTTGAGTCGCACGATCTGGGGCCGGCGCCTCGGGCCGGGCTACCTGGCCAAGCGAGCCCCGGACGTGATCATCCCCTGTGCTGCGGCCTACCCGACGGCAGAGAAGGCCCGGGCCTCGGTGCAGTTAGGGGGCAAGAGCCGCTACGGCTACTACATGAAGATGGAGGGGCCCAAGTACGGCTACCAGCTGAGGATCTTGAAGGTGAACCAGTTCACCTACTGCCCACTGCTGGTCAGAGAAGGCAGCTGGGTCTCGGCGAACCAGCTGGGGCCCGATCCCACGAGGGTGCCGGGTGCAGTGTCTGCCGAGGCGGTGCCTTACCAGGTGTCGCTGTTCTGGGGTGGCGGCGATCCCAAGGGCTGGAAGGGGCGCTTCGCCTTCGAGTCCGAGCTGGGCGATCCCGCCTCCGCCTGGACCTGGAGGACAGACTTCGAAGAGGGTGACGCCCTGGTCATGGGCCTGGGCATGGAGTCGTCCAACTGGGCCCTGCCCAGCTTGCCCCCGCCCGCCTCGGCACCACGGTCTGCCCGGGAGGCGCTGCCCAGGTTCGGTGGTCTGATCCGCAGCAAGACCCAGGGTGACGCCGACGGCGCCTGCTTCAGCATCGAAGCTCATCCGGCGACCCGGCTGACCACGGACATCGGAGCCACGAAGGTCTCGTGGACACTCTCCGATCTCGCTGAGCAACCTCGCACCGTCGCCGTCGACAGCTCTGGCAACGCCATCCACGCCGTGGCTCAGCGGCTCGACCAGATCGCCGCTCTCGAGCGGGACCATCATGGGGATCGCACGCACCGGGTGTCGCTGCACACCCACTCCCGTTTCAGCACGAATCCGTTCGAGCACGAGGAGCTGCTGAAGGGCATGGCGCCGTTTGTGCGCCGGGCCTGGTTCACCGACCACAACACGGGGACCGCGCGCACGATCCTGGGGGGCGACTTCGAAGACCCCGCTGTGGTCAATCGCTCTTGGCCGGCCACGGCTGTGGGTGCGCAGCTGCTCAGCGCCGGGCGGGTGTCTGACAGCAGAGCCGGGACAGGCGCCTACAGGCTCAGCGCTCAGTGCCTCCCGGACAGCAGGGTTGGCAGCGCCTGGACGGAGGTGGCGGGGAGCCTTTCGCCGAGTCGACCCGTGACCCTCTTGTCCAGCGAACCCGAGCTGAAGTTCTCGTGGAAACCCACAGGGTCCACCATCGCCTTCGCCACCGTGCAGTTCTCCTCAGACGACACGATCCGCTACCTCTCTGCCAGGCCGGTCAACTTCAATCCTGCGAACGACATCCTGCTGCCGAGCGCCGCTGATGAGTGGAGTGACCAGCTGGTCTCGCTGGGGGCCGACTACGCCCGTCTGCGGGACGGCCAGGCGCTCGACTGCTTCGCCGGTGTGCAGCTCGGTGTGCTGTGCACGCCGGGCGTTGCCGCCGAGGCCGCGTTCGACGAGATCGAGTTGGTGACCGCCGACCCTTCCGAGCTGATCCGTCAGCAGAAGGAGGTTCTGGATCAGTCTCAACTGATCCGCTCTCACGTAGGCATGGAGCAGAGCGCTTGGTGTAGTGAGAGCGCCGTGGGCACCCTCATGCCCCATCTGACCTTTCTCGCCCCGGGCGACCCATCCCAGCTGTTTCCTGGCTTTGACCGGGATCAGCTCCCCGAAGACCGCCGAGCCTTGGTGGCGCAGGTCCAGGCAGCGGGGGGCTGCGTGGGCACGCACCATCTGCAACTCGACAACCACTACGATACGTTCGTCGACAACGGCGGGCTGGGCGTCGACCTGTTCGAGATCGGCGGCGTTTGGGCCAAGCCACCCAACTACCGGATTGCCGATGAGTTTCGGGATCGGGAGGCCCATGGCTATCCGTCCCAGCCCATCGACGAGGTGTATCCCCTGCTGGTGCGCTGGGACCGGCTCACGGCCCAGGGACTGTTTCTCACGGGCTACGGCGCACCAGACCTGAACGGCGCTTTCGACGAGCCCACGAAGCGCAGCTTCAACCGCTGGCTCACGTCGATCGTCAGCGCCGATGACTCGCCCGAGGGGCTGCTGCGAGCGCTCCGCTCGGGGAACGCCGTCGCCAGCGAATGGCGCTCCGGGGCCCTGGTGACCCTGGATGGGGGCGACGGACTCTCCATGGGCAAGGTCGTGGTCACCGACAAGGCGGCTCACACCGTGGTGGCGCGGATCAGCGATGCGCCCCCGGGCTCAAGGCTGCGCTACGTGGTGGGCCCTCTGGTGCGCGACACTTTCGACGCCGACGTGAGCGCCGGTGTCTCGCCGGTGAGCATGGGCGCAGCCGTCGTGCTCGACGAGGCCGAGACGACGACCTCGCTCGAGGTGGACACGTCCCGCGGGTGTTTCGTGCGTGCCGAGCTGCTCAACCCCGCGGGCCACTTGATCGCCTTGAGCAACCCGGTCTGCTTCTTGCCCTACTGGCCCGAGCGCTGGCTCTTTGGCCGAGTGGCCTTCGACTGGCAGGGCGTGCGCCTCGCAGGTGAAGACGAGCTCTTGCTTGATGCCGTTCGGGTCAGCGACGTGGGCAGCCTGCTCTTGAGTGGGACCGTCTTCGGGGACCTGGGCACTTTGCAGCTGAGCTGTGCGACCCGTCCCACTGCGGTCGAGCTGAGTGCCGGCAGTTGGAGCTGGGATGGCTCCTCGATGCGACTGATGCTGACGGACTTGCCGCGAGGCGAGTTCAGCGCCGCCGTGACGTTCGCTGAGCCCCTTGGGCCAGGACAGACCGCCGACCCCCTGGCCTTGCCCCGGCGCAAGCGGGTGCTGACCGTGCTGGATGTGGGCGACCCCGCGTCAGAGTCCGGTCGGCAGCTCTCAGGGTTTGGAGAGGTCGCGTCCATCACCGGAGCGGGGAGCTATCGCGTGCTCGGCGAAGAGCCCGGGGAGTTTGTGCTCCCGGTGCCTGTGGGTGAGGCGACGTCCCTGGCCTTCGAGCGGGCGACCCTGCCGCCGTCTGACCGGATTGCCCTGTCAGGCACGACGAACTGGGTTTTCGCCCTCGACCTGCTCATGGACGGCAAGAAGATCGGCACCGTTCCCGGCTCAGGGAGCCACGTGATCGAGCTCCCTGCCATGTCGTCCACGAGTGTTGAATCGGTGGTCGACCGGCGATTCACCCTGGTCGCCAAGGGTGAATCCCGGCCCATGATCGACCGCATCCTGCTCTACGGTGGTCCGGGAGTGGTGGAGTTCTGAGCGGCTGCTTGGGGTTGGCTGCCCGGCGGAGTCAGAGCTCGTTGAAGCCGTAGAAGTAGGCTGAGCCCGTGTCCGCTCCCGCATCGTCATCGCGCCACGAGCCGGTGAGGGTTACGTGGCCGCTCAGGTCGGCGTGGAAGCCGAAGGCGTCCTGAGCTGCGCCATCAGAGGGCGCGAAGATCTGCTGCTCGATCCAGCCAGCGCTTGTCTCCCGGTACAGATACATGGAGCCCGGACCGGCGCCCAGGGTGAGGCTGGCCGGGGCGGTGAGCAGGATGTGGTTTCTGTCCATGACCACGGCGTAGCCCAGGCGATCGTTGGCCACGCCGTTCGAGGCCAGCAACTTCTGCTCCGGCAACCAGCTCGTCCCGTTGAAGCGATAGACGTATGCGGAGCCCGAGTTGGAGCCCATGTCGTCGTCTTGAAAGGAGCCCACTACCGCCACGTCACCGAGGATGGCACAGCTCCAGCCAAAGTAGTCGTTGGCCGCAGCGTCCCAGGCCATGAGCTTCTGCTCTTCGACCCACTCTCCACCGTTGTGACGGAAGATGTACGCGGCGCCCGCGTCGGCGCCGCCCTCGTCTTCGTGGTAGGCACCCACGATGAGCGCGTCGCCGTCGATGTAGACGTAGCGGCCGAAGTTGTCGCCCGCCTGCTTGTCGGACGCCTGCAGCTTCTGCTCCTGGATCCAGCTGGTGCCGTTGTTGCGGAAGATATAGACGGCTCCTGCGGCTGAGGCGCCTTGGTCTTCAAGCCAGGCACAGACTGCGAGGACATCGTCCTGGACGAAGACGCTGTTGCCGAAGCGGTCGTTGGTTTTCCCATCAGCGGCCAACAGCTTCTGATCTTGAATCCACTGGCTGCCGTCGTACTTGTAGATATAGGCCGAACCGGACCTGAAGCCGTTGTCGTCATCCCAGTGGGTGCCGATCAGCGCCGTGTCGCCAGAGAGCGAGACCGCACGGCCGAAGTTGTCGCCGGCTTGGCCGTCGCTGGGCACGAGTTTCTGCACGCTTTTCCATGAGTCGCCCATGCAGCGGAACACGAACACAGCACCAGAGTTGAAGCCCTTGTCGTCATCCCATTCGGAGGCCACCAGGGCCATGTCGCCTTCGATGGCCAGGGCTGCACCGTAGATGTCACCGGCGGCGCCCTGTGGATCGGTCACCTTTTGCTCGCCCAAGGTCAGACAGCCTCCTGTGTTGATCTTCGGCCGGGAGGGCACGGGGATGGTGATCTGTTGAGACGTGCAGTCGCTGACACAAGCCAAGGTCGTGACCAGCGCCATGGCAAGGAAGGCTGTTCTCATGGTGCTACCTCTCTTCGTTTCTCTTCGTTCGCCGCCGGGGGGCCGGTGTGAAGGGTCTGCCCCGGAGAGACGACCTGGAGATTCACTGGGAATCGTGATGGAACCGCAGCCCCAAGATACTCCTTTGATCCGGGGCCTCCTACGTAGTGGGCCACTTGGGAATCACCGATGGCTCTGGTCGAGTCGCCGGAGACTGGCGCGGCCGAGTTCGCAGAACAAGTGCTGGCCATGATACGGGGCCCGTGCGCAGAGGAAGATGCGGCACTGTGCGTAGGGCAGAGAGGCAGCCAGGTTTGTGGGGGCGAGTTTGATCCCGTCGATCGCCCCTGATGCGCCCCTGGACTCCCTGCACCCATGGCTGGATTCTCATTATCGCCATGAAAGCCCATCCGTGCCTGCTGATCGCGATCGTCTGCCTCCTGTCCAGCATGTGTCCGGGGCAGGACAACCCCGCTCCGACGACTGCTGAGCTGACCCAACGAGTGGGCGACCGCTGCCAGGTGCTTCTGGACGCCCTCGTGGCTCGGGGGCTCAGCGGCGCATCCGCAGCGATTGTCCTGCCCGGCGGTGAAGTGGTGGCCCGAGCGGCTGGCCATCGCCGAGCGGGTGCCACACGGGGTGAGCTTCGACCCGGTGGGTGAGCGCTTGGCGGTGGTGGCCCGAGATGGGGTGGCCGTAGAGCATCTCCTGAGCCACCGGCCGTATGTGGTCGACTTCTCCGGCCCTGGTCATCCGACCGGACTCGACCTGCTGCTGGCTGACTTCGGCGTCACGGGGACCGCGGCGGTGTTCGACGGGCAGGGCCTGCCCATGAGTGGCGGCTCGGTGATCATCTCCCACGGCGGCCAGACCCTTACGTTGCTGCTGGACGCGGCCACAGGCTACTGGTCGTCCTCACCTTGAGTCGCTGAGCATGGGCCGGGCGAAGTCGGCCGCCGAGTGTGGCTGCGGCCCTCGGTGCTCAACGTCCTCCTCCCAAACAGTTGACTGCGCCTCCCTGGCGGACGCCACCGGCATGGGCCGCTGTCGTGAGATGGCTATACTCCCCTTTCTTTCCTGGCAGGGAGCGTCACGGACAACATCTGTCCGCTCCGTCACGGGTTGCCTTCACCGCCTCAGAACCAGCCATGCCACGCCAAACAGTCCAGACCCTCGGTTGTTCTTTCAGATGCAGGAGTGTCGCCGAGGTGGGCGGGCTGGTGTCTCGCTTCGCCGCAGTGCTGTTGGCCCTGCTGGCGTCTGTCGCTTGCGGCCCGGATGAGCAGGGCGATGGCCCGCCAGTGGACGGCGAGGTGCTCACCGAAGCCGCGCCCGCTCGTCCCAATATAGTCCTCTACCTGATCGACACCCTGCGCCAGAACCACCTGGGGCTCTATGGATACGAGCGCTCGACCAGCCCCCATCTCGACGCCCTGGCCGCCGACGCCATCACCTTCACCAACGCGACGGCCACCAGCTCGTGGACCAAAGCCACCACGGCCTCGTTGCTCACAGGTCAGTATCCGAGTCGGCATGGGGCGTCGTCACGGAACAGCCGGGTGTCCCCCGACTCCCGACTGCTGAGCGAGTACCTGAAACCCCTGGGCTACTACCAGGCCGGGGTCGTGACCAATCCGTTCGTGGTGGGCCACTGGGGATTCGACCGAGCCTACGACGAGTTTCATGATCTGGGCGCAGACCTGAAGGGGCCGACCGACTGGCAGGAAATCGACGCGAAAAATGTGAACAGGAAGGCGTTCGAGATCCTCGACGCCCGGCCGTCCGACCAGCCCTTCTTGCTCTACCTGCACACCATCGATGTACACGGCCCCAACGCACCTCGCGCTCCTTTCGACAAGTTGTTCACGGACACGCCTCGTCCGCCCGGGCTGCCAGGCCGCCTGAACGCCCTGTCAAAGAAGAAAAGGGTGGAGGAGGTCATCGATCTCTACGACGGCGAGATCGCCTACGCTGACGAGCAGTTTGGTGCGTTCATCGCAGGGCTGAAGGAGCGGGGCCTCTACGAAGACACGGTGATCTGGTTCGTCAGCGATCACGGCGAAGAGTTCCTGGACCATGGCCGGGGCGGCCACGGCACACAGCTCTTCGACGAAGTGGTCAAGGTCCCCATGATGCTCAAGCTGCCCGGCGGACTGCACGGTGGCACCCGCGTAGAGGGGCCTGTGAGCCAGATCGATCTGGTCACCACCCAGCTGAGCATCTTGGGCGAGCGGCCGCCGGAGGCACTCGCCGGCGTCGACCTGCGCACGCTGGTGGGCGCTCCCTGGGAACAGCGCCCCTTGTTCATGGACCTGAACCTGGTCGCGGGAACGGAGCAGACGCTGTACATCTCCAGCGGACTGGTTCTTGGTCGATACAAGTACTTCGAGGAGGTGTTGCCCGAGCCTGAGAAGTACCTGTTCGACATGCAGGCCGATCCTGACGAGCGCAACAACCTCTACGACACCGAGCAGGAGACGGCGCAGAGCATGGTCACCCTGCTGCAAGCGCACCGGGCCAGCGAGCTCTCCGGCCTGGTGCTCACAGGCGTGGGGGACAAGTCAGAGAGCGCCTCTGTTCTCGAAGCGCGGCTCTCGACTGACGGTCTTTTCGTGGGGGTCGACGGCATCGACCTCGAAGAGGGAGACCTAGCCACCATCGGCTCAGGGGGCTCGACCGCTGACGTGCGCTTGCAACTCGCCGCCTACAAAACCAACATCGGCTTCAAGCCCTGGCAACAAGACTTCGACACCGTGGTGCTGCGCCTCGATCCCCCCGATGCCATGGTCACGCTCAATTCTCTGACCCTCAATGGTGAGCCTGCCGGCCCTGTCTATTTAGGCCTTTCGCGAACGGCGCAAGAGGTCCCCCTGACCAGCTCGGCGGGGCTGCCCGAGCTGGCGGTGCCAGAACTCAGCGCCATGTTCACCGAGGCCGAACGAAACCCCCTGGCCCGAGCCAACGAGCTGAGTGTTCCTGCCGGTCTGTATCTCGTCATCCTGCCGGACTTCTCCGCAGATCTGGCCGACATCCCAGACGAGATGATGGACCGGCTGCGAGCCTTGGGCTACGTGAAGTAGCAGCACGCTGTCCCACGCCTCAAGGGTCACCCTCTCCCATGGTCTCCAGTGCGACCTCCTGGATGCCCAGCTGGCGCAGCACGTCGAGCACGGCCACCACCTGGCCGTGGGGCACGGTGCGATCAGCGGCGACGAAACAACGTTCGATGGGGCCAGTTGCGAGCCGTTCGCTCAGCGAGGACGAGAGTCCAGGGAGGTCGACGGGTCGGCCGGCGACGAACAACGAGCCGTCGCTGGTCACGGTGACCGCGAGGTAGTCCTCCATCGAGAGGACGACGCTGGACGCGCCGGGCAGCACCACGGGGACGCCGCGATGCACGACCATCTGCAGCGTGTCGCAGATGAAGGCCACCAAGACCAAGAAGATCACGTCCCTCAGGGGCAGCAGGGCCATGCGCGGCGTGCGCTTGGGGGCCAGGACGGTGTCGAGCTTCATGGCCTGCCTCGCCCCAGCAGCGCTTCGAGTACGGTGCCGTGCTGCTGTATCTCTTGCATGGCCCTGTCGGCCAGGCCCCGACTCTCCATGACCTCGAAGGCGTCGATGATGCCCAGCACGGTGCCAAGGATCCCCAGGAGCGGCGCGGCGGTCACGATGATGTCGAGCACACCCAGCAGGCCCATCACCCGCTGGCGTTCTCCGAGGGCGGCCAGGGTCAGTCGTTCGTCGAGGGGGACGCGGTCGTGGTCGGGTTCCAGGCCTGCAGCCAGCACCTGGGCGGAGGCGCTGCGGCTAGCAGAGGCCAACTTCAGCGCGCCGTCGTGATCGTCATCACGCAGCAGCTGGAGCACCCGCTCGGGATCGTTGCCTGTGTCGCCAGCCTGGCCCCGCCAGAAGAGCAGGCGATCGATGACCACCCAGACCACCGTGAGCGAACAGCCCAGCAGGGGGGACATGACCCATCCGCCCCGTTACAGAAGCGAGAGCAGGACATCGGTCTCCATGGTCAGTCCTCCAGCTGAAAGCGCACTGATTGGCGTGTGCGCGAGGTCACCGCAAGCCCACCTTGGATGGAGGGTGAATAGGTCCAGTCGATCACGGC
>JBLIMM010000037.1:0-19566 GCA_047638635.1 Pseudohongiellaceae bacterium | reverse complement strand
AGGAACTTCCATCCAGGTTTCAGCGATGGAGTCTCCGGACGTGCCCGCGCCCCAGTCGATGTTGCCATTGGTGCAGGTGATCGCCCAGACCACCGGGTGCACCGGGTTGTTCAGCACAATGACTTCGTTGTTATGCCAGTTCTCGTCGGCGAGATTCCAGCCGGACCAGGTCTTAGTAGAACCGTGTCCGCGGTAGGCCACCATGCCCAAGCCATCCCCGAAGAACCCCGCCGTGATGAAGTTCGTCACCTGCTGGTTCGTGGCACCTGTGCCGCCATACGACGTCAGGAATGACGGTGCATGACTGTAGCTGCCGTTGAGCACCTTGGTGTGCGAGTTGGCGTACTTGCCAGGGTACTCCTCCTCATGGGACACGAGCAGTGCGGTGTCGTAGCGCCCTGAGGGGACAGGATTTTTCTGGTAGTCGATGATCTTCTGCAGCTGGTTGGCCAGGTCGGTCTCGCTGTCGATGGAGATCCTGCCCACGTAGACCTCCTTGCTCTCGTTGACCGCGCCGATGGTGCCGTAGACATCGTCACTGAAGATGAGCTTGCCCCCAGTGATCACCGTGCCCAGAGGAATGCTGGTGGTGTCGCCCACCAGCAGACAGAAATGGTCCATACCGGGATCACCTGCTGCGTACCAGTTCGCGATGACTCCGCGGATTAAATTCACATTCACCGGGGCCGTATCGAGGAGGACTTCATAGCCCTGGCACCCTTCATCTGGACGAAGGGTGCCAGGGTGTCCGACCAGCTGGGGTTGGCCACGATCAGGTAGCGCGAATGGTAGTCAAAAGGCTCGATGCCGAAGCCCATGGGCTGCACAGCGTTCCAGTTCTTGAAGGTGAATCTGTACTCCTTGTCCTTGAGCTTGGTCAGCGTGCAGGGCAGCTGGATCAAGTTGCCGATGTGGTCGAAGGAATACTGGGCGCTTGTGTTGACCATCAAGCGTTGAGTTGGGGGCAAGAACGACACAGGCCAGCCGGCCACTGAGGCCCCTGGTATGGCGCCGTTCTGTGGGCCCACGGTGCCGTCGACCCCCTCGGCGCTGGGCCAGAACGAGGTGCCATCGTAGATGGTCTTGTTGATGCTGAACTGCTCGGCTGTGCCGTCCTGATCGCCGGGCCCGGGATCACCGGTGGGATCGAGCTCCTCGTCCATCCCCGGGATGGGCGAGGGATACACGTTCATGTTGAACACGGACTGCTGGCTGAAAATGCTCGCGCCAACGAAGCTGGCCTTGCCCGCATCGGTGGCCATGGCCAGCAACATGCGCGCCTCGGGCAGCTCTGGCTCTCCAGGAGTGTGCATGGTCTCCAGGGTGGGCGTGATGGGCCGTCAGCTCCCCTAATCAGCAGGCAGAGCCCAACGTTACAGCCTCACCGCCCCAAAAATCGCAGGCCTTCGGGGCACGGCCAAAACACAGAGCGGCCCTCCCCTGGCTATCGCCTGGAGAGGGCCGCTGAGACGACAGGAGCCTGCGCCTCTAGATCAGGGAGTGGTACCCCTCACGCCGTTGCTACCGCTGAAGTTCTGCGGAGCGGTGGAATCGACCACCCACTGCTGGTACCAGGTCTGGCTTCCGCTGGGCACGCCGGCGGGCCAGGCGAACGACACTGTCGACCCACCCGAGCCGCTCAGCCCCACGCTCAGAATCACGTCGAGGCTCGGCACCAGCACGCCACCCTTGAAGGGCGCGTTGAGTGCGCTGCCGCCCAGCAGGAAGAACGACGAACCAAAGGGCAGTCCACCGGACATCACCAAGTTCGTGGTCGCGCCCGCTTGCAACGAACCGTTACCTGCCAAGACCGGGACGCCCAACAAGCCGCCCACACCACCGCCGAGAGAGGTCCAGTCGCCAGAACCGCCACCGGGGAAGTCAGGGTCGAAGCCGTCGATGAAGACCGGGTTGTTTCCCAGAGGATCCAACGCAGCCCTCACGCCGTTCCAGGCCTGGTCGAAGCGACCGTAGAAGTCGTTGAAAGGGAAGCCGCAGGTGGCCTGTCCACAGCACAACTGGCCGATCAAGCGACCGTTGGGATCAAGCAGCGGGCTGCCCGAAGATCCGCCCTCGGTGACGCCGTCATCCCACTGGCTGATCTTCCATTGGTTGCCCGACTTGGTCGCCGGGTCATCGTCAAAGCTGATCTTCTTCACGTCACCAGACGGGTGGTGAATGGCGATCGTGTTGCTGGGGTTGGCGGTGCTGCGGCTGAAGCCCTGGTAGTAGACGTCGTAGCTGTCAGGGATGGCCTGGGTAATGCGGACCAGGCGGTAGTCCACGTTGGAGTTGTTGGCGATCAACGTCGAACCCTGCACGGTCTGGTTGGTGGGCGCGCCGCCGCTCCCGCAACCCGACTTCTCATAGTTAAAGCGGAAGACAGCGTTGTTCATGCTGCCGCAGTGGTTGGCCGTCCAGAAGTACTGAGTGCCGTCGTTGGCGGTGTTGTTCACCAACGAACCGGAGCACAAGACGCCGCCGGCGATGATCAGCGCTGAGGCGCGAATCTCGTTAGACCAGGGCGCACCCACCGCACAGTTCACGTCGTTGTTGCAGCTGCCAGAGCCGCCGGCGTAGCCAGCGTCCTTGTGGCCAAAAGCGTTGCGGTAATCGTGAACAACCTGGTTCACCACGACTTCACCAGCAAACTCAACCCACTCGGGCTCTACATACTCGAGCACCAGAGCGCTGCCAGCCAAGGGCTGAATGGCGAACTCTCGGTTGGCCTTGTTGTTCAACATGGAGTAGGCACCGTAAGTCTCTTCGCCGTCATCGGCGTGCACCCACAGACCAGCACCTTCGGGGAGATCAAAAGTGCTGAAACCCAGACCCAACGAGAAAGCGCCCGGCGATGTAATCCGCAGACGGTAGACATGTCCCCCATCGGGAAGTACGTCGACCACACCCAGTTCTTTGATGTCGATTTCGACGGGCAACGCTTCGCCGAAACGATAGGGAGTGCCCTTCACTGCCAAAGCATCTTCAGCCAGCAGGCGCTCCACATCGACGGTCGGCATATTGAAGCTAGGGACGTCAGGGGTGAGCCCTGAGATTGCCGTGGAGGGGCTCGCCGTGTCGATGGTGAGCTGGGCCGCTACGGGCGTGGAAAGTAGGGCGCCCACTAACAATGCAGCGGGATATGAAAGGGGACGGAGTGCGAGACGGAAAGTCATCGGAAGGGCTCGGAGAGACTGATCGGGGAGAATCAGGCAGGTGGCCAGCCCGTCTGCCGGGGACAACGGGACCCGCGAGAACGGCGCGGGGAAGTGCGTGCGGCCGCGCCCACCCTAGCACGGCAGCAAACCCCCGAGGGTTCGATCGAGCGGTTGATCTCCCAGCTTTGGCTCTCAGCTCGCGGCGCAGTGCTGCTCGCACAAGGTGTTCAACCAGGCTTCGAGCTGCCCCACCAGATCAGGGTATGAATAGTACTTCTCCGCCCGAGTTCGGCCCGCCATGGCCATGGCCTCACGGCGTAACGGGTCGAGCAGCAGGTCGTGAATGGCCTCGCCCAAGTGCTGCGGGTCGCGCTCAGTGAGCACACCCACGGCGGGCGTGACCACCGACCCCACGCCGCCACCGTCATAGGCCACCGCAGGAGTTCCTGCAGCCAAGGCCTCGGCGTAGATGATGCCGAAGTGTTCTTTCTTATCGGGAGCGGCCACGAGCAACGTAGCGCCCACAATCAGCTGCGCCTTGTCCTCAGAGGAGACGAAGCCCAAGAAGCGGCCTCGGTCGCCGAGCTGCTCTTCGAGTTCACCGCGCAGCTCGCCGTCGCCGATAAACACGGTGGTGCAATCGTCTGCGTAGAACTTCGAGGCTTCCACCACGTTCTGCGGGCCCTTGGCTGCCATCAAGGCGCCGGGGCAAATGACGTAGCGCTCAGGCAGGCCGTAACGCTGGGCTGCGTCGCCGCTGTTGCCCGGGCGAAACTCCACCAGATCGACGCCGCAAGGCAGCACGATGAAACGTTCTTTGGGGAGGTCGATGACCGCCCGCACCAATTCGTCGCGCACATAGTCGGTGGTGACGATGATGCCGTCCGCAGCGCGAACGGCCTGCTCGATGTCCGCCCAAATAGCGTCGTCGTAGCCACCATGAATGCGGGGCTCGATGCCCGTGCCATGGAGGAACAACACGAAGGGTTTGCCGTGGCGCCTGGCCACGTTTGCCGTGGCGATGGCGGTCAGGTTGGCGTGGTGGCCATAGAACACATCCACCGAATCGGCCACAGCTTCGAGGGCGGCTTCGTAGGCGGGCAAGTAGGCCCGGGCTTCGTCAGCGGACATGGTCGACACGGCCTTCTGGCCTGCGGACGCCGAAGGAAGGTACTCATGCACAGGCATGACGTCCGTGTGTAAGCTCACGTCGTGATTCGTGGCGCCGGCTACACCCTCCCCTACCCGCGGATGAATGAAGTGCACCTCGTGTCCCCGCTCAAGGAGAAAGCGGGTGTGGTTCCGAGCGACTTCGCCGCTCCCGCGACCCTGATTGAGCAGCAACATGGCAATGCGCATCATCTCTCTCCGACGTGACTCTGAACGGGTGCCTAGCTAGGGGATCAGCAGCACACACGCTACGTCTTGAGCGCCGCCAGCTCCAGGTCATCGACCTCATCGGTCTCTTTGGCTCGGGGCTGAAGGCCCACCCCACAGAGCAACTCGAGATCAGTTGCTATCGTGCCCACGCACCCAACTCGCCTCGGGGCCCAGAGCCCCCAGAAAGAGCCTCTCAGATGACACGTTCGGCAACTTCGATCCTCTGGGCGCTGCTCGCCCTTGGCACCTCCGCCAGCGCGAGACCTCTGCATCCCGACGAAGGGCTGCTAGAGATCGAGCAGCCCCAGGTCGTCGCCCGCAACCAGCAAGACTCAGCGGGACAGCAAGAATGGCGAGTCAACGTGGTCCACTCCCAGTGGATTGCGCTCATGCTGATCGCTGATGAGGCCACGTCTTGGACCGTCGATGCCGGAGCCACCACACACATCGAGGGTTGTGGGAGTCGCGAGTGCCGCTGGTTGGTAGTCGCAGCGAACCCAGACGACAAGATCACCGTGACGGCCCGCTGGAGCAAGAAAGCCCGAGGTGATCTCATCATCGCCGCGATTCAGGCCCCCAGCGGGCTGCGAGGCCCACACGCTCCGGTGCTTCGAGAACTCTACAGCCTCGCCGCAGTGGAGCAGAGCCTACACGGGGACAAGAAGCCCAAGGCTGCGGCGCTGGTCCGTCAATCACTCTTGGCGAAACACTCTCAACTCAGCACGGCCGATCTCTTGGTGGCTGCAGACTTCGCCACCAAGTTCGGCTCAGAGCAGCTCCAGTCCGGGCGCAACCAGCTAGCGCTGTCCTTCGCCCAGCAGGCCGTGGTTTCCCTCGACCCAAACACAGAACCGCAGCGCTTCCCTTGGTATGGCCTCAACTTCCTCGAAGGCAACGCCCTGATGAACCTGGGCAAGTTCGCCTCAGCCCAGAAGACGTTTCACAGACTCAGTCAGGTGAGCGAGAGATTCCATGACAGCGCCGTGCAGTTGACGGTGTCTCTGAGCCTGGCGAAGGTCGATCTCTTGGATGGTCGCCCGGAGCAGTGCGTGGCCAAGCTGGCCCCGCTCATCGAAACCCCGGAGCTGCAGAGCACGCCCGTCAATCTCCTGGCAGCGCTCACGACTCTCGGCAGCGCCTTTGAGGTTCTAGGCGATTTCGACGAAGCCACGGACGCCCTGAAGCGGGCCATGGAACTCAAGCCAGGGCCCATTGTGTCAGCGAGGTTGCAGTCGAGCCTGGATCGAGTCGCCTTCCTTCAGCAGGCAATCCTTCGTTGAAAAACGGTCAGATTTCGGGGAACAGGGTGTAGCCACCCATTGCGAACAGGACTTCGTTTGTACAAGTCAGTGGCGGCATTGATTCTCGCTTCGGCAGCCCCCTCCCTCTAGCAGCCTGTGGGTAAAGTGCCGTGATGGCGAGTGCACCTCGATGGAGTCAGATCGAGGCGACGTACCGCAGTCGAATCAGTGGATTCGTCGAGGATTCGGCAACGCAGTGCTGGCGCTACCGAGGTGTGCTCGGCGCGCGGCACTTTACGCACAGGCTGCTAGGGCTTCAGGCGCGCAAATGGCGTCGACGAGAAATCGATGATCAGGTTCTGAGCGCGATGCAGCGGGCGGAAGTACCGTTCGCTCCTTACGGTTCAGCGAATTCTCAGCTCACTGGCAACACTGGCCAGTTTCATTTCTCCGGATTGCCAGAGGGATGGGAAGGCTGGATCCTTTTCCCAAGGGACTACGATTCAAGCGAAGGGGAAAGGCGGCAACTCATTGATTCCCCTGGAGGGAACCTCGAGATTGCACTGATCCGCTGCGCTCTCGTGACCGGTGCTGTGATCAATGCTGGCGGCATCCCAGCAAGTGGCGCGGCCGTACACGCAACGATCATCAGCAACAAGAGCTCCCTTACCAAGGGAGGTCGCAACAGCAGACACGAGTGGCAAGTTTAGCTTTGCCTGTTGGTGGGACGCTGACTCCACGGCCTCTCTTTCCATCACATCCGCTGACGGTGAAGACCGTTGCAGCGAGAGCTTGCCAGGAGTTGACCGACAGACAGGTGCCGATCTGGGCGAACTCCTACTCACGAGAGATCGGGTGGTGCCGATTCGCGTGGTGGACACCTGGGGTGATCCGATTCCAGGCGCGCTCGCAGCTGCAGCAAGTGGCAACGAAGCCATCAGCACGCCGACTTCCGTGGACGGCACCACAGACGTCATCGTTCCGTCCTCAGTTCGGGATTTCACCATCCATGCTCTCTGGCATGAGTCCCGAACCGTCGCCTTTCCGGACTGAAACGGGCGGCGGTCAGAGCTTGAGGTTCAGCTCAGTGATTGCGCGTCACTCACCGTCTTCATCAACACCCCGCCCACAGCACCCAGCGAAGACCTTTTCGTAGTTCTGAAGGCTAGCAGCATCGTTTTCACTCAAACCAACGGCCAGTTCACGCCTCTCCCCCTTCGGGAACGAGCAGGGGTTTCGAGAATGGTCTCAGGGAACACGCACAGCAGCGGCCTGACGACGCCTCCCAGCATTGGAGGCCTTGCCAGGTTCGAAGTCCAAGACTTCACTGCAACTCTCTCTTGTCTTTTTCCCGGTATCCCATTCAACGTGACACTCGAGGACAAACACGGCAACGTCCTGTGGGTTCAACAGAGCGTCACCCTTGCTCCCCAGGAGAGACGTGAAATTTATGTCGACCTCCGTCTCGACGAGTTGCAGTCCATGAGCGGCCAGATTGTCGACGAAGAGATGGAGCCCATACCTTCTGCAACCGTCTACATCGGAGCCAACGCTCTCCCTGACACAGACTTGGAGCATGGCGCACTGACGAACGCACAGGGGTTCTTCGAGTTTCAGGGCTTACGAGGCAGTTGGTACGCCCTAGAAGTTCTCAAGGATGGGTATGCTGCGAAACGCCTAGACATGGTGGGTTTCTCGGACGCGCCGCTCATCGTTTCCATGCAACCGAATCCATAGCCGCACGGGCCAGCCTCCGTTCGCTCGAGGCCAAAGCGCAGCTGGTGTGGTAGCTCCAGCTCTCTTTCAAATGTGGATGCTGGGAGGGCACAATTTCAACCGAGCCCAACGGGCGCAGGACATTCCTGAAGAACAGCGACACCGCGCCCACGAGGCAGCTTAGAACTTCAGACGGCATAGTCGGCTTTTCACTTCTAGGGCCTGAGTCACGAGAGCTAAAGACACTGTCTCCTGCAAATCGAAAATGGGCAGAGTCGTTGCACCTCGAGCCACAGCTCCCTCCACTGACCAACATGCGCCTCCCCTCCCTCAGCGGCTCCCGGCTCCCGTGGCCTCTCGTCCTGCTCACGGTACTCACCTCGGCCGCCCTGATCTGCGTCGGTAGTCTGGAGTGGCCCCCTCTAGCCAAGGTGGTCACCGCCGCCCTCACAGCCTGCACCCTGCTAGCCGCTTTTGGTCACGTGCCACGGCTGCAGCTCCAGCGGCAACTCCTCCTGCGACGTCAGGCAGAATGCCTCATCGAGCGACAGGCGGAGGCCCTACGAGCCGCCCATCCGCAAACCCACCCGCAACACGTGGCGCAGGGTAGAACTAGGCAAAGACACACAGGAAAACGACGACTCTCTCGCCAACTCTAGGCGGCTCTCAGATCAGCCGTTTGAGATCGGTAGACTGCTCGCCATTCGCCGGGTTCGCCGCAGCGACCGGTTTCTGTGAGTCCGACCTTCGCCTCTGCAGTCAGCGCCCCCAGCCCGCACACAGGGCCAACCCTGGATCTGAGCAAGATGAACCCACGCAGGCGAGCTGTCCCCTGGCCCCGCAAGCTTCTCGGGCTGCGCTTATTGGGCGGCTTACTGGGCTGCCTTTTGGTGGCCCCAGGCTGTGCGGACAGCGCAGCTCCCACCGCGTCCCGGGACGTTCGGTCTCAGCCTCCTGTTCCCGCTCTGATCGACTTGCTGGGACAGCCAGAGTCCATCAAGTTCGGCAAGGGCAAGCCTGAGCTAACTGTGTCCGGCTTCTTGGTGTCGCCCCACTTGCACACCGCGCAGGCCTTCCTGGTCCCCCCCGACTGCAACCTGGCCTTCGTGCCTCTGCACACCGCCGGGCGGTCCGCAGACGGCAGCTTGACGGCCGCTGCCATCGCGGGCGGTGAGAGTCACCCCTTGGGCTCATTCTCCACGCACTCTCTTGATCGACTCCGCGAAGAGCAGCGCTGGGAGTTGCTCAACGAACCGGAGGTCGTCGATCTCTCGTCGTTCTCTGGGCAAACCATCCAGCTGTCTTGGACGTTCGCAAGCTCCTCCGACGAGGCAGCCATGACCGGCGTGCTGTCCGTCCCCCGCCTTGTGCCTCAGCGCACCCCCAGCCAAGGCCCAGCGGATATTCTGCTGATCTGCTCGGACACCCACCGGGTCGACTACGCGGTGGGAGGCAAGCACGAGGAGCTCATGCCGCACCTCGCTGCAGCGACAGCCAACGCCGTGGTCTACCCGTCCACCTACGCCACCGCTTCGTGGACGTTGCCTTCCATCACGTCCACTCTCACGGGCCTCCCGCCTCGTTTCCACAACACGGGCTTTCGCGCCGACAGTCGCCCGGCTGGCTCTGATTTACCTGTCCCCCCCGGATATTTCGCGCGGCCCCACCAAGACAAAGACGTCCTGATCACCACCTACTCACGGCAGCTCGAGACATTGCCCGAGACCTTGCGCGGCCAAGGCTACGCCACAGGAATGGTCCTCTCCAACCCGCTGTATTTCACCTCAGGACTCTTTCGCGACGGGGGTGATGTGGTCGCACGTACCGGTGTGGTGCCCGGGTCACAAGTCACCGAATACGCCCTGTCAGTGCTCGCTGGACTCGACCCAGAGAAGCCGCGGTTCTTGTTGGTGCATTACCTCGATGTGCACCAATGGAAGCCCTGGTACTTCGACAAGGAGCATCCGGGGCTCAGCCGTTCTGAGCTCACCGAAGAAGGCTTGAAGGCCAGCTACCGTCAATCAATTCGCGACACGGACGAGGGCATTGGCGCCCTGCTCGAAGCCTGGGACGACACCGTGGGCCTGGATCGAAGCCTTGTGGTTTTCTACTCCGACCACGGCGAGAGTTTGCTCGACCGAAACTCCATCGTGGGACACGGCAACAGCATGCGCGAAGAGTTGCTCCATGTGCCGCTGGTCGTGCGCTACCCCGAGGCCCTCGCCTCCCCTCCTGCCGCGGCCCATGACACGCGCACCGCTTCTTTGATGGACATCTACCCCACCGTGCTTGAAGTGGCTGGCTGTGAGCCCCAAGACTTCGGTTCTGCCGGCGGTCACTCGCTCCTGGGCCCAGCGCTCCAAGAGCGGCTGCTCTTCGCGGACTTTCAGCTCTTCAAGGACGAGGCCTCTGCGGTGCGCCTCGGCGCCCACAAGCTGACGCTGAACTTCACCGACAACACTCGCGAACTCATCGACACCTCTGCTACGCCCACAGGGAGCCGCGAAGTGGCCATCTCGAATGCAGCTCTCGAACAAACCTTGGCCGCCAGCTTCGCCCGCTATCGCGACGAGGGTCGAGCCTTCGCCGCAGAGCTGATCTCCGACTTTCAGAGCGATGCTGCCGCCGCCGAACAAGACCTGCGCCAGCTGGGCTATCTGCGGTAGGCGTCTGCTCCACCGATCGCCATTCTTGCGATGCTGCGGGTGGCCTGAGCGCGCACCCTGGTTGTTCGGGGTTCAGCCCAGAGCTTCAGGTCGATCATGCCGCGGAGCTTGTCGGGCCTCGGTCAATCGAGGGACGTGTCGTAGTTCAGTTGGCTCATAGTCGGTGCGGCAATCTCTTTGAAGGCTCGCTTCTGCCGGCCGGTCCAGGCCGTCCACACGTGGGCTTTGCTCTTCACTGGGGCGGCGGTGGTGGCTGGAGCCTCGCTGCCCTCACCAGCGTTGAAGCTGGAGTTGATGCGCTTCTTGGACAAGAACTTCGTGGCCCGGTCGCTGTACTCCACGCCTAGGCTCTCGAAGACTTTACGCAGGACGCCTTCGCCGTCCTCTGACCAATCTTCGTTGCGCACCTCGCAACAGCGATCAGGATGAGCCTCGCAGAAAGCGTGAGCCCGGCTGGCGTAGACCGACCAAGTCTCGCAGGCATTTGTGAAGCTCGATGCGAACTTCACCGGGAACGACGAGGCAATCATGGAGCTCACCACGGAACGCCCGTCACGGAGAACGTGCACGAAGCGAGCGCTGGGGAACATCCGCGCCAAGTCGTCCAACACCAGCGTGCTCGAAGGTGACGAATCGATCCAGCGAGAGCCTGCAGTGCGAGAGGCGAAGAGCGCGCCGAAGCCCATACCCGCGTGAGCGACAAACTCGTCCCAATCGACTTTCTGGCTTTCTAGCCAACGGCCTTTGAGGCCCGCCGGAGTGTCGACGCCCTGCAAGTAGCACTGTTTCAGCGGCGACTTGGGACCACCCTTGAGCAGGTAGTAGAGAAAGTCAGACTCGGGGCCTGTGGTGAGTTCGGGGTGCTGAGCCAAAGCCCAAGCGAAGGCACTGGTTCCCGAGCGGGGCGAACCAATGATGAACACCGGGTCGACCCGGGCCGTGAGATCGTCTGTCGTCACCATGAATCTTTCTGTTACGCGGAGGGCGTCTAGCGGTACTCGTGAGGCTTCCACTCGCCCCATTTCGCTTCGTAGTGCTTACGGTTTTCTTCAAAGAGGCGCTGCTTCTCAAGAGTCGGCAGCTTGCCAAAGGAGGCGGACAGCTCGTGGTGCACGAAAGCATCCTCGGCGACCACCACCTTTAAGCCGATCTCGCGCACGCGGCAACAATAGTCGTCGTCTTCAAAAAAGCCGCGACCAAAGATCTCATCGAGCCCGCCGAGAGCTGTGTATGTGGCCCGGGGGATGAGCACGCAGAAGAACGCGGTCACGGACAGCTCAAAGCGGCGCCCTTGATGGGCCAACAGATGCGCCCGCACCTCGCTGCCCATGTCAGCAGCGTCGGTGTAGTTCATCTCGATGCGTGCTTCGTTGCCGATGTTGTTGGTCATCGGACCAATAATGCCGATGGACGGATCTCGCTCCACGTGCCGCACCATGCTCGACAACCACCCCGGCGCCACCACGGTGTCGTTGTTCATCACCACGATGTTCTCGAAGCGCGCCCGCTCCATCCCTTGGTTCACCGCTGCGGCGAAACCCCGGTTGTCTTTGTTGAGGACGGCATCCGCATCATCGCGCCCCTTGCAGAACTTGCGCAGATAACTGGGCGTTTCATCGTGGCTATCGTTGTCCACGAAGATGATTTCAATCTCGCAGCCATCGTCGTGCTCAAGAATCGACTCGACACAGCGGCGAGTAAAATCAAGCCCGTTGTAAGTGATGATGATGACGCTGGCACCGGGGCGAGGCATCTCCCCCACGTGCTCGTCGAAAGACTGCACGCGCTGAGCCCAGGTGTTCTCTGCGGCGAAGCGCTGCCTGGCAGTGACAGCCTTCTTGCGCCCCACTCGCTTCAACGCTGTGCCCACGCCCTGCACGAACGACTCGTGATTCTCAGCCACAATCGCAGCGACATCGCCCAGCATGGCCACCTCGGGCAAGGCGGTAGAGACCACCTCGCGCCCAGCGGCCAGGTACTCAAAGACCTTCACCGGGTTCGTCGCGATGGTCAGCGGGATCACCTGGAACGGGATCGTGCAAACGTCCATGCCGTAGACGTAGTGCGTCAGTCGATCGTAGGACACCTCCCCCTCGAACTGCACGTTCTCGTAGCGTCTCAAGCGAGCTTCAGCCCCGCAAGTGTCGGCGCCCACAAGTAACACCAAGCACTCGGGATAGGCCCGAGCCACTGCAGCGATGAGCTCGACGTCGAACCAGTCAGCGATGGCGCCGATGTAGCCGATGACCTGGCGGCCCTCGCTGTCTGCGAACACTTCGTCAGGACGTTGGCAGAAGTAGTCGTAGTCGCAGGCGTTCGGCACCAGGGCCACGGACGCTGCGTCTTTTTCTTCGCTCAGGCGATCTCGCAACCAATGGGCCGTGGCCACCAACAAATCAGAGCGCTCAATCAGCTCGCTCTCTGCGTCGATCATGGCCTGAGAGGTGTTGCTAAAGCCCCCGTGGTGATCGATGCAGTCGTAGACCATGCGGCGCAGGGGCAGGGTCTCTGCGAGGTCCGTCCAGAAAGGATGATGGAGGACGCAGACGATGCCCTTCGACGAAAAGTCGTGGAGGACACCAGCCAGGGACGCTCGGATTTGCTCGCGCTGAGCCGGCGAACCTTGCTCTGAGTAAATCACAGGTGAACCTGACACCTGCAGGCGCACCGAAAGCAGTCGCCCGGTGTCGTCGAGGGACTCGATGGCGGCCCCTGGTTCTCGAGCGTTGATGAAGTTCGGGCTGATGTAGAACACCCGATGTCCTCGGGCGGCCATTCCCGCTGCGATATGCTGAGGCCGCTGGTAACGCAGGTGCCAGTCGATCACCCCAAAGAAAACGTAGTCTGTCAGACCGCTCTCTGGGACGGGCGGCGGTGACGCCATGGAGCCTGCCAGGCGCTGCTGCAACATCCGAGCTTGCTCATAAGAGCGCTGCGCTGGCTTCCCCTTGAGCAGGAAGCCAAAAGTCTCAAAGAATGCCGCGCGTGCAGTCCAGCGTAATGACCGAGGCAGGGGCAAGACGTAGTAGCAGCGACGCAAGCCCGACCAAGCCAGTCGACGCCCACCCACTTGCGTCACGTGCATGCGGTTCGCAATGCGCCAACCAATGGACTCGGTGGCCGCGATCAAGGCCTGCTCGAACTCCGCGCACATGCCGTTCAGCCGAGCCACTTCTCGCTCAAGCTGGTCCTGAGTTTGTCGAGCCATCTGCAACTCGGCGGACAGTGGCTCCTGCTGCGAACGGCCCTCCGCCAGCTGAGCCCGCAAGACGTCGATGTCTACGCGGCCAGTATTCAAGTCGGCGCGCAACGCGTCCCGCTCCCGACGCAAGGCCTTGAGAGCACGGGCGCTGCCTTCGTTGACCCGACGAGCCCCCGCCAGTGCGCTGAGCGCCCCGTCCGCCTCAGCCAACTGACGACGCAGGTCATCAACCAGCGCGTTCGAAGCCTCACGCTGCTGCTGGGCCTCAAGCACCAGCTGTGCCACCCGACGACGGTGCCGCGCCGTGTCACGACGAGCACTGGCGAGCTGCCCATCTAAGCGGGTTTGCTTTTGCGGGTTCATCTGGGCCATCCAACCGATCTCCGGCACCTTCGCCCCCCCGGCCGGAAGAGCCCGAGCGGCGGCGATGCCACACTCTAGCAGCGGTTCAGAAAAGTCCTGCACGACACTAGTGGGACTTTCGGTAGACACCATTGAGGATCCCGGGGCGTCCACCAGCGAGCTGATACTTCACGTCGAGTGCGGCGGCCCGTTCGATGAGTTCGATCGATTCTTGGGCGTGCAGATCGTAGTTCGACACATAGGCAGGCTCGAGCAGGCTCCACAAGAAGCACGAGCGGGCTTGGGAATCCTGCACGGCGAAGTTTTGCTGCAGCAGCCCCTCGATCTCTTGGCTCCGGATGCCCTCAAGAGTCTGAACAGATTGGTCGAGATCGCCCAGCTTCTCGTCGAGTTCAGCAGCTCCACCACCCACTCGGGACACTCGATATGCCTCGGGCAGATCGGCGAAGAAGGCGTTGGCTACAGCCCGGGCACCAGGCCACATGCGGTAGCCATTCCGCCCTACGAACTCGGCGATACTCCAAAATTCACCGTCGGCCTCAAGCCCATCGGAGACCGTCGACAGCACGTGCTCCAGCTCGACCAAGTGGTGCAACCCCGACGCGCAGAGAATCACGTCGTAACGTTCACCCTGCAAATCAAGGTGATTGACGTCATCCTCGACGACAGTGACCTCCTCGCACACAGCAGCGAGGCGGGACGCAGTCACCTCGGCCACGTCAGCGTTCCGGTCCCACAGGGTCAGGGCCACAGCCTCGGGCCAAATGCCCTGGAGCAAGGCCCGCTCTACCCGTCCCACACCGCTGCACAGAGACAAGACCCGCAACTTGCGGGTCACATCGGAGCTACCCGTGCGTAAGCCTGCCAGCCGAGCCCCTAGGCGCTGCTGGAAGTCTGGTGGATTGCGCTGCAGCCCGCGAGCCAAAGCCCGGTTGCCCAGTTCGACCACCGAGACGGCTCGAGCCAGCTGCCGCTCGAGAGTCGTCACCGGCCCTGCGGCGAGTCCAAAAGCAGGACGCCCTGCAGCCACCAAGGGGCTGCCAGCGTAGTCACTGTTCTTATCAAGCACCGACGCGTCGTGACGTTGCTCAAACCGAGCCAAGTCAGCGGTATAACGGCGCTCGTTGTGACCCCGGGCGCGATGCAACGACTGCTGCGCCGCTGGGCCCACAACCATTTCGTAAATTGCCAGCCAGTCAGCGCTCGGCTCCCCCAGCGGCCCCGGGCCACACTCCAAGGCGACCACGCCACGGCCGTACACCAAGGAGCCCAAGGGCAGCATGATCTCAACCCACGGGGTCTCAGCATCGAAGCCCTCAATGTGCCGCGTCAGCACGGTTTGCTCGGCCCCGGTGCTGCCATCTTCATGGACAGGCGTGAAGCGCACGACGAGCTCCAGACCGTCAGAGCTGATCTCGCTGAGTGCCGCCCCCGCCGTGAGAAACAGCGACGTATCGGCCTCGACATCGATGGGCTCAAACGTGGCCCGAGCCCCAGCCAGAATCACCAATCCGAGACGGTGGGGCCACACGTGCGCAAGCTCCCGCCAGCAGACCCATTCGGTCTTGTCGTCAGCACCAACCCCCGCAGGCGCGCAAGGCTCCCACGGAGTCTTCTCGCAGAGGATTAAGGGATCGTGCGAACTCCTGGCTGGTGTCGTGGCAAGAGCCTCAGAGCTAGGTGCGATAGTTGGTGACGAGACCACAGAGTTCTCCCTGTCGATGATGATTGGTGCTGCAGATGCCGCCCGGCGGCCGAGCATCCTATTCGTTGAAGAGAGGGGCTCGCCACATCGCAGCGCACTCGCCGACCGCCTGCCTCGCCACTAAACGGTGACGGGCCCCCGTCCGCACGACATCAGGCCAGCTAGAGCGCGGCAGCCGTGGCCGCGCGGTAGGCCGCGATCACCTCGTCAATCGGTCCATTTTGGACAATTCGTCCCCCGTCTACCCAGACACCCTCGGTGCAGAGAGTCGAGAGCGTGAGCAGGTTGTGGGACACCACCACGACCAACTTCGAGCCCGCGATAATGCTCTCGATGCGCTGGCGACTCTTGGCCTTGAAGGTTTCGTCCCCCACGCTCAGCACTTCGTCGAGAATCAGAATCTCTGGCTGCACGCTGGTGGCGATGGCGAAGGCCAAACGTGAGCGCATGCCGCTCGAATAGATGCGCACTGGCTCGTCGATGAACTTCTCTAGCTCGGCGAACTCAATGATCTCTCGCTCAAGAGCCCGGGATTGGCCCAGGGACATACCCAGAAACGACCCACTCAGCGAGATGTTCTGGCGCCCGCTGAGCTGATTATCGAAGCCAGTGGACAACGACAACAGCGACGACACTCGCCCCCGCACGGTGAGACTGCCTTCGTCCGCTTCGAGAATACCGGACAGGGCCAGGCAGAGCGTGCTCTTGCCCGCTCCGTTGGCGCCCAGAATGCCCAAGGCCCGCCCCTCGTGGCAGGTCAGGTTCACGTGACGCAAAGCCCAGAACTCTTCGGGCCGCGAACGCATAAGCCCTTGCAACAAGCGATATTTGAGCGATTGGGTCCGCCGGCGATGGAGCCGGTAGCGCACCCCAAGCCCCTTGGCTTCGATCAGTGGAACGGCCTGGGTCACCGTCAGAGCTCCTTGATCAGCCGACTGTCGAAGCGGCGATAGAAGAGGTACCCAGCAGGAAGCAGCAACGCCGCCTCGACCAAGAGCATGAGCCATAGTTTTGTGTCCATGATCTGGCCGTAAAACAGTGCGTCACGATAGCCGGTGATCAGAATCGCCATGGGGTTCAGCATGTACAGGGTTTCAGCGGTGGGTCCCATGCTGTCGCGCACTTGATCCAGGCCGTACAACACAGGGCTGCAATAGAGCCCGAAGCGCAGTAAGTGCTCCATGAGCCTGGAGATATCGCGCATCAGCACGCCCAGACAGGCCAAGACCAGTGACAGCCCGGCGACCACCGCCACCTGGAGCGCTAGCAACGGCACCAGTTGCAGCAGGGCGCCGTTCATCGGGCGTCCCCAAAGGGCCGCCGCCACCATGGTCAGCGCCAAACCCGCAGCGAGATAGACCGCCCCAGACAGCACCGTGGACAGGGGCAGCACGATGGACGGAAAGGGGACAGACTTCAGCAGATGCTCCCGTCGCCGTAGCAGCTGCGTCGACACGGCCAGGCTGGAGGCGAGATGCTTCCAGGGCAGCAACCCGCAGAGGACAAACAGCGGAAACGGTGCGTAACGATCACCGTGGGAGAAAATCACGGTGAACAGCAAGACGTAGACGAGCATCGTCAGCGCCGGATCGATGAGCCACCACAGAAAGCCCAGGCGCGTCCCCGCTGCCTGGGTCTCCAGCTCGGTCCGTACCAGCACGCCGATCAGCTCACGGCGGCGCACGATGTTGGCTAGGGTCGACTGCATGGGGGGTCCGACGGCTCGAAAGAGGGGCTGAGCATCCCGCGCGAGGGGCCCAAAACCAAGGTTCTCGTGGATCCCCTACCAGACTCAGCCCCCTGCCGGTCAGCTAGAACACATCCACCGCATGAGGTATCATCTGCTACATTTTTCCGGATATCCGGGCTCAGTGCAAACCCTTGGGACCACCAATGGGAAAGACCGTACTGTGCGTGGTAGGCACGCGGCCAGAAGTGATCAAGATGGCCCCAGTGATCCTGCGTCTGCAGCAACAGCCCGGGATCACCTGCCGGGTCCTGGCCACCGCCCAACACCGGGGCATGATGGACCAGATGCTGGATTTCTTCGGCACCAGCGCCCACATCGACCTCAACATCATGGTCGCCGGCCAGACCTTGCCTGAACTCACCGCACGCCTGATCACTGGCGTGTCTGAAGTCCTGCGCAAGGAGAAGCCCGACCTGGTTCTCGGCCAAGGCGACACGACCACGGTCTTGGCCACGGCCCTGGCGGCCTTCTACGAGCGCATCCCCTTCGGCCATGTCGAGGCCGGGCTGCGCACACACGACCTGCAGAGCCCCTTCCCCGAAGAGGCCAACCGCATGATCGCCGGACGCTTGGCTGCGGTGCATTTCGCCCCGACAGACACATCTCGGGACAACCTGCTGGGCGAGGGCCACGATCCGAGCACCGTGCACGTCACCGGCAACCCGGTCATCGATGCGCTGCTGATCGCCGTCGAGCGCCAGGTTGAGCTGCCGATCAAACGGCGCCCGAACCATCGTCTGCTCTTCGTCACCACGCACCGCCGTGAGAACTTCGGCAGCCCCTTGGCCAGCGCCTGCGTGGCCATTCGTCGGCTGGTGGAGCGCTTTGACGATGTCGAAGTGCTCTGGCCCTTGCATCCCAACCCGGCAGTGGGCCCTGTGGTCCGGCAAGCCGTGGGAGGACATGAACGCATCCACCTGGTCGAGCCGCTGACATACGGGCAGTGCGCCACGGCCATGGACCAGTGTGAGTTTGTGCTCACCGACTCTGGGGGTATCCAAGAGGAGGCCCCCGCTCTGCACAAGCCGGTCCTGGTCTTGCGCGAAAGCACGGAGCGTCCCGAAGGGCTGCAAAGTGGCGCGGCCACCTTGGTCGGGCTCAACGAGGAAGCCATCTTCGCGGCGGGCTCACGGCTCCTTGCCGATACAGAGACCCTGGCCAAGGCTCAACCTACTGGCAGTCCCTACGGCGACGGCTTGGCGGCCATGCGCATCGCCAACGTGGTCAACAACATGCTCAACGCTCCCGGTCGCGCCCTGCCTCCCGAAACAGCAGCACTCGAAGTCCCCGGGGCCGCTTCCTGATTCAGCATGGTCACTCCGGACGGAAGCGCCGCCCCACTGCGTGTGCTCTTTCCCGTGCGCAGCGACCTGCAGACTCACATCGGCGGAGACAGCGTCCAGGTCATCGCGTCTGCCAGAGCCTTGGGTCGCCGGGGCGTCGAGGTGGTCATTTGCCGGGACGGCTCAGCGAACCCTGCTGACTTCGATTTGGTGCATCTGTGGCACCTCGAGCGCATCCACGAAACCTACATTTACTTTGCTCGGGCCCAGGCAGCCCAGCGCCCGGTGGTGCTGACCCCCATCTATTGGCCCTGGCGCACGGGGCAAGCCATCATTCGGGAGCCCAACGGCCGCATGGCCCGTCAGCCCATGGCGGAGAACCTGCGCAACCTGCTCCGCTGGTGCCGGGCGCGGAGCCAGTTCGAACGCCTCGCTGTGACCAAAGCCCTGGCCAAGGGTTGGGGATCTGCCCGCAGTGAGCTGCTCCACGGAGCTGCTGTGGTCATGCCCAACTCCGACGCCGAAGCCCAGCAGATCTGCGGCGAGAGCTCCCACGAACTCACCGTGCAGGTGGTCCCCAATGGTGTGGACGCAGAGCAGTGCCGCAAAGCCCTTGAGCAAGCTGACGACCGTGACCGCCACGGCGTGCTTTGCGTGGGTAGTTTCGACCCGCGCAAGAACCAGCTGGCGCTGATCGAGGCGCTGCGGGATGAAGACATCGAGCTGACTTTCGTAGGGGCTCCCCGGCGCATGCACGTGGGCTATTACCGCCGCTGCCGCCGAGCCGCCGGCCCGCGCATGCGTTTTCTCGGAGAACGCTCCCGGGAAGACATTCTGCAGCTCATGGGTCAGGCCCGAGTTCACGTTTCGCCAAGTCACCACGAGACTCCAGGGCTGGCCAACCTCGAAGCCGCCGCCTTGGGATGCACTCTCGCAGTGGGCGAATGTGCGCCCGTGCGAGAGTATTTCGGCGAGCACTCCATTTACATGGACAGCGAAGACCGAGACGCCCTGCGTGAAGGGGTTGTCGCCGCGCTGCACCGCCCACCCTCAACAGAGCTTCAGCAGCGGGTGCTCACTCATTACACCTGGGACGCAGCCG
>JBLIMM010000036.1:0-19721 GCA_047638635.1 Pseudohongiellaceae bacterium | reverse complement strand
GCTCTTGTGGATCTCCCTGAGCTCCACACCGATCAACGTCCTGGGTGGCACGCTCCACGCCGTCCCCGCAGCAGCCCAGATCCCTTTCTTCGCCGACGCCACCGGGAACATCTTCGCCTACTCCACATGGCCCGATGGCGTGCCTCCTGGCGCAGTGAGTTGGTATCAGTTCTTGGTGCAAGACGCCTCAGCCACCGGAGGGATTGCCTTCTCCAACGGGCTGAAGGCCACAACGCCGTAAGCAGAAAAACTTCTCACTCGAGCGAACGTCACAGCGGGCAGATGCGTCTCATCGTAGATGTCACCGACGTGCGTTCGAGACCTTCGAGACCTATGACTCGTGTGCACCACGGCGTCCCGCAAGAGCCTCGTGTTCGAATGAGGAGCGCAGCGCCAACTAGACATCGTGCTGCGCCGCCCATAACTACTTACTCGTCGTCTATGAGCAGCAGCTTGAGCGTGACAAGTTCTAAGGCATCCGTCTCCGCTATCGCCTCCCAGCTCTTGCCCGTTTCGGGATCTACCCAAGTCGCTGTCAGCCGAGAGTCCTCGTCCCGCGACTGTCCGGCGATGCGGAAACGCCCCGCGTCATCGGTGAGCACCGGGCCCACAGCGTCGTACGAAGGCCCAGCCCGCACCTCGGCCCCCTCAACGGCTACGCCTAAGCGCGTCACCACGCCGCGCAGAGTGACCGTGCCCACAGGAAGTCGCCAGTCTTCGTAGCGACCTTGCCCAAGATCCAGACGCAGCTCCCGCTCGAGGATTGTCTTGCGGCTGCGCTCGCTCCGCTGGACTTTCACCGTGTACTGACCCTCGGGCAGGGCCTCAAAACGCACCGAGCCCTGTTCATCGGTGGCCGCCTTGCCGTCGAAGCCGTACGGCGCGTGAATCACACCGCCCACTCCGGGCCCCTCGGGCACCGGCAAGGGATCCGCTTCGTCCCAGAGAAAGGACACGGTGAAACCCACTGCAGGCAAACCCTCACCGTCGACGAGGGTGACGCTCAGCGAGGAAGCCGGCGAGAGCAAGGTGACTCCCAAGTCGCCGTTCCCTCGTGTCTGAGGATAGGAGTGACGGAGGGCGGTGCCGAAACCATCGGCGCGAAACCAAAGGGTGTGCGCGGTGTCAGCACGCAAGCCGTCGAGGCGATAAACGCCCTCTGCATCGGTGACGGATGCAGCGGTGTCGGGGGAAAAGACTCCATAGCCCGCTGAGTAGTAACCCCGGGCATTGATCTTCGCACCGACCACCGGTCTCCTAGCGCTGTCGATCACCCGGCCCACGTAACTCACCTGGGGCAGAAGCTCAAAGTCGAGCAAGATCGGTGGCGAGCTTCCTGCGAACTCAGCCTCGTAGCCCTGCTCCTCTGTAATCGTCCACGCACCGCCCTCGCCCACCATGATTGTTCGTTGGCCTGTTCCAAAGCCATCGGCCTGCACCTGCAGTGACCGGCCATGATTCTCGGCTGCCGGGTAGCGCAGCATCTCGTAGCGACCGTTGGCGTCCGTCACCACTCGGCTGCCCCGGTTGAAGGTGGGGATCCATACTTCGGCACCCACGATGGGTTGCTGGGTGAACTGATTGACCACGCGCCCCACCACGCTCAGGCACGGAGCCAAGACCAACTCCACTTCATGAACAGACCCTTTCTGCAACTCGAGGTACTCCGAGTCGCTGGCTTGAAATTCGAGCCAAGCGTAGAGCGCGGTCTCTTCGCAAGTGGTGGGCAAGGTGAGCAAACCTTGGTCATCCGCAAGATGACTTTCGAACACGAAGTCGGTGCCCTCGTACGCCCCAGGAACATCCCGCTCGCGCCCCACCTCGATGGTCGCACCAGCCGCAGGAGTCCGCCCGTCGTCGTCGAAGACAACGCGAACGACCACGTTGCAAGACGGCGCGAAACCCTCTGGCACTTCTACCGCAAGCTCAGCGCCTGTGGGTTCGCTTTCTCCCAAGTCCCCATCCCACTCAACGAGCTTTGGTCGCTCCCTCTCGCCGGGGGCCATTGACTCGGGTCGTTCGGCCTTGGGCGCAGATTCCTCAGCCGCCACGCCCACCAAAACCCGACCTCCGTCGCTCACAACCTGGTTTGGCGTCAACCACAAGCTCACCCCGACCAACAGGGCCGCTGCCACCGCCAACAGCAGCGCGCCCAGCCGTCTTCCAGTGGTCGCCCCTGACTGCCGCAAAGCTGCTGCCTCTTTCGTGGTTCGTGAGATGCCATGAGGTTACATGAGTCTCACCATAGGGTGACAAGCTGTCGTCAACTCAATGACCTGCAGAAGGGGCCAGCCGGCCGGGTGGCTCAGCTTTCATGCTGAGACTGGGCACAACCCGAACGACCAACGAACTCACCCCGCGGCAAGCCGACGAGCACTCCAACGCCATGGATTGCGCCTTGGCCTGAGCGCTCCAGGGCACCTGCTTTACTCTCCGGTCCGTCGCACCACTCCCTCCTCTCGATGCACCTGCTACCGTGTATGCAAAGAGCAGCGCCACACTACAGGCACGATGCATGGCTGGGATGCGTAATGGGAACCCGTCAGAGACAAGCCGCCAAATTTCTCTTAGCAATCACCTGTTCCGTCGGTGCCATGGAAGTTGCGGCTCGCCTCGCACACGCAGAGGTGAAGCCTTTCGGCGATCAGCAACTCGGCGGCGAAAGTAGGTATCAGCTACACGACCGCCGCTTCTACACTTTGGCTTCCCAGTTTCGCACCGCACAGACACATGCTGGCCGCTACGCCACAGGCGACTGGCCTTATCGTGGCGAGCCTGCGCAACCTCGTCCTCCAGGTTTGTTGCGCGTCGCCGTCTACGGTGAAAGCATTGTCTATGGTCTCGGGCTCGACAACGTAGACACGTTGAGTTCGAAACTCTCTGAGAGATTGAGACTCCGGGGACTCGGCCTTGATCAGGTGCAAGTGCTCAACCTGGGTGTCTCCGGGTACAGCTCCGTTCAGGTCCATACAACGGTGGACGAAACCATCGATCAACTCGCACCAGACGTGGTCATTCTCCATGTGGGTGCATGGAACGACCAGATCCCTGCGGTGCCGCCTGACGACGCCACTCGATTAGCTGAAGCCGATACTCCCAGACTGCTCACGAAAATTCGTGCAGCGAGCAGTCTCGTAGATGGAATCCTGCACCTCCTAAAAACGCAAGAGCAGGCTCCAGCCCATCCACGAGTCTCCCCTGAAGAGTTGGCGCGGCGAGTCTCGGCCATTGTCCAACGTGCGTCAGACAGGGGCGCCTTCGTAGCCGTGCTCTCCCCAGCACATCGCCCAGAAGTACTGAAACAATCACCACGCACATCCGCCGACAGTCGCACGGTGAGCGCGACGGCCCAGGCTGCCGGTGCCGATGCGGTCCTCTCAGGGCAGAGACTCTTGGACAACAGCGGTTCTCCACTGGCCCAG
Organism: Pseudohongiellaceae bacterium; assembly: GCA_047638635.1. GTDB lineage: Bacteria > Planctomycetota > B15-G4 > B15-G4 > B15-G4 > CAZIAK01. The sequence goes on along the minus strand of JBLIMM010000036.1, from coordinate 16,299 downwards.
CTCTTCCTGGACTCCCTACACCCCTCCCCAACGGGCATTGACATCTTGGCCGAGGCGCTTGCGCGAAGTATCGCTCCGGAGCTCAGCAGGCGAGTGCAGAGCCTCGCCGCCTCCAAGCCCCCTCTGCAAGCACGGTTTCTCTCACTGAGCGACATCTCACCCACAAGGACTTCATCCCTGGGCGACGTGCGCCTAGGTTGCACAGTTTCTCGAAACGACGGCCAAGACTTCCCGCTCCCCAAAAACCTTTCCGCCACTCTCGGCGGCGCTGTCCTACTCGACCTTTCACTTTCTTCCCTAGACCCACAGCGCATTCGCGTTGAAGGGACTGTTCAAGCCAACGGAATCTCGCAGCCGCTTCACCTAGTGGTGCGAACGGCCTATGGCTCCGGAGTGATCTACAACGCAGTCACCACCATTCAGCCCATGCTTACCTTCGAAGCACCCTTTCTTATCTTTACCGGCCGCCCCGGGGACAGCTGCCGCGTGCAGCTCTCCTTCAAGAAAGCAAGCCAACCTCTGTGGACCCGGCACGGCGCCGGGTGGCTCGATCCCACCACCCTCAGAGATGTAGGTGGTTGGCTCATCGCTGGCCCAGACGGCACCGCGCGCCGATCTGTTGCCCCATACGACCTCGGCCCGAAAAACCGAATGTGGGTTCAGGGGCTGGTGCACCCGGGCAATCCAAAAGTCAGCGTCCTACCCCCCTACTCTTATCGCTGGACGAACCCATGCATGATCCAGCGATAACCTGAGCGAGGCACCCCGTCGCCGTCGCCGTCGAGAATCCCGCAATGAAACACCGGGGAAACGGGCCCAGCCAAGACGGTATCGCCCCGGGGCGCGATCAGCCCTAGCCTAAGATCGCTTCCCAGTTTCTCTGAGTCTTGCGACACTTTGCTCCATGAGCATATTCAGCTTCATATCAGTTGCGTTGAGCAACTGTAGCTGCTGGGAGCGGCTGTGGAGACTGTCGCTCGGTCTCAAGGTGGCTATGGAGCAGCCTCAGGCCGCTTAGTAGCCACGATCATGCCATCGGGCTGCGTGCCTGGGTTCGGATCGTCGTGAATAATACGGTAACCCCCAGCCGTCAGAAGCTCGAGGCAGCGAGCGTGTACCGCATCGCTGTGAGTGCCGATGAGCAGAGTTTCAATGGTGCCACGCTTCAATGTGGCCGTGGCTGCCGAGAGAATATCGCCCTCTAGCCCTTGCACATCCATTTGCAGCAGGTCAACGGGGGCGCCCACTCGGCCCATGAGCTCGTCGAGGGGGATGGTGGAGATTTTTGTCATCCGGTCGACCTCCTGGCCGTAGTCCCCGATGCCCACAGAATTGAGCAGCTTCTTGACGGTGAACTTCAGCCAGTACATGAAGGGCCGGCTTTGATCGCCGCTCACCACGACGCTTGAGAAACCGTCGTCTTCGAAAGTGGCAGTGCCCCGCTCGGCGGCGATGCCTTCGGTGTGCAGAGTAATACTGCTTGGGTCAAACTGGTTGAGACGCATGTTCTCTTGCATGCAGCTTTGATGACGTGGGGAGCGGCTCCACCGCGTGAATCACCACGTTGGGCGCGAGTTTCTTGGCTAGCACGATGTAGTAGCCAATGGCACATCCCACGCTGACGAAGATCCCAGATGAGGGAATCGCCTGAATCCAGTGGGAGAAGAGCACCTCCTCCTCGACCTCGTGCACGTTGTTCAGCTTGTATCGCGTGCGCTGCCCATCCACGAGATGCTCGTCATAGACAGAAACGCCATTGTCGAAGGTGTGCGTGAGACGATTTACAGGAATCTCATAGAGAGGCGGTTGAGACGGCCGTGGCTTCACGAAGCCCGTCGTGTAGGTGAGTGTAGCGAACCCCTTCGGAGGAGTTTGGGCATGCCCTGGAACAATCTGCGGCGCTTTGGGGTTTCGGGTGAAACCACAGCGCGGGGCTGAGGTCGAGCTTGCCGAGATAAATGCAGATGGCGCGGCGAAATCGTTCGGTTTTGCGAAAACCGCAAGCGATGAGCATCCCGCGCCTAATTCCGCTGTCGATGCCCTCCGCTTTCGCGTTGCTGGCCTGGTACACGATCCCATCAAGCTGGCTTGGGACCAAAGCCTGCACCTTGATGATCGGCTCCACTCGGCTCGCTCGGAAGATCAACTGACCCTGCGCCAAGGTCAGGCCAGTACAGCGCTGCCCGACTGTCAGCGCGGGCCGAACACCTCGGACTGTTTCAGCAGAGCCTCTGTGACGAGTTCAGCGATCAACCCCGCCCCTTTCGGGTTTGGGTGCACATGGTCACTGAACAAATCCCCACGGCCCGACAGCCCAGTCAGATCGATCACCCTGTCTTCGGCCGTCGTCTCATCGATCACTCGATAGAGGTGATCAAAAGCATCAACATGGGCATCGTGATCAAAACCGTGATGGCTGTATTGGCAGATCTCGCGAAGATCCTCCGCGAGATCGGGGACAATCAACGTGGGCTGCTTGGCCACAAACAGCTCGGCCCCAATCACCTCCGCGGTCGCTGAGATGAGGCGCAAATGAGTGCGCCAGACATCCGCACCACGGGGATCGTAGTGATCTCGCAACCCGCTCCCACCCAGCGCCCCAGCACCAGCCTCACCCGTCACTCGCGGTGAAAGATGTAAGCGAGCTCGAGTCAGAAGCTGGGACCACTGAATCAGCCCGTCGATAAACCACGGACTCAATGGCGGGTTCTTGGGCATATACCCATCGAAGCCCCAACCGCCATGGGCCAGCCGGCGCCAGGTCGTGGGGTCGTCCATCTGCGACGACTTCCAGTAGTAGAGTTCATTCCAACCGTGACAAAGCACCAGCACGTCGGGCTCAAAGAAACGCACCCGGGCCCACAGTCGCCCCATGGACTCAAAGGTGGAGTAACCACCCAAGCCAGCGTTCAAGAACTCAATGGTCTGGCCGGGTCGTGCGGCACGCAAGCCCTCGGCAACCTGCCAGGGCCAGGTGTCAGAGTCAGCAAGATCTCCGCCTTGCCCAGCAGTGGACGAACCACCGAGAAACACCACTCGCAAGGTGCCAGGGTCCTTGGCCACAGTGAGGTCGGGGGTTGAGATAAACCCCTCACTGTTGATCGACTTGCCCCACGCAGGCTTGTCAAAGCCTGGGCGCCCGCGATACGCACCAAAGGCGTCCACCACAGCCCAAGGCGACATGGGGTTCTTTCCGGGGCGTTGCCCTGTGATCGAGAGCAGATCGATGTCGGTCTTATTGGCACGCACCCAAACCTCGCCCGCCCCAAAGGCAAGAACGAGGGGTAGGAGAAGCAACACGACCACCGTCTTGAAGCGATTCTTACGTTGGCGTGTGCGGCGAGGCTCAGGCGGCGGACTTGTCACGGGAAAGCTCCGAGGGACGGGGGCAACGGGGCCCATCGCGGACCGATCGCTCCCGCGCTCAAGGGTGGGGACGCCATAGCCTATCCCCTGCGAAGATCAGGTTGAGCCGCTTTTTGGCACCGGCCACCAACGCTACGAAGGCTGAACATTCTCCAAGTCCTCTGTCCGCTTGGGCCGTCCCCTTCCGTCTGACCCTGGGTGCGAGAGAAGGCACAGGTGAAACACGCCGGCCAGCGGCGAGGGAGTCGAGGCTCAGGAGGGTCGGGCTCCCGGAGGAGGCATCTGATCATGTTGAGATTATTCGGGACAGCGGGCCGAGCGGTGATGACAACTGTACTCCTGCTTGGCACGGCGGGTTGTGGCGGTGGCGGCGGCGGAGGAGGTGGCAGCGGATCCAGCGGGGAAGCCACTCCGGGCGACGGTCCCTTCCTGGTGAAAGAGCTCAACCCTTCCGTGGACTTCTTCCTGGCGTCGGCACACTTCGCCCGACTCATCACGGATCTCGACGGCGTCCCTGACTCGGTCACGCCGCTGATCAACCCCGCGTCGCTCGTCGAGGTTGATCTGGACACAGGACTGCTCTTGCCCGGATTCCCGGCTCCTCTCCATGAGGACGGTGACCTCTCGACTCTCGTGCCCATCCAGTTCGACAAGCTCACGGACCCTTTCACTCCCTACGTCGCTCTGGTTCCACGCAACGCCGCTCTCGTGCTCACGTTCACTCAGCCTGTAGAGCCCACCTCACTCTCCCAACCCAACGCCGTGCTGGTGCTGGACAACTTCGGCGCGGCACAGCCTCAGCAAACGTTTCTCGACCCCACCAACCCTCGCCGCGTGATCCTCTCGGCGGTGACCAGCCTTTCCCCAGGCTGGCCAGCAAGCCCACTGGTTTACGACAACAGTGGTGCTCCCATTCAAGACCTGACAGGGCAACTCGCGATCTCGCTCTCCAGCTCGTTGCGCACCACCTCTGGACAAGAGCTCATCTTGCCCATAGACCAGCCAGGAAGCCCTGGCGTCCCCCTGTGGTTTCAGCCGGGAAACTCAGGGCTCGACGCCGTCGTGCTGCAAACCGACGGAGACCAGATCAGCTTCAACGGATTCCTGCCAGACCTCACCCCACCACGCATCACCCGCAGTGTTTCAGCCACAGGGACCATCAGCGATCTGTCAGCACTGTCCGTGAGCGACAACACCTTGATCGACTTGCCCAGCAATCTCGCGAACAACGGCAACGGCACCTGGGCAGGGGCGCGACTCACAGTGCACACAGCGCAGGCAGGTGGCGGCATCCTCGAGACGAAGTACGCAATCGTCGCCAGCTCGACCGTCGCCAACACTGTGCGCTACGAGCTGTCCCCCGATTCACCCCTGGCTCCTGCGGTTTCCCTCGGCGACAGCTACGTCGTCTCTCGCACCGAGTTCTTCGAACCGATCCCAGGGCCTCTCCCAACCGACCCAACCGCATTGGCCGCAGTGACCGTCGACCCCGTGAACCACCCTCGGGATCCCTTCGACGAGCAAGACGCTTACAACAGCGATCTGCGCTATTTCGTTGCAGCCCTGGATGAAACCGGCACCGAACGCACAGATGTTTGGAACCCAACGACCCACACCTTCAACGCCCTGCCACCCAAGACCTCTCTGCAGCTCACCTTCAACGAACCCATGGAGCCCTCGAGCTTCGCTGCCTACGAGAGCTTCGCAGTGTCCGATGGGGATTTACCCCCGAGCGACCCGGGTTTCGACGACATGCGCGTGGGCCGAGTTGTCCTCGGCGCTGGCGGTCGCAGCGTGCGTTTCGAGCCCATCCTGGTCGACCAACTCGACCCTGACGATTCACGTTTCATCGGCTTTGGTGGCACGCCTAATCGCCACCGGCTCGTGCTGCGCTCCCAGCCTTCAGCCCCCGACATTGCCAACATTATTAGCTCGGCTACACCCAACCATGCAGCCCAGCTGATCGACTTGGAAACCACTGGCATCGTCGGCATTACCGACTTAGGCGGGCGAGGTCTTGCGCTCCCCCCAGCCATGATCGACCAGTCAGACTCGCAGAACTTCTTGCTCGCACCTGGCAGTCCCGGCAGAGGCGCCTTCCCTCCTGCCATCGACTTCGCCATCCCCTTTGAGACGATCGCCAGCGACGACCCCGACTTTGGCGTGGTGGTCCACCGCTTCATGGGCACAGCAAAGACGGGGATCATCAGCTACCCCAGCTCCATCGCCCACGACACGGTCACCCAAGGCATTGAGTACTACGACCATCCCGCTCAAGACACAGACCTCGACGGCACCATTGATCGTCGGTTTCTCTACGGGCCGACACTGGTTGAGCTTGGCCTGAATGTTCCCGGGCAGCTCATCGGCGCCTCCGCCGCAACCATCGAACATGTGCTCGACAACTTCAACGCCCCCAAGGCTGGCGCCTTCGCCAACCCGAATGGCGATGACTTCTTGGTCTCCATGGGCTTCGGCCTGACCACTCCGCTGAACTCGACGTTCGGCGCGCGATTCCAGCACGTGTATCGGGCTGCCGATGCTTCCCCGTCGTACTACGACTACAAGGACTCAGTCCTCGATCTCATAGGGCTGGCCTGGTCACCCGCAGCAGGTTTCCTCGTGGACACCACTCTCGATGACATGCAGATCCTGGTGGGCCTCTCCGGCATTCACCAAGGCAAGGGCCCAGACATCAAACAAGTCAATGGCATCCCAAGTGAAGCGATGTCCGGCCTCGTCCAACAGTTCGACTGCAACCTTCTCGAGTGGGCTGAAAACTGCGGGCTCCCTGAGCTCCACAAGAGCCTCGTCGGCGCCCGAGCCTCCCAGCCGCCGCAAACATTAGTGGTCGCACCGGGCACGACCTACTCCATGAGGAAAAGCAACCTCTTCGCCCCCGCCAACGCAACCGGCACTCCAGGAACGTTCAACCAGTACCTCGACTTCCCCTCGTTCAACGCTGGCTACGATCCGACCTTTGGGCGCGACAACGTGCACTCGTTCCCCTACGACAGTCGCTTCCCTATGCTCATCGAGTACCGCATCGAGGACAACGAGAACATGCCCTCGCAGCTCAACCGCTTCGGCTTTTCACCAGGGATCATGAGTTCGGTGCTGCCCCGCTTTCGGGTTTGGAGTCAGGGACAGAACCCACTCACTCACAGCGTGCCAAACTACTCGCGCTTCGCTGGGACACCCTCTGGTGGTCCATTGCAGGCCGGCGAAGGTGGCCCCTTGGTTTTCCCCGGCACGGTCTTGGGGCCGGTGATGGCACCCGAGCTCAACAACGGCATGCCGGACATTCCCGTGCCTCCCCCGTACATCTTGCCGCCTGTTGCAGAGAACGGATCTCCGGGGCAACCCATCCCCGATTGGAAACCGGGAAATATCGACACGGACCCCAACAGCGCCACCCTGGGCTGCATCACCAAGCTGCCGGTCTCCAACAGCGACCCGATGATGAACACATACTTTGCGAACGGCATGCTGGCCAACCCACTGCCCAACCTCACTGCGTACCCTGGACCCCAGGCATTCTCCCCCACGATCTGGGCCGGATACGGCGTACCTCTGATTGCCACAGGGCCAGCCGGCTCACCCTGTGTTGTCCCCTCGACCCTGGCGGGACCCAACACGCCCTTGGGCATCAATGTTGAACCGGGCATTAACGTGAAGCCGGGCTACTTCGGCGACAACGCCCGCTACTACATGATGTGGAAGTACGCCAAGCGCGTCTCCCTCGTGCAGTCCCCTACCATCACCGTCAATGCGCCCAGCGGTTCTGTCCGCTGGCACCGGCCCATCATCGATCCGCCGCTCTCCTCGGTGGACCCCGCCGCCGACCTCAAGGTCGAAATCAGAGCCAGCTCAGAGATCGACTTTGCCAATCCAATCGTCGACTCAGACTACATCGATGTGCAAACCAGTGACATCGACTACGCCTTGAACGGACCAGCCGCCAATCGACTCTCCGTGAAGTTCCGAGCCTCGTTCGGTGTCGCCCCGGGGCAACTCCGGCCGCCGTCCTTGCACACCGTTGTCCTGCCCTACGAGAAGGTCGACCCGTAGGCAGGCGACTCGCCCGTATTTCTCACCAGGCGCGGCCGCAGCAGAAGCTGGTGAAAAAGGCGGGCTAGATCGAGCCAGGCCATTCGATGAAGGGTGACACCGCCACCCAGCCACCACCGAGCATCGCCGCCAAAGAGACTCCCCGTCGCATCCAGAGGGTCCTTCGAGTTTGGCCCATGAACAGGATCGCAGCGGCTCCAGTGAGAGCTGAAACAGCAGCAGCACCAGCCCCGAGCTGCCACGCCTCCGTGAGCGGCCCTTCGTACTCCGCCAGACCCAATCCCATCAGCAGGCCAAAGACGAGGGCCTCGGCCCAAACCGGCCGCCCCTGCGGAGCCTCTCCCGTACTGTGCCTGAGTTCGGCCATGTTCAAGGCGCCCACCCAGATCACGGCCAGCCCACCAGCCAAGGCCAAGGCCCCGACGCTCACTGGCTCAGGCATGGCCTCTGCCCAAACGAGCCCCCCTGCCAAACTCCCCACGAACGCCAAGAGCACTCGTGCGGAGCCCTTGTAGAAGTTCCTCCCTCCGGCGCCAGCCAGCAGAGCCGCGAGGCACAGCCAGGCCAGAGGCGCTTGCAGCCATCGCCTGACTCCGCTGCCGACACCAGCCCAAAACGGAAGCGCCGTCTCTGGTCGCCCGGAACTCGCCAGCTGCCGCGAGTCCCCCGCCCAGAAGCGCAAACGGACGGGAGTCACAACGCCCTCACCTTGCTCATCAAGCCCGCCGGACCACAACACATCACAAAGGTCTTGGTGTCGCGGGCTAGTCTCCGCGAAGAGACTCACCTCGATCTCAAGGTCTCGGGGAGAGCGCTCCAACTCGTAACGCAGTTCGACCTCTATCCACTGCTCGAAGGCCAAGGCATCACTGTCGTTACTCACCAGTTCGGCAGCGACGAGCGAACCCCGCAGTCGCTCCCCACCATCGGGGCGCAGGAGGACATGGTCACCGACGTACTGGGCCAGATCGCTCTTGACCGCCTCGAACTCTGCGGGCTCCACCAGCAGATTGCCATCAGCGTCCAGGGGCAGCACCTCCCAAACCGACTGAGCCTGCAGCTTGACGAAGTGAGCTAGGTGATCGTGCTCGACGACCAACAGGGTGCGGCTTCTGGAATTATCATGGGCAACAAGCGTGCTGCACAACACGCACAGCACAACGCCCAGCCTTCCTGCGAGGGCTGGCAGCCCCTCATAACACCTAAGCGCCATGATCTTCGTGAATCGCTGCCAGCACACTCGAGCGGGTCAGTTGCCCTGAATCATCCCGGACATGCCGTTGCTGATATCACCCTGTCCGGGGAGCGAGTACTGGAAGACGATAAAGACTCCCTCGCTCACCGACGGCAGCGCGCCGTTGGGAATCAACACCGTGCCCATGCCCCGAGCGTCCAGTGAACCCATGGCAATCTGCACAGCGGTCGCTGGGTGAAACACTCCACCCATGAACGGCTGTGGGTTGATGGTCAAGTCAGCGAAGAGCTGGTACATGCCGTTAGAGGCACCACCGCTCAACAGCAACGAAGCGTCCTCAACGGGGGACAAGAATCCGTTCCCATCCAAGCGAGCACCTGCCGTGGCGCCACCCAGGTCGGTGTACATCGCGCCGTAGCCACGGAAGAAGAAGTTCGAGCTGCCATTCGCGTTGGCGAGGGCAACCTCCATGCCTGTGTGATTCACGTTGCCGCTGTAGTCCGCGATCTCAGCCAAAGCCACCGAGCGGGTCTTACCACGACTCGACTGAATCTCGCCGTGAGTCACAGCGGAGAAGAAGCTCACTCCATCAAAGGAGAGCGAGCCCACAGACAAGCCATTGTCGCTCAGATTGTTCATGAACACTTCGTTGGCCGAGTTGTTGTTGGCCACGACCAAATCGCCATCCCCATCCAAATCTAGGTCGCCGACGGAGATGTCGTAGCTGGTTGCGACGGGTAGTGACAAAGCGTGAAGCAAGCGAATGTTCCCTGGTCGAGATTGGTTGGCGAACACGCCATTGGTCTCGCCCGTGCTTGAGTCGAACCGGTTTGCGGTGACCACGTCTAGGCGGCCATCGTTGTCGAGATCGCCCATGGCAAGGCCATAAGTGTGATTCTGCTGGTAGCTGAAACCGTCGTGGCCATCGGCGACGAAGCCGCCAACCCCGTTGTTGCGGAAGATCACGTTGCGCGATCCTCCGTTGCCAGCATGGGCAATGATCAGGTCATCGAACCCATCGCCATTGAGATCGCCCACGGCGATGTCCCGAGAACTCGCCGGGCCAACCATGGTGATCGCGCTCGTGCCATCCACGGTGAAGGTCCCATCCCCATTGGAGACATAGACCCGATCCAAGCCGCTCCCAGACACTCCGCTCACAATCCGGTTCGCGACAATCAGCTGCAGCTGGTTGCCCGCCATAACGAAGCCCACATCATAGGAGTGGTCAGCGTGACCGTCCGGGTCACCAGCGGTAATCGCCGTGAACACAGGCGCGTCCGCCATGACTGTGTCGTTGCGCAGAAAGACATTGGCCCCTTGCACACCGCCGGTTGGCCCGACGGCTAGGACGCAGTCCAAATCAGAGTCGCCGTCCCAGTCTGCGAAAGCCGCTCCCTTGCAAGACAGATCAAGACCGCTGTTCAAGGAAACCGGACCACCGAACTGCCCAGAACCATCATTGATGTAAATCAGGCTGTCGACGCCATGGTTAATTGCCACAAGGTCGCGGTCGGAGTCACCGTCTACATCGACAAACAACACTTTGCGGGTGTTGTTCTGGATGGACGCACTACCAGCCGAGCCAACCTCACCGTTGCCTGATCCAAAAAGAACGATGTTCTGGACGCTCTGACCAGACGCGACACCACAGGCTGCAAAGACGAAAGCCGTAAGAAGAGATTGGCGCATCTGATTACTCCAAGAAGAAACCGCAGGCAGGGAGATCAACAACAGTCCGCCGGGACCCTTGGGCCTGGATCACGACAGACAGGCCTTGCCGAAAAGGGCTAATCAGCGCATAGCCTAAGTTTAGGCCACAGCCAGGATTGCCACAAGCAACCTGAATCGCTCAGAAGCACTCCCCCTCAAACGAAGATCGGGCAGGCCCCGAAGGACCTGCCCGACACTCAGTTCACCGAAACCTCGATGAACCTCTCATCAACATCTACAGAGCAGAATCAGTTGCCCTGAATCATGGCCGACAGGCCGTTGGTCACCTGGTTCACGCTGGGCAAAGCGGTCTGGAAGGCAATGAACGTGCCCTCTGCCACCGAGGGAAGCACACCACTCGGGATGCTCACCATGGCGTTACCCGAGCTGTCGATGACACCGGTCGTGAGAATCACGGGAGCGTCCGGGAAGAGCGTGCCACCGAAGAGTGGGACCGGGTTGATGACCAAGGAGCCCACCAAGAAGTAGGGGCGACCAGCAGGAGCGCTGGTCATCATCAGAGCCGCGTTCGTGGAGGGCGACAGGAAACCAGCGCCTTCGAGACGGGCACCGGCCGCATCACCACCCAAATCAGTGAACATGGCGCCAAAGCCACGGTAGAAGAAGTTCGGCGTACCGCCAGCGTTCGCCAGCGCGACTTCCATGCCCGTGTGGTTCGGGTTGCCGCTGTAGTCAGCCACCTCGCCAATGGTCACCGACAAAGTGTTGCCGCCGCTGTTCTGAATCGAACCGTGCATGACTTGGGTGAAGAAGCCCGCGCCCACGGAAGCAATGCTGCCAGCAGTCAGACCGTCGTTGGTCTGATTGTTCATGAACACTTCGTTGTCCACGTTGCGGTTGGCCACAACGAGGTCGTTGTCACCATCGCCATCAAGATCGCCAATGGCAACGTCGAAGCTAGGGACGAGGCCCTGGTTGAACGCATGGTCGAGAACGATGTCGCCGGGAGTGGAATGGTTGGCGAAGACCTCGTTCTCCTCACCCACCGAGTTCGTCAGCCGGCTGGCCACGGCCACGTCGTTGAGGCCATCACCATCGAGATCACCAATGGCCATGCCATAGGTGTTCGACGGACGGGAAGAGTAGTCACCCGCGTTCTCGAGGACCAAACCACCAGCGCCGTTGTTGATGAAGCACTGATTGAGCTGAAGGCCGTTGCCGGCGTTAGCGATCAACAGATCGTCGTCGCCATCACCATCCAGGTCGCCCACAGCAATGTCGCGGGAACTCAACGGCGCACCAGAGGAGACAGCGTGACCAGCGAGAGTGCTGAAAGTGCCTTCGCCGTCCCACTGGTAGACCCGGTTCACACCGCTACCAACCACGCCGCTCACGACACGGTTGGCGGCGACCAGCAAGAGATCGTTATCCACAGCGATGAAGGCCACGTCATAGGTGTGGTCGAGATCGTTGCTCGGGTCACCGACGTTAATCGCGGTGAAGATCGGCGAGTCAGCAACGAGCGTGTCGTTGCGCAGGAACACGTTGGCCTGCTGGAGCGGGGCTGCTGCGGGGCCGATGGCAATGACCATGTCGAGGTCTCCGTCAAGATCCCAGTCGGCAAACGCCATGCCCTTGGCTTGCAGGGCAGTGCCGCCGTTCAGGCTGACCGCCGTGGGAAACTGGCCGGAACCGTCGTTGACGTGCACGAGGCTCACAGTGCCGTGGTTGAGCACAACGAAATCAGAGTCGCCGTCACCGTCCACGTCGACAAACTCTGCTTTGCGGGTGTTATCCGAAGCAGATGTGACGCCGCTGACGCCGCCATCAAAGAGGACGATGTTCTGGATGCTCTGGGCAGAGGCCACGCCGAGCGCACCCACCGCGAGGGCCGTGATGATTGGGTTTCGCATCAAGCTGACTCCTGTTTCGTTGTCTTGGAAATCGTGATCAATAAAGGGAAGAGGCCTGACGTCCCTCCTGGATACCAAGCCCACCGGGAGTTTAGGGACAGAGGCCCTCCCCGCCAAGACGGTGGGCTCCTCCATAACCCCTGCCCCAGCCAACAGATGGAGTCGATCGCATAGATGTCAAAGAGAGCTAAAGTCCGTTGCTCGTATGTACAGAGAGGTTTCTGAGATCCCTCGCTCAAGTCTCGGGGCCCTCGAGCCGTCAGCCAGGGGGCTACAAAAAAGAGTCCGGATTTTTCTTGGAAGGCGCGAATCTCCGCCGGACGGTGCCTCCCTCGGCAACCACCCCCTTCAGCAGACTCCCGTGACTTTAATCCTCGGCATCGAATCCTCTTGCGACGAGACAGCAGTGGCCATCGTGCGCAACGGCACAGAAATCTTGGCCCACACAGTGGCTAGCCAGATTGACCTGCACAAACGCTTCGGCGGAGTCATCCCTGAAGTCGCGAGTCGTAGCCACCTAGAGGCGATTTTCCCACTCCTCGAGGACACCCTGGTCGCGGCGGGTGTCAGCCTCAGCCAGATCGAAGCCCTCGCGGTCACGCAGACTCCCGGGCTCATCGGTTGCCTGCTCGTGGGCCTGTCCACCGCTAAGGGCCTGGCCCTGGCCACCGGGCTGCCCATCGTCCCTGTGAACCATGTGCACGCCCATATCTATGGTGCGCTCATGGCACCCACGGACAGCACGTTGCCTCTAGGGCCCGCGGCGTGGATCGACCCCGAGAGGCCCCTGGCCGCCCTCGTTGTCTCTGGGGGCCACACCTCTCTCTATGCCAGCTACGCATCAGAAGACCATCGTTTAATGGGACGGAGCATCGACGATGCCGCAGGGGAGGCGTACGACAAGGTCGCTGCGATTCTTGGGCAGAGTTACCCCGGTGGCCCGGTGATCGACCGCCTAGCTAAGCAGGGAAACCCCAAGGCCTTTGCCTTCCCACGCTCCAAGGTACCCGGCCTCAACTTCTCCTTCTCGGGGCTCAAGACCGCCGTCCTCTATGGAGCTCGCGGTCCCAACAGCAACCGCCGCGCTCCGCTGCTCCCCGATCTCTGCATCGAAGACGTGGCAGCCTCGTTCCAGGCAGCTGTGGTCGACGTTCTCGCTGAGAAATTGGTGCGCTGCGCAACGAGCATCAACGCCCAAGGGCTCGTGGTCTGCGGCGGCGTGGCGGCGAACTCAGCACTCCGCGAGCGCTGTGCCGCCGAGGCGGCCTCGCTCAAGCTCCCGCTTTACCTGCCAACCCCTGCCCTGGCCACAGACAACGCGGTCATGGTGGCAGGCCTCGCTCAACAGCTCTTCAGCGCAGGAAAGACTGCCGACTTGTCCGTCGACGCCAGCCCCCGCGCCGACTGAGCTGACTGTCGTTCACCGCCCGCTAGCAGACCGGACACACAGCCCGCTAGCCCCCTTGGCCCAGGCCACGGTAGAATACGCCCATGTCTGCACCTAAGAGCTGTTTCCTCGTGTTCGACGACGGCGACGTCCACCGTGGTAGCCATTTTGGCCACGACGGGGAGTCTTGCGGCGAACTGGTCTTCAACACCGCAATGTCTGGCTACCAAGAGGTCATCACTGACCCTTCGTACAAGGCACAGGTCGTCCTCATGACCTATCCGTCCATCGGTAATTACGGCATCAACTCCGAGGACGTCGAATCCGAGGGCTGCTACCTGCACGGCTTCGTGATCAGTGAGCTGTCGCCCCAGGTGAGCAACCAGCGAGCCGAGGCCGACCTTTCCAGCTACTTGGCTGAGCACGGCATTGTGGGCATCGCGGGTCTCGACACCCGGGCCATCGTGCGCAAAGTGCGCACCATGGGCTCTCCGCGAGTGATCCTCTCCAGCATAGATAGCGACCCGTCCTCGTTGCTCAAGAAAGTCCAGGCCTGGCCCGGGATTCACGGCCGAGACATGGTCCGCGAAGTGACCTGCTCTGAGGCAAGCGCTTGGACCCAGGGGCTCGACAGCCCCTACTCGCCCAAGCTCGACCACGCCATCACCGGCAACCCGCGCCTGGCCGTGCTCGACTTCGGCATCAAGCGCAACATGCTTAGGGGTCTGCACCACGCAGGTTTTAACGTCACCGTTTTCCCGGCGTCGACCACTGCCGAGGCGATCCTCGAGCATGCCCCCGACTGCCTGTTTCTGAGCAACGGTCCGGGCGATCCAGAGCCTTTGGGCTATGCGATCTCGACCATCTCCACCTTGGTGCAAACGGGCCTGCCCACGTTTGGTATCTGCCTGGGCCACCAGCTCACAGCTCTGGCCCTCGGCGGACGCACGGCCAAAATGAAGTTCGGCCATCACGGCACCAACCAGCCGGTGATCGATCTGACCACCGAGCGCACCGAGATCACTTCGCAGAATCACTCGTACGTTGTCGACCCTGGCTCCCTCGACAAGGGCATGGTCGAAATCACCCACGAGAACCTCAACGACCGCACGGTCGAAGGCTTGCGCCACCGGGACCTGCCGCTCTTCACGGTGCAGTACCACCCCGAAGCCGCACCGGGACCCCGAGACGCTTTCTACCTCTTCGGGCGCTTCTCTGACATGGTCTCTGAGCACATGGCAGCCCGCCCATGACCAGTAGCTCGTGGCCTTGCGGAACCCCAAAGGACTCCTCTGATGACTTACGCAGTCACCACGGGGACGGCCACGAAGACGGCCTACAGCCCATCGCCTCCCTCGACCTGTCCGCCTGCGACTCGGTGGACGCTCTCGTGCGCGGCATGGGCAACACGGCCTTCGGCGGCCGCACGCTAGGCGAGGCCGCCGACGTTCTCGAGGCCATGGTCCGAGACAAAGACTGCTTTGTGGTGATGACCCTCTCCGGGGCCATGACTATCGCCAAGCAAGGCCTGGTCATCGCCGAGATGATCGACCGGGGCTGGGTCAATGCCGTGGTCTCCACCGGCGCGCTCATGGCTCACGGGCTCGTGGAGAGCCTGGGCATGAGCCACTTCAAGCATGACCCGTCCATGCCCGACGACCAGCTCATGGAGAAGGGCTACAACCGGGTCTACGACACCATTGAACTCGAGCGTAATCTCGATGACACCGAGCGCATCATGGCCGAGTTGCTCGATCAACTCGACGCAGACGAAGTGCTCTGCAGCCATAAGATCAACCGCTTGATTGGCCAGTGGCTCATGGCCAACAGCGAGGGCCGCGGGCCCCTGCGCTCGGCGGCAGAGCAAAACGTGCCCGTGTACGTCCCCGCCTTTTCCGACAGTGAGCTGGGACTCGACTTCGCCACCCACAACCACGCACGTCGGGTGGCGGGCAGGCCCGCCCTGCAATTCGACCCCTTTCTCGACCTCGACGATTTTCACCAGCGCTTCATCACCCCAAAATGCCGTGGCATCTTCACGATCGGTGGTGGCGTGCCGCGCAACTGGGCTCAGCAAGTCGCGCCGTACGTCGACATTCTGGGCAAGCGCGTGCCCTCCCTGAAGCGGGCGCCCTGCCGCTATCGCTACGCCGTGCGCATCTGCCCCGAGCCCGTGCACTGGGGCGGGTTGTCTGGCTGCGATTACTCCGAGTCGGTGAGCTGGGGCAAGATCGTCCCCACCAGTGAAGGAGGACGTTGGGCCGAAGTGAAAGCCGACGCCACCATCGCTTGGCCGCTCATCGTCAAGGCAGTCATGGAACGGCTCGACAGCTAACGCGCCCTCGCTGCATCAGCGAGTCGCTCCAGAAGCAGCGCGTTTATGACCGAGGTCTGTCGCAGGTGCACCAGAGCATCGCCGCGTACAACCCGCCAAGAACCAGCGGACCGAAGCTCGCCAGATGGGGTGGCATGACACCCACGGCGCCTGGTGCCGCGCAGCCCGCTTCCACTGCGAGATACACGAGCACCGCAACGACCGCTGCGAGATTGCGGCGGGCCAATCCGCTGGGCGCAGGACGAAGCCAGAAGCCGCAGCCGATCCAGATCAGCAACAACACGCGCAAGCCAGCTCGCAGCTTCACACCCCGGGCAAACACCAAGTCTGCACGATGAGGTTCGGCGGCGATCCAACC
>JBLIMM010000035.1:0-19960 GCA_047638635.1 Pseudohongiellaceae bacterium | reverse complement strand
GACTCTGGAGCGGCCCTCAGTGCCAAGGCGAACGATTCACTCTCAAAGCACTCTTTGAAAGCGTGTGATTTGTGAAGAGAAGCCGTGCGCGGTAGGGTTTCCAGCTCTCATGCCAAGCCTCCACGCCAGTGCCACCCACCCCCGCACGGGCCCCGCTGCCGCAGGCCTTGCTGCCGCTGCTGCTGCTACAGGCATGCAAGTGGTGCTGCCCCGGTTCTTCTCGGTGCTGCTCTGGTATCACCTCGGATTCTTGGCAGTGAGCTTGGCCATGCTCGGCTTCGCCCTGGGGGGAACCATCGTTCGCCGCCGGCGAGAGGCTGGAGCCTTGGCCGGAGGAGGGCTCGACCTCGGCCAGCTGGGAGCCTGGGCCTCGCTGACTCTGGTGATCTCTCTCGTCACTGTGGTGCGCTTGCCCATGGAGACAGCCGCCTTGTCTCCGAGCCCCATACCCGGGGACTCCTACGACCCCACCCACTTGGCGGCTTTGGCGGCCATGGTCGTGCTGCTCTCCGTGCCCTTCGTGCTCTTGGGCACACTGATCTGCTCTGCGCTCGATCTGGGCCGCGATCGTCTGGGCAAGGTTTACGGCGCGACGTTCTTGGGCGGTGCCCTGGGCGCTGGGCTGGCTGTGACCACTCTTGAGCTTGCTGGCTTACGCGCCACAGCTGGTGTCATCGCTCTGCTCCCCGCGCTGATCAATCTCCGTCGACTCAGCCCCGTGGGCTTACTGGCCTTCGGCGCGGCAGCTGCGCTGCTCATCGCCCCCCACGCGTTGTTGCCCTTTACCAGCCGCAAGCACTTCCCCGTGATTCAACCGGGGCAAGTGCTGCTAGAGCAGGACGACGCCTCCAGCAACGTGGTCTTCTACACCAACCCAGAGCATCACGGTTTGTGGGGCCCGCCAGCGGGATATGGCGGCCCTATGCCCGAGACGATTGGCGTGGCCATCGATGCCTGGGCGATCACGTTCTTGACCAAACGTTCGGGGCCGGACGACTTCCCCGAGATGATCCCCTTTCATCAGGCGAGCCTGGCCTACCACGGTGCCGAGCAAGGCAGCGAAGTGCTGGTCATTGGAGCGGGCGGCGGCTGGGACGTGCTCTCCGCCCTGGACGCCGGCGCCAGCCACGTCACCGCGGTTGAGATCAACCCGTTCATCGTCGAAGCGGTGCGCGGGCGCTGGGCGGAGGACACGGCCGACCTTTACCGCGACCCACGAGTCACCGCTGTGGTGGCCGAGGGCCGGCATTTCATCGAGAACGACGAGCAGCTCTACGATCGCATCGTCCTCGCCGGGGTGGACACGTTCGCAGCCACCCAGGCCGGCTCCTTCGCGCTGGCGGAGAACTACCTCTACACCCTCGAAGCCATGAAGCTGTGGCTGCAACACTTGAAGCCGGGTGGCGTGCTCTTTCTCACCCGCTGGTGGTTCCATCCCCCACGGCAGACGTTACGCCTGGCCCTGACCCTTCAGCAGGCCATGAAAGAACTGGGTGTCTCCGACCCACGACGGCGGCTCTACATCAGCGCCGCCGAGAACTCGTTGGTGATGGCCAAACTCCACGAAGACTTCAGCCCCGGCGAAATCGGCTCGCTGCACCTGGCCAGCCAACAACGGGGTGCCGCCACGGTCTATGCCTGGGGGCGCCCGTCCCATCCCGTGCTCAGTGAAGCTCTCGACGCAGCAGACCCCGCAGCCTGGGTCGAGGCCTACGAATATCGCGTCGATCCAGCCACAGACGACCGCCCCTTCTTCTTCGAAAACGGCCGCTTCACCCGCCTGTTCTCTTCTCAAGGGGACAAGTTCCATGGTCGCTTAGGAGGGCAGGAGATTCTGGCAGTGACCTTCGCGCTGCTGCTGGTCCTGGCCATCCCGCTGTTGGGCGGCGCGCGCAATCGAGCGGCTGGTGGGCTGCACCGCCTAGCCCCGTTCCTTTTCCTCGGCGCGGGATACTTGCTGGTGGAAGTACCCCTGCTGCAACGGCTGTCACTGCTTCTCGGGCACCCCATTTATGCGGTGGCCGTAGTGCTGGTGGCGCTGCTCGTTTGGTCCGGCTTGGGGTCGTTCCTCGCTGCTCGGCTGCCCAGTCGTTCGGCGCCAGTGGTGCTGCTTGTCACGGCGTTGCTCATCTCGCTGACCCTGGTCGTCGGACACGACTGGGTCATCGCGGCACTCCGGGGCACAGATCTTTCTGTGCGCATCTGCGCTGTCATCGTCTGGCTAGGCCCCGCTGGCTTGGCCATGGGCTGCGGTTTCCCCCTGGCCTTGCGAGCGATCGACACTGAGCTGCTGCCCTCCGCCTTTCTGTGGAACGGCTTGGCCTCTGTGCTCGCGGGGCCCCTGGCGGTGATGATCGCCATGGCTCAAGGGTTCACGGTGACGCTCATTGTCGGCGCCTGCTGCTATGTGGCAGCGGCGGCGGCTCTGCTCATCGCCCGCCCGGCCGCGGTCGCCCGCTAGCTAAACCCTCACCATGAAGAGATTCCCCTTACACAGACTCATGGCCTCGCCCAACGTCCTCGCAAAGACTCTCGCGGTCGCGACCCTTTTCGCCTCCGTGGCCACGAGCGCTTGCGGGCCAGCCCCGAAGCCTGTGCGAGTCGTGCTGATCACCCTGGACACTCTGCGTTACGACCGGGTCATCGGCGCACAGTCAGCCATGCCACTGCTGGCCGACGCTGCAACACGCGGCACGCTCTTCACCCGCAGCTACGCAGCGACGTCCAGCACTCAACCCACCCACGCCACGCTCTTCACCGGGCTGCACCCCTGGCGCCACGGCGTCACCCGCAACGGCATGGTCTTGCCCGAACAAAACGCCACCCTCGCTGAAGTTCTGTCCGCTGCGGGGTTCGAAACCGCAGCCGCCGTCAGTTCGTTTCCTATGCGCGATCTCTTCGGCTGGGAACGGGGCTTCGACAGCTACCAAGACGAATTCACCCACGGCCGAGCGCGGAAGAAAACCTGGAAGGAGTTCACTCCCGACTGGGAACACTTCTACTCCCAAGCAGACACCATCACGGACCAGGCCCTCGCGCTCATCGACGGCGCCAGCAGTGAACGACAGTTCTTCTTCTTTCACTACTTCGATCCCCACGCGCCCTACGGCGACAGCTGGCGTCCCGGGCCGAACTCCAAGTTCATCGCGTCCGAACAGCAGGTCGAGACCCTCGACTTGACCATGGCTCTCGACGAGAGCAAAGAGCTGTTTCAGGAGTCGCTCAAGAAAGCGCTCAAGGGCTACTCACGAGACGTGGCCTTTCTCGACGAACAGCTCTCCCGACTGCTCAAACGACTCGCTGCCGACGCAGAGCACACCGAAACCCACATCATTATCACCGCCGATCACGGCGAGAGTTTCGGGGACGACCTGTCGTTCGGCCACGGCGACAGAGTCAGCCAACAGCAGCTTCATGTGCCGCTGATTATCTTGTCCCCCGTCGTGGCGCCAGGCCGTCGCCGAGACCCGAACGGGTCGATCGATGTGAGCAAAACCGTGCTCTCTCTCGCCGGCGTAGACACCAGCCAGTGGCCCGGAGGACGCGACCTCACTGAGCCCGTAGACGGGCCCGTTCAGCCCCCCGTAGGCATGCGCCGTACTTACGTCAAGCCATCGCGGGACGTGCGCATCAGCGGACACTATGTGGAGCTCACCGGCCAACGCTTCTACGCGTTGATCGACAACAAGCTGCACATCGGTAATCAGCAAGAGGTCTTCTTCGGTGACTCCGAAGGCCGTCTCAGCGAAACAATCCCCGAGAAGCAACAGACCCAGCTGCGGCAGCTGTTCGAGATCTTCGAAGTGGAACTCGGCCAGACCGAAAACACAGAGCGTCTGGACGCCGAAAGCCAGCGCGTGCTGCAAGCTCTCGGTTACACCCGCTGACAGGTTGGCCCGACACACAACGAGGCCGACCGTTTGGTCGGAGAACGTACCCGGCGTGCCACCGAGAACGGCACCGAGAACGCCGCCGTGACTGAGCTGCAGTGCGTTGGCCGGCTGGCACCATCCCCACCGTTCGCAATGCGCCCAAGACAGCCCTTCACCAAGAGCTCAGCACACCGCCCGACATGCGCAACAGGCGCGAACCGTCAGCGCCGAGGCCCTGCCGCCAGCACCTCTTCGAAGACGAGCTGCAATTGCCGGGACGTGGCCTCCCACGACGAACGCTCAATCACCGTCTTGCGTCCACCGCGCCCCAAGATTGCCCGTTGCTCAGGGTCGTTGAGCAGCTCCACTACCGCCGCAGCGAAGTTCTCCGGCCCATCGGCGACCACGATGTTCTCCCCCTGGGAGAGCGCCAGCCCGCCGCAGCTCACCGAGGTGGCCACCACGGCTTTCTCCATGGCCCAAGCCTGGAGGATCTTGTTCTTGATGCCAGCTCCCCGGCGCAAGGGACAAACGAAGACGCTAGAGCGATCGACGTACGGGCGCACATCATCAACAAAGCCTGTCACTTCGACTCCGGGCCCAGCCAGGGCCGCCACCTCAGGCGCGGGGTCTCTGCCGACAATGGTCAGCCTGACCTCCGGGACACTCTCCCGAATCAGCGGCAGAGTGTCATCGCAGAACGCCACGATGCCCTCGACGTTCGGCCGAAAGCCCATGCTCCCTTCGAAGACCAACGACGGATGATTCGGCGCGGCCCCTTGGGGCTGGTACATCTCAGCATCGACTCCGTTCGGGATCACCCGCACGTCGAGCTGCGGGCAGTTCCGTCCCAAGGTCTCTTTGTCCACTTCGGAGACCACGGTGCACACGTTCACGTGAGCAAGATACTGACGCTGAAAGCGCCAAGTATTGAGGTAGTTCTTCAGTGCGCGAATGTGCCCTACCAGCCCGCGAGCACGCTTCACATCTTCACGCGCTTCTTTCAAAGCTTCGTCGGCGATATCCCCTAACACCGGCAGGGAGTGCAAACGGCGAGAATGCACCAACATCTTCGCCCCGGACGCCCAAACCAGATCGATCGACTCTCGGGCGAGCACGTCAGCAATGGCCGCCGCCACCGCAGGGTCGTCGTCGAAGACGTGGCGTACCGAGAAGGCCGTAGCCAGGCGCAGCAGCCGAGACGGGTTCTGTGGCGGCAGACGCTGGGGCACAACAGTGACGCTGGCGTAGAGAGCGCGCACCTCTGGCGGCAGGACATCCACAGCCTCGCTCGCCCCGCCGGGAGGAGCTCCCATGGAGACGAGGTGAAACTCGTGGCGATCGGCGAGTTGCCGCACGTAGTTATCGTTGTGCAGGTTGTAGCCGTCGTGGAGTGGCCAAGGCAGCCGGTGAGTCAGCAGCAGGATCTTCACGCGTTGCTTGTGCGTCCGTGAGCGTCGATGAACAGGGGACCGGAGGATGAACAGGGGCCTGAGGTAAGCTCAAAGCCCTATCGGCCCACTTCGGCGCGCTTCTGAAGGGCGCTCAGCGGGGGAACTGGGCTGCCAAGACAGCAGTCTACCTAGGTGTGAGACCGCCTTCGACGCCCCCGTCTCAGGAAAGCCCACCCGATCAGCCGATGGGTGCCAAACACAGCCTGCACGAGCCGAACCCGAGCAGGCAGACTGATATGGTGACGAAGCCCTCGTCACAGCCCGCGCCCCTCTCACCCCCGTGCCCCTCGACCCATGTCCGCACCCCGGCAACTGCTCTGCTATTTCGGCCACCACAAGTGCGCCTCGACCTGGGTTCACAACATCGTTGAGAACGTCTGCGATGAAGCGGGATGGCGCAGCGCCTACCTGGCCAACTCAGGCATGTTCGACGGCGACCTGAAGGGCTGGTTACAGGCCAACCCCACCGACTTTCTCTGCCTGGTCAACGCCGACTGGAACGATGTCCGTCAGCTGAGCGGCAACTACCGCGGCTTCCATATGGTCCGCGATCCACGGGACATCTTGGCCAGCGCATATTTCTCCCACTTGCACAGCCACAAGACGGGCGCCTGGCCAGCCCTGGTTGAGCACCGCAAACGCCTGCAGGCCACGGACAAAGACGGGGGCCTGATGCTCGAACTCGACTTCAATGCCGATGTTTTCGAAGAAATGGCTCGATGGAACCGCGATCAGGAGCAAGTGCTCGAGCTCAAGATGGAGGAGTTCACCACGGACCCGCTGAACAGCTGGCTCGCGGTTTTCCGGCACCTGGGCATCATCGACGAAAAGCACAAGGGCAAGGTCGACCAGATCAAAGATTCGGTGCGCTCGGCCCTCAACGTGGCTCACCACCACGGCCACTGGCCCACGGGACGCACCCTCGAGACCCTCCCCGCCGAGCGGTTGCTGGGCATCGTCCATGACAACCGCTTTGAAACGAAGACGGGCGGGCGCAAGGAGGGCCAAGAGCAGGTGACCAGCCACTACCGCAAGGGCGTCGCCGGCGACTGGGCCAATCACTTCAGCGCCGACCATGTGGAAGCATTCAAAGAACGCTACAACGACCTCTTGCTACAACTGGGCTACGAATCCTCCCCCGACTGGGGCTTGCCAAGCCCCGTCTAGGACGCCCCGCCCCCCCCGCCCCTTCGAGTCGCTTTGAAAGCCCGAGCCCAAAAAGTCTCGCTCGGACGCTCCCACCCTGTCGTTGGCTGGCTGGGGCGGAAGACTCTGCTCGCTGCGGCGCACCTGCCATTACGGGGCCTCCTAGCCCTGGGTGGCGCCCTGGGCAGCACCTTGGCCGTGCTGCCCACCCAGGCGAGATCCCGCAGTCTGACCAACCTGGGACTCTGCCTCCCCGAACTTACGGAGGGCGGACGAAAGCGTATCTCCCGCCGAGCGTTGGCTGCCATGGGAGGCATGGTCTTGGAGACCGGCTGGCTGTGGCAGAGAGATCGCGAGCAACTGATCCCCCTGGCCAAGACCGTTCATGGGCAGGAGCACCTCGACGAGGCTCTCCGGCAAGGCAAGGGCGTCATCCTGGCCATGCCGCATCTGGGCTCCTGGGAGTTCCTTTGTCTCTACATATCGGCCCTGCATCCGCTCACGTCGATGTTCCGCCCTTCTCGGGTCCGTGAGATGGATGCGCTGCTCTGCGCTGGGCGCGGGCACTTGGGCGCGCAGCTGGTTCCTGCGGGCACCTTCGCCGTGCGCTCCCTCCGACGGGCACTAGGGCGAGGTGAATGTGTAGTCATCCTCCCGGATACCGACCCAAAGATCGGCCAGTCGGTGTTCGCGCCCTTCTTCGGCGTCCTTGCCAACACGGGCACCTTGATCAGTCGTCTGGCAAAAGACACCGACGCTACGGTGCTCACCTGCTTCGCCGAGCGACTTCCCAAGGGCCGGGGCTACGACCTTCATTTCGAGCCAGCCCACCCAGACGTGTCCCATCCGGACAGCCAACTCGCCGTCACTCGGCTGAACGAGAACATCGAAGCCCTCATCCGACGCCGGCCGGAGCAGTACCTCTGGCGTTATCGACGCTTCAAACGCCGTCCCAACGACGAGCCCTCGTTCTACAAGAGGTAGGCCCTCCAGCCTTCTCTGGGCCACGGGCCCCCCTGGCAAGCTCAGCCCTCGACGAGCTCCCAGTCCACGTCGTGACGGTCGAGACGTGGCAGCTCGGTCTGCATCACTTCGACATACTTCTGCACGGCCCCTGTGTTGAACAGGACCACCGTTTCGTCGGGCTTGATGTGCCCCGCAGCCAAGGCCGCATCGAGAACTCCCAAGCACGCGGCCGACTCCGGGCAGAGCGACACGCCCTCGGTTGTCGTGGCCAGCCGCATCCACTCAAGCAGCCGTTCTTCGGGGGCAGCCATGGCCCGCCCGCCAGAGGCTGCCACTGCGTCGAGAATCATGAAGTCCCCCAGGGCTTTGGGCACCCGCAGCCCTGACGCCACAGTGGCCGGATCGATGGCCTCAGAGGCAAAGCGCTCACCGGCATCGAAGGCCGTCGCAATAGGCGAGCAACCGGTCGATTGGCAGGAAAACAGCCGCGGGCGGCGCTCGTCGTTGAGCCAACCCAGGGCCTCCAGCTCTCCGAAGGCCTTCCACATGCCGATCAACCCCGTGCCGCCCCCGGTGGGATAAAGCACCACGTCTGGCAGGCTCCAGCCGCACTGTTCGGCCAACTCTAGCCCCATGGTCTTCTTGCCCTCGATGCGATAGGGCTCGCGCAGAGTGGACATATCGAACCAGCCCAAGCGTTCAGCGCCCTCTTTCACCATGGCGCCACAGTGGTTGATCAAACCGTTGACCGCGAAGACCTTCGCGCCGAAGAGCCCTGCTTCGAGGCGATTGACGATGGGCGTGTCGTCCGGCAGAAAGACCCAGCAGTCCATGGCTGCCCGAGCGGCATAAGCAGCCAAGGCCCCACCGGCATTGCCCGCCGTGGGGATGGCCATGCGCGTCACGCCCAACTCACGAGCCATGGTCACCGCCATGGCCATGCCGCGGGCCTTGAACGACCCCGTGGGCAGCGTCGATTCATCTTTGATGATGAGTTTCGCCACGCCCAGCTCGGCAGCGAGGCGCGGACAGTCCACCAGCGGTGTGACCGTCTCACCCAAGCTGACCACCGAAGACTCCTTGGCGTATGGCAGCAACTCGCGGTAGCGCCAGAGGCTCATAGGCCGGCCGGATAGATCGTCGCGAGACACAGCGGCAGCCACGGCGTCCAGGTCGTAACGCACCCACAGAGGCCGGTTTTCGTGCACTGTGGACAGCACACCTGCGGGCAAACGAGTGCCATCAATGGCCGCTTCGAGGTGAGTCACGTAAGTCATGAAGTCGTCCGGCTCTCAGAGGAGGTCAGTCGATGGAGGTCATTCGATGGAGGTCATTCGATGGAGGTCATTCGATGGAGGTCCTTGGAGTTACGGCGGTCATGGAGACGTCCCGCCCTTAAAACATGTCCGCCATGGCTGGCGCAGGACCGGCGAAGATCGCAGCCGCCAAAGCCCAGTCTTGTGACGAACCGCTGGCCAGTCCGGCCAAGCGCAGATCGTCCGGACTCGCCCGGCCAGAGTACAGCGCCGCAAGCCCGCGAATATCGATCACCAATGAGCCCTCGCCCCCAGGCGCCACCCTGCCCACCCCATTTTCGACGATCAGGCAATGTCGCCCGGCATTCTCGGGGAGCACGTCATCGGTGATCTGCAAGTGCACCTCTGCGGTGAGTCCCGGGGGGTATCCCCGGGCGGTCAGAGCCTGCTCCAGGTGGACGATGCGCAACATCCACGGCAGCGCCACGGTGACCTCAGCCCGCCACTCTGGGAGCTGAGCAAGCAACGGATCAAAAGCTCCCCCGTGGTAACTCGCTGTGCAAGCCATGCTCTTGTGGCTGGACAAAAACGCGAGCAGGCGCCGAGCAGCCCCAGGAGTCGTAGCGATCACATCGAGTACGGAGAGGTCGTAAAAGCCCTCTGGCCCCGGGTCGACCTGGACCATGGAGAGGTAGCCCTCCACACGGCCGTTTTCCTCCACCACGTAGTGGTTGGCTTCGGCGTTTTTTGGCTCCCGCAGGCGCCTCCAGTTGTATTCGGCCCGATCGAGATAGCCGTTGCGCTCCCGGGCGAAGCGGCCATAGCACTGAGACATGGCCTCGTAATCTCCGGGGCCTGCCTCGCGCAAATCAGGCTCCTTGGCCCGCACATCGAGGGTGCGCAGGGGCAACGAGATCTTGAAACGATTGCCGGCGAGCTCAAAGCCGGCGCCGCGATAGAGCGGCATGGTCGCTGGGTACAAGGTGGACAAGGCCACCCCCCGGCCGCGGAGATCTTTCATCACGCCAGCCATCAGAGTGCTTGCCGCTCGTTGGCCCCGTTGAGCTGGGTCGGTGCCCACCGCCGCCACACCCTCCATGGGCACGGACCGTCCCCCGAAGAACTGACCCTTGGGCACGCACCAAAGCCCCCCCAGCACTCGATCGCCCTTGGCCACCACCCGCAGGTTCTCGTCACCCAGCAGTGAAGCAGCCTTCTCGATGTGCTCAGCGGGCGCCCGAAAGCACTTGCACAAGATGGCCAGTAGCTCGCTGCGCTGCTCCAAGCCGAGGGGCAAACCGACGTACAAGTCTCGGTTTACAGTAGAGACTGGCTTCATTGGGGGCGCTCCCGAGCCATGAGTTGGGCTTCGTCTGCGAGCATCCCCGGCAACATCTCAGCCAAGCGCTCGTACTCTTCAGCTTCGTTGTAGACCTGGGCGGAGAGGCGCAGCAAGCGGCACTGCGGTGACGGCCAATCACTCACGGGCAACTCAATGCGCTGCTCTTGCCACAGTCGCTCAGCGAGAGGGTCGATGGTCCATTGGCCGCAACCCACCCTCGGCGGCCCCGGGGGCAAGGGGATCGCAGCCAGACTGCCAATCATCTCGGCTGGGGCCGGGGGCTCTTGTCCCAGGGCGTCGCAGAGCAGCTGGCGGCCCCTCAGCACTCGCTGGCGGTTCTGGGCGCGCAACGCTGTCCAGCCTCCAGGAAGCAACGCTCCCATGAACTCAAGACTCTTCGGAATGCTCAGCCAGGGAGACGGATCTGCGGTGCCGCACCAGTCGAACTCTTGCAAGAAACGACTGCGCTGGTCGCTGGGAGCCGACGCTCCGTGGCTAATGCTCAACGGACGCACCCAGCTGTGGTGCTCGGCCCGCACGTGCAAGAAGGCAGCGCCTTTCGGAGCGCAGAGCCATTTATGGGCGTTCCCCGTGTAGGCGTCAGCGCCCAGTGAAGCCAAGTCGAGAGGCAACATTCCGGGGGCATGGGCGCCGTCGACCATCACAAAGACACCCCGCTGGCGCAGGGCAGCCACCAATCGCTCAACGGGCAGAATCAAGCCCGTAGGGCTGGTTATATGATCGATGAGCACAAACCGAGTGCGCGGAGTCAGCGCCGCAAGCAGCGCCTGCTCAACCACCTCTGGCCCGGCAATGGGAAACGGTAGCTTCGCCACAACAACCCGGGCGCCGGCACGCTCCGCTACGAAGTCCACAGCCAGGCGACAGGCGTTGTAGCCGTGGTCGGTCACCACAATCTCGTCCCCCGCCGCCAGGGTCAGCGAGCGCAGCACCGTATTGCACCCTGTCGTCGCGTTGGTGACGAAAGCCAGCTCCTCTGACGGCGCCCCCAGGAAAGCCGCAAGCCGCTCTCGAGTTTCGTCGAGCAGCTCCTGGTAATCCCTTACGAAGAAGCGAACCGGCTCTCGCTCAAGGCGATCTCGAAAAAGCTGCTGTTCAGCGAGCACTTCTCGGGGGCAGGCTCCGAAAGAACCGTGGTTCAAAAAAGACACATCTGGGTCGAGGGACCAAGCGAGTCGCAAGGGCGAGACCATCGTTTTCTCCGACCGGCATAGCGTGGAATCCGCAGGCGACGCAGCTCAGTAAAATCGCCATCAAAGGGTGCTGTATTGAATCCGCCAAGCCGCCCCAGCTCAAGCCTCTGAAAGCTCCTATAGAAGCCTTCGCTCCAAGGTTGATCTCTGAGCGAAGGCTCAAGTAGCCTGGGTCCCTATTACGCTTTGAATCCCCGATGAGCGGGGCATGCCGAAGCGTTGCTTATTGGGAGCGAGATCATGCGGTTCATCCGTTCGTTG
The DNA here is from genome assembly GCA_047638635.1 of Pseudohongiellaceae bacterium. Taxonomy (GTDB): domain Bacteria; phylum Planctomycetota; class B15-G4; order B15-G4; family B15-G4; genus CAZIAK01. The sequence goes on along the minus strand of JBLIMM010000035.1, from coordinate 8,449 downwards.
GCCACCATCGGCCTCGTAGCCAGCCTGTCGAGCCAAGTTCTGGCAGGGGATCCAGACGGGTTCTCACCCATCGCCGTGCCGAACGCTCGGGAGGCACTCTCGCCATCCACCAGCAGCGGCTGGTTCGGCTCCAATGACACCACGATCGATCTGAGTGAAGGCTGGACCATGGATGTGGGCGGCCAGTACCGCGTCCGCTACCAAAAGGAAACCAACCGCGGCGCCCCCGCAGCGCCCCACGAGCGCGACTCGTTTTACCTCGGCCGGGCACTGCTCCACGCCAACGTGAAGAGCAACTCGGGCTGGAACCTCTACACCGAGGTGATCGACGCACGCGTCACCTCGAATGATCTGCCCCCCGCTATGGGCGATCAGAACACGCTCGACGTACGCAACCTCTACATGGGCTACACCGAAGGCGACACGTCCGTGCGCATCGGTCGCACCGATCTCACGTACGGCGCGGAGCGTCTGATCTCGCCGCTCGACTGGGCCAACACTCGGCGTACCTTCGAGGGCGTCGTCTTCCAGCAGAAGGTGCAAGGAGGCGTCATTGATGCCTTCATCACCAAACCGGTGACCGTTTCGACCCACGGCACCGACCACGATGACGACAGCAACTGGTTCTCCGGTGTGTACAGCACCTGGGACATCGGCGAAAGCGGCAACGAGGGCCTCGACGTCTATCTCTTGTCTCTCAATGAGAAATCCGCCAAGTTCGCCGAGGTCGGTGGCACCCTGCGCGGCCGCGACATCTTCACCGTGGGCGCACGCCTGTGGAGCAAAGAGGACGCCCTGGACACCGAGGTCGAGTTCGCGAAGCAGTACGGTCAGTCTGGCGGCGCCAACATTCGCGCCTACGCCATCACCGGCCGTGCGGGCTACACCTTCGAGGAGTTTGACATGGCTCCTCGCCTGGGCCTGGACCTGGACTACGCCAGTGGTGACAGCGACCCCACGGACAGCACCAAGGGCACCTTCAACCAGCTCTTCCCCTTGGGGCACGCTTACTTAGGCTTCGCCGATCTGGTTGGTCGCCAGAACATCATCGACATTCAGCCCAACATCTCCATGACGGTGTGCGACGACACCACGCTCAAGGTGTCCTTGCACCACTTCCAGTTGGCGAACCGCAGCGACGCGGCCTACAACGCCGGCGGCGGCATCCTGGCTTCAGGTGCCACGGGCGGTAAGAACGTGGGTAACGAGCTCGACATCACCCTCGTGCACAAGCCTGATTACCTGGGTCCGATCGACCACATCCTGATGGGTTGGGCGTCCTTCGACCCTGGTCACTACGTCGAGACCAACAGGAGCAGCAAGACGATTCAGCGCCTGTACTTCCAGATGACTTCGCACTTCTAAGCGTTGCTGTCCTGCGGCGCCGTTACGAGGCAGGTTCTCGTAGCGGCGCCTGCTCAATTTCACCGCGACGCACAGAACCATTCGCCCCTACGAGCGCGCACCTCGCTCCCTCGCTCCCTCGCTCAGCAGCTCAGCGCCAGGTCGAGCGTCCCGCAGCTTTGAGCCGGGAATTCACCGCTGTGAGTGCGGCAGGGTCGAGCTTGAGCACCTTGACCAAGCGCGAGGTCGACACCGACAGGGCCTGAGCCGCTGCTGCCATGTCGTCGTTCAGAGCGGCGAGCATGTCTAAGGCTTCGGCCAGCAAGGCTGGCACGTCCTGGTGACGGGGATTGACCGACAGACCCGGTTTTGAGGTCCGCCGGAGCCAGGTCGCTGAGGGCGTGTAGCCCTCCGGGGCGAGCGGCATGCGCAGTTCCAGGGCCAAGGCCCCGCGCAAACGCAGCAGAGCCATCTCGCGATTCTGCCCCTGAGATCGACGTTCTGCTGCGGTGCCGGTGATCCCCGTGGGTCGATGTGTCAGGCGCACCGCCGTCTCGACCTTGTTGCGGTGTTGGCCCCCGGGACCTGAACTCTTGAAGCGCTTCTCGTCTACGTCGGCGAGAAGCTGCTCGGGAAGCCAGGCGGCGGGGTGCTGTGGATCAGGCATGGGTCCGTTGTCCCCCAGAAGAGCCGCCCAATCCACCTTCAGCCCGCTTGATATGATCGCCCCGCTCTCACGGCCCCGCTGTTTCTCCCTGTGTGCACGGCCGGCGACCCGAGAAGCCAGACAACCCATGACTGGAGTCACAGGATGATGCGTTGGGCCCTTCTGTTCCTGGTCATGCTGGCCGTGATGGCCGTGGCGGCCTTCTGGCTGCTGGAGAGTGACACCGTAGGACCGGCAGCTGTGGTGGCAGCACCAGAGACCGTCGTGGGGTCCCAAAGTGACGTGAGTCCCGCGGCTCCGGCGGCTCGCGGAACAGATCTGCGCAGCTCCCGGCCTGCCGCCGAGCCACTGCCAGTGGTCGCAGCAGAGCCCACAGCGAGCCGGGACACAACGGGGGAACCGACTCGAACCGTCAGCGGCGTGCTGCTCCGGGCCGCTGATCGTTCGCGACTCAGCCAGTGCAAGATCACCGTATTCCAGCGACAGACGAGAAGTGACGCGGGTGCCAACGGAGTCGCCAGCGAGTTGCTGATGTTCTTTGGCTCCGACAGAGAGTGGTACCGCGATTGGATCGCCTCGGAGGTTTCCTCGAGGCAACCCACGAGCGATTCGAGCGACGACCAAGGGCGCTTTTCTGTGAGCGGCGTGCCCCTCCGCGACGCGGATCTGCTGATCTCCGTGCCCACGGGCGCACCCATTCTACTGCAACTCGACGACAGCCCGGGTGATCTCACGGGCCTGCAGCTGTTAGTCGACACGGGGTTCATAGTAGAAGGCTACGTGCTCGATGAGCTCGGGACGCCTATCGAGGGTGCGACGCTCACCATCGGTAGCAATCCCGCGGTCAGCACCGACGCGCCGGGGGGGCAGACGTTCGGCCCAGCCCCCGACCCGATCTCCCAACTGGCGAGCGTCTGGCCCAGCGCCACCACGGACGCCGCCGGAGCCTTCCGACTGGAAGATCTCGTGGCGAGAAGGGAGTCCCGCACACTCTCCTTGGTCATTCAAGCGCAGGGCTACGTGGTCGGCGAGCGGGAAGTCGTCACCCCCCTGTCCCCGACGACATTGGGCCCCGTTGAGATTCGCCTGAAGCGATCTGGCACCATCACCGGCACGGTGACGATCCTAGATCCAGCAGCAACGGACGTCCTGAGCAGCGGTGATGCCAACGTCGCTGTGGTCTACGAAATGACCCCCGACAGCGGCCGCTCCCCCGGGCTCCGACTGCGAACCCAAGTCAGCGCAAACGGTCGTTACTCCATCGAGGGCGTCCCTCCCGGCCGGTTTATCCTCGAAGCCTCCGTGGCCACTCGACGCAAGGCTGGCTCGCCTATGCCCCTGCCCATTTCTCACCAGTGGAAGGCAGACATCTCTGTCACCCCAGGAGACACCACCCAGGTGGACTGGATCCTCGGAACGGGCGCGTTGATCTCAGGCCGTGTGGTCGACACAGCGGGCCGCCCGGTGCCTGACGTGGCCCTCCAGCTCAAGCGACTGATCCAGTGGGATGCCCCGGAAGCCAACAATTTTTCAATGACGAGAGACGGCAGAGTCTCGGCTCACACCATTCTGACCCCCACTGGCTACCGCGTTTACACCTCGTGGCATAGCGGCTTCACCCGCACCGACGCCCTCGGCCATTACTCCTTCGAACATGTGGCCTCGGGAAACCAGCGGCTCACGATCATGGCCGCTCCGGCCGGGCTGCTCACTCCAGACCCGCTGGAGTTCACCGCTGGTGAGGGCCAGCAATTGCGCGAAGTGAGCTTTGTCATGGAACGGGGAGTCGTCCTCCGTGGGCAAGTCCGTGATCAGTTCGGGCAACCTCTACCAGACGCTCGTGTGCAGGTCAGCGCCGCACAAAAGCCCTCCTGGGATCATTCCGGTGACATGGACTGCGACGCCGACGGCCGCTTTGAGATCGGTGGTCTGCGAGAAGACGAAAGCCTCACCCTGTGGGTTAGCCACGGCGGATTCGCCGATCACTTTCAAGAGCTCACACCCACCGAGCAACTCATCGCAGTGACCTTGAGACCCTCAGTGATTCTCACTGTGGTGGTGCTAGTGGCCGAAACGGGGCTGCCCCAAGTGCCCTACGCCGTGACCATCACTCAGGACACGGTCACGCGCAGCCGAGAAGTGTCTGACCCGGCAGGGCGCTTTGCCCTGGAACTCGATGACGACATCCCGGTGACCATCACCGTCTCGGCCCCAGGACGCCGAACCACAACCCTGCCAGGCATCAGACCCTCGGACAGCCAGCACGCAGCTCTTGAGATCCGCCTCCCCCCGGGCCCATGATTCTGCTGCAAGCCTTTATTGCAGAGGACCTTGGCGATTCGATGGAGCCTCATGAAGGCTCCAGGTTGGCAGCGACGGATCTGTTGGGATTGGCTACCATGCAGCCTTGCTCGGTTCGAGCCGGCGTGTAGTCCTGGTCAGTTTTTCAAGGGCCTGTACCGTCGCTCCTCTGCCCGACATCAGATCGACCAACCCTTCAATACTCAACGGAACGAACCATGAAGAAGCTCCTCACTGCATTCAGCCTCGCCCTTTGTGTCACCCTCGCGGGTTGCTCCTCCACCGACGTTCAGGCGTCCGCTGACAGCAGCGGCGAAATGATGTCCGAGAGCGAGATGGGCTGCTGCGCCAAGGCCGTCGTCGCCGAGAAGAGCGATTGCTCCGATTGCGGTGCCGACGTCTCAGGCAAGCAGGTCTGCCCCGCCACCGGCGCAATGTCTGACAAGGAGTAGTCGCTGCGGAGGCTTGCTCCGGTGAGCTTCCGTCGTCGATGCTTGTCAACCCGATCGTTCTTCGGTCGGGCCCGTTGCTCACGAAGTTTTGCGAGCACGGTGAACGGGGGCGCGTGTCCTACACGCGCCCTCGCTTCATTTCTCCCGGCCTGCCGATGTCTGTCATGAGCGACTCCTCCGAAACACACGTGCGGCTCGTCCGCCATGGAGAAGTGGCCGCTGCCCATCACGGCACGTTTTACGGGGGCGCAGAAGTGCCCTTGTCCGCTGCTGGGCAAGACGCTTCGTTGCGACTGGCTACCCGCCTTGCCGAACAAGATCCACCAGACTGGGTGGCCTCAAGCCCCTTGAGCCGAGCCCTCGCCGTCGCCGAACCCTTGGCCGCAGCCCTTGGTGTCGAGGTCCGTGTCGACGAGGGCTTTCGCGAACTCGACAGAGGCGACTGGACCCACATGCACCGGGACGCCGTAGAAGCGGCCTACCCCGGTGCCATCGCGCGCTATTTGGCCGACCCCGACAAAGGCGCCGCGCCTGGCGGTGAAACCGAAGCCGCGTTCTCCCGTCGAGTGTGGGGCGCCATGGACCGCCTGGTGGCCGCCGCAGCGGGACGAAAGGTTGTGCTGCTCAGCCACGGCCACGTCATCCGTGTGATTTTGCGGCGCATTCAGGGGATCGACCCGGTCCAATCTCTGCAACACTTCGTGCCCTACCACGGAGTCGTTGACACCGCCATGGGCCCAGACGGCAGCGGACGCCTGCTCACCCTGCCACCATCCGTGATCCCCGAAGCACTGCGCTAGGACCTTGACCATGGCCAGCGATCCCCACCCCACTCCCCCGGACAAGAGCCACCGCCCGATCACCCGGGAGTGGACCGAAGCCAACGAAGAGCGCAGCTTGGCTCCCGCCGCCGCTCGGTCAGCTCTGTGCTTCGAGCGGCCCCTCGCCGAGGGCCCGGACACCTACCGCACATGCTTCGCCCGGGACCGCGATCGAGTGCTGCACTCGGCGGCGTTCCGACGGCTCAAAGCCAAGACCCAAGTCTTCGTCATCGGCAAGGACGACTACTACCGCACGCGCCTCAGTCACACCCTCGAAGTGACCCAACTGGCGCGATTCTTGAGCAAGGCCCTCGGGCTCAACGAAGACCTGGCCGAAGTGCTGTCCTTGGTGCACGACATTGGCCACCCGCCATTCGGTCACGAGGGCGAGCGCATTCTCAACGACTGCACCGGTGTGCGCTTCGATCACAACCAGCACGCTCTGCGCATTGTCGATGTGCTCGAATCGCCTTACCACGATCGCCAGGGGCTCAACCTGACCCACGTGGTGCGGCGCATGATTCTCAAGCACGGCGGCGAGGCCGGTCGCGGCGCGATTCTGACCCCCGGGCGCTATCTCGAAGCTCAAGTCGCTGACCTCGCCGACAGCACGGCCTACCACCATCACGACCTCGAAGATGGCTTGCGCGCCGGGGTCTTGACCCACGGCATGCTGCAAGAGCTGTCACTCTGGCGAGAGGCCTCTGCGGACGCAGGCAAGGTGCCCTCCGACCGCACGGGCACGAAAGCGATCCTCAACCAGATCTTGAAAATCTCGTTGTTCGACTTGATCGATCAAAGTGGGCGCGGGCTCGAAGAAGCCCCTGGAAAAACAGCGGATCAGATCGCCGCCGAGAGGCTCGAGCTGATCACCCACTCCGAAGAACGTAGGGCACAACACGCCGAGCTAGGACAGTTCTTGTTTCGGCACTTCTACCGCCACCAGCTCGTACTCGACAGCACCACGATGGCCGAGCAAGCCATCTCGACCATCGTGGCTCACTACCAGCAACACCCGGATCAACTCCCCGGCGACTACCGTATGCGCGCCGAACAGGATGGCCTGGAGCGTTCGGTGTGCGACTACGTGTCTGGCATGACCGACAGTTTCGCCATGAACGAATGGCAACGACTGAGCGGCCACGCCCCCCACGTTTCTGTGGCCAGAGCCAACACCAACGCCACCCAAGCACCGAGCAGCGCCGCCCCCACCGCCCAAGCACGGACAGCTCAGCCCGCCAGCTCTCTTGCGTCTCTAGAGAGTGCTGCCGCAGCGTCCATCTCGCAACTCGAAGAACGGATCGGCTACCGCTTCAAGAACATCTCACTGGCGGTCACCGCGCTCACCCACGCCTCCGCTCGCACTCCCAGCCAAGACCCTAACGAGCGCCTCGAATTCCTGGGCGACTCCGTGCTGGGGCTGGTTGTAGGCCAAGAACTCTTCAGCCGCTATCCCGATCAGCCCGAGGGCGAGCTGTCCCGCATCAAGGCCTCGGCGGTCAGCCGTCACGCGCTGCACAAGGTGGCCGAAGGCTGGCAGCTCATCGAGCTCTTGTTTCTGGGCCCGGGCTTTCATCGTGGCGAGTCCGTGCCCCCGTCTGTGGTAGCCGACGCCGTCGAGGCGGTCCTCGGTGCGGTCTACATGGACGGTGGTCTCGCCCCCGCAGCAACCATCGTGCTGCACGAGTTCGGTCCGCTGATGCACCACGCCGCCGATGGCCACCGCTCGCGCAACGCCAAGTCTGAGTTACAGTCGTTTACCCAAGGTGAGCTGGGACACACGCCCCACTACCACCTGCTCGGCGAGCAAGGCCCTGACCACCAGAAAGAGTTCACCGTCGCGGCGGTGGTCAACGGCCAGCACGTCGCCGAGGCCGTAGGGCGCAACAAGCGATCCGCCGAACAGCGAGCAGCCCAACAGGCTCTCAACATTCTCCGCGAGGCAGTCGAGCGACTGAAAGATCGCGAAGCCGTGCTCTCCTGGATGGACGAACAAGTCGCTCCTCGCAGCAGCAGCCCCGGAGCTGATTCGTGACGGGGACTCCAGCAGCTCTGGTCCCCGTGGTCGCAGCACTGGCAGCCTTGCCCCCGGTGGCGAGACTGCTCAAAGGCGGCAAGCGCGCTGACATTGGCGGGGTGTGGTCATCGTCCAGCTCGATCGTCGCAGGACTTCTTGCTGCAGCGGCGACAGGCCGAGTCGTGGTGGTTTCTCCCGGCGCCGAAACCGCAGAAGCCACAGCTCTCGACTTGGCCCACGTGTTCCCCCACCTCTCGGTGGCGCACATTCCGGTCGAAGAAGAGATCCCTGTGGGGCCAGAGAGCCGGGCCAATCGTTCCGACCGCTTGGTGGCGCTTACGTCGCTGCTCGAGCCAGGCAACGGCGTGCTGGTTGTCCCCGGGCCGGTGCTCTTCGAAGATCTACCGGCTGCAGACGGCCCCCAGTGGTTAGTCGAAAAAGGTGGACGTCTCGACCGGGAAGAGCTGCTCGAAGTGCTCTCGGATCACGACTTCGTGCGGGTGCCACTCGTCGCTTCCCCCGGCGAGGTTTCTCTGCGCGGCGACATCATCGACATCTACCCCTGGGCCTCAGACACGCCCGTACGCATCGAGCTCTTTGACGACGAAGTCGAAGACCTGCGACGGTTTGCCGTAGACGATCAGCGCTCCGTAGAAACCCTCGAACAGGCCACGCTGCGGCTGGGCTCTGGCAGCGGTGAAACCCGGCGTATCACCGAGCTGCTCGGCAGTGACACCCTTGTCGTGCTGATCGACCCGCCGCATCTCAAAGATCGCCTGGTCGAGGTGGCCTACGAGAAAGAGATCGCCCCCCGGGACATCGAAGCGGTGCTGGGCATGTTGCGCCG
>JBLIMM010000034.1:0-20603 GCA_047638635.1 Pseudohongiellaceae bacterium | reverse complement strand
AGGACGCGAAGGTCGGCGGGTGCAGTCATGGCAGGTGTCGCTGAGTGATGGGAGTCGCTGGATCTTGGTGAGCAGTGGATCTTGGTGAGCAGTAGATCGTGGTGAGCAGTAGATCTTGGTGGCGATGGGTTGGCGACGTCGTGGGGTGCTTGTCGCCGGTGCTGTGTGCTGTGTGCTGTGTGCTGTGTGCTGTGTGGTGTGTGGTGTGTGCTGCGTGCTGCGTGCTGCGTGCTGCGTGGTAGTTGTCGTTAGCCGGAACGTTTTCTCTCGGCGAGTCCAGTGAGTAGCTTACGGGCCGCTGCGACGTCATCAGATGAGGCACCGGGCCAGCGATTGAGCAGCACGCTGTCGTCCGCGAGATCGTGCGCATCGGCGAGGAAGTTCGACAAGGCGTGAGCTCGAACCAGATCGCCGTGGCGACTAAACAGCACGGCGGGCGAATCGCTCACTGTGGCGTCAGTGTCTAGACATGCTTCAAACGTCTTGCGATCGCCGTTGCTGACAGGGTCTTTGATCGGCGGCCCGAGGTCACTCGGGGGCCATGCGCCGCTGTCCATGGCGCGCACCAGAGGCACAGGATCCAGTGCGAAGCGGCGCAGGGATGTGGCCGCGGTTTCGAAGAGGGCGCGTTCGTAGGCCAAGAGCGTGGCGAATCTTTGGTCTTTCGCTTCCTTGGCCATGTCGTTGAGCAGCGCCGAGGCCAAGCGGACACCGGAGCCACGGTGCAACACGAGCAATTCATCCCAGGGCTCGCCGTGTTCGGCTCGCTCGGCCGCTAAGAACGGCGCTGCTCGTGGACCGTCGAGGGGCTGCAGGGAGAGGGTCTGGATGTCAGCGGAGGGAGCGGAGCTGGCGGTCGTTGGGCGATGGAAGCCTACATCGCCGAGATCGACATCGCTTACACCGACATTGCCTGCACCGACACTGCTGTGGCCCTGGCTGTGCTCACCATGGGCGGGCTCACAGTGATCACCGTTGGCCACGGCGTTGAGCAACTCGGTCACTGTTTGCAGGAGCGTTTCGCCGCGAGCATGGGCGCAGGCCTTCAAGCTGCGGGGCAACACTTCTAGCAAGAGGTGGGCGTTGCGAGTGAGCAGGTACAGCTGCCGGGGCGTGGCCCAGTCGGGGGAGAAGATGCGAAATCCCGCGAAGATCTCAGGGTCTTTGGCGATGAACCCAGCTTGAATGCCATGCACTCGTCCTGCGGGGATGTCGTAGCCACGGACAAGGTCGGCGTGGAGTCCGGGAATCAACGACAGCTCATTGGCGGACCCTGCAGCCCCGGCCTGCCCATTGCCCGGGGTTACGTTGAACCAATGCATCGAGAGGGAGCAGCCGTCGATCACTGCAGCGTCGGCCATGAGTTGCATGTTGGCTTCAACGTCGTCAGCGATCTCCCCGGGGATCCCTGCCATGACGCCCACGATCGAGGCCATGCCCACCCGGGAAGCCATGCGCAACACTTCGGTGACGTCGAAGTTCGCCGAGGCTTGGCGCCCGCCCTTATCGACCGCTTTCAACACAGCGCCGCTGACGCTCTCGATGCCGTAGAGAATGCGTCGGCATCCTGCGGCAACCATGGCGGTGAGTAACTCTTCGTCGACGAGGTCGATACGCGTACGGCATTCCCAAACGAGGGTGTTGTCCCGCCGTTGCTTCTCCGCGCAAATGTCGAGAACCCGCCGGCGGTCGGCGGTGAACAGATCGTGAGTGACGTAAACGCAGCCCCGTGGGTGCTCGCCGCCGCTCAGTCCATCGAGAGAAGCCATCAGGTCGAAAGCGTCGGCGGCGCGCTCGGCAGAGAGGTAGCGCACTTGCCGTCCCCAAAAGACCGAGGTGGTGCAGAAGCTGCAGGAGTAGCTGCAGCCTCGCCCTAGGTCGATGGGGAACAAGGCCTCGTCACCACCAGCTGCGGTGGCATAGGCTGCCGGAGATTCGGCTAGATCGAAGGCCGGAAAGTCGACAGAGTCGAGCTGGCCGATCACCGGTCGTAGGACTGTGAGTTCTGGCACGCCGTTTCGGCGTAGGGCCAGGCCGGGGATGGCGAACAGAGCGTCGGTGAGTTCGCCGTGATCGCCGTCATCGCTCGCAGAGGATGCGAGCTTTGCCCGGGCGCTGGGTTCGCCCAACTGATCTAGCACGTCAGCGAGGGTCTCGTCCGCTTCGCCTACGGCCACGATGTCGATGGCCGGGTGCCGGGCTAAGACGGCCAGCTCCACGGTCTCAGGCCCCTGTCCCCCCAAGAGGATGGGCAACTCTGGGGCAAGCTGGCGCACTTCGGCGGCCAAGTGCAAGGTCGCTGGTAAGGCCGAGATCATCGCCCCGAAGCCGAGTACCTCGGGTTGCGCTGCAACGATGAGCTGGGCGCAAGCGGCGATAAGGCCGTCGTCGTTGGGCAAGTCGCCGCGGCGTAACAAGAGCGCTAGATCAAGAAACGAAGGCTCGTGTCCACGGCGTCGTGCGGTGGCTCCTAAATGCAACGCCCCCAAGGGAGGCATGGAGTACCCGAAGGTATCTCGATGGGGAGGTTGAACCAGAAGAATGCGAACCATGGGCGAGCGACAGGGGGGCGAGCGACAGGGGGGCGAGCGACTGGTGGGCGAGCAGTGGGAGCGAACGATTGGTGGTGAGCGATTGCCCAAGAGAGCTTGGCCTGCTCTACGCCGGGGAGCGAGCGGTTGATGGAGCTTTGCTGAAAATGCGAGCAGCCCTCGCCGTGACGTACAGTCATGGAGAGGGCTGCAGATCGTACACGGTGGGTCAGTCCATCAGGATGATCAGCCGGGTGACACCGGAAACACCTCGCCGGGGACCAGCGAGATCTCCGTGGGGGCGTCTTCCCCGAGGACGTGACTCTCGACCGCAGAGCCCTGTGACATGCCAGCGAGGAGCAGCCAGCCAATCCTCACGAAGAGGAGGCCGGAGAGCTTCACGGGGAGACCTGGCCAGCGGCATGCTCACGAACTTGCGAGAAGTACTCTTCTGCGAGTTCCTCGCGGCGACCATCATCACCGCGCAGGGCGTGGGCCACAGCACGGAGCCATGCTGCTTGAGGGCGCAGCTCAGGAACGAGGGGCTGAACCATGGTGTCGAGTTCGTGGAGAGCCTCATCGGCCAAGTGCAGCCCGATCAAAGCAGCGGCCCGTGCCAGTCGCCGGGAAGGTTCGTGGTCGATGGCTTGCAGCTCGGCGAGGCGCGCGTCCCGGTCGCTCGGGGCCACGTGGGTGAGCTGCAGTGTGTGGCCCATTGTGGACGGTTGTCCGGCCCCGTCCCCCGACACGAGGCTGACTCGGTAGGGTGTGCCCGGGCGCAGAGTCTCTCCAGAGCTCAGCTCGTAATGCTGTTGTCTGGGTAAGGGTGAGGCGTCGCTGTCAGCCTGAGTGAGCTGCAGCGCAAGGCGACCGTCCGGAGAACGTAACGTCGGTGTCCATGCCCAACCTCGCTGAGCAGCGGCCGGGTCATCGACCGCAAAGATCGGGCGCGCTTGGGTGGTGGCTCCTCGGGGTTCCAGCAGTCGAGCTACCGGGGTCGCTGCCTCACCAGCGCTACGAGATTGCCGCTGCACCTCTGAGGAAACTTGTTCCCAGGTGGCCAAGAAAGCGATGTCATCCACGGGCAGATCGTAGAGTCGCTCGCGAGTTTGGGCATCGGGGACGAAGCGGCAGATGAGCGCCCAGTCGTCGGTGTTGGGTTGCACCCCGGCGTAGCGGGCGTGAGCCACGCGAAACATGGCTTGCCCTGTGGCCGTGACCGAGTCCACGGCGGTTTGCTGAGAGAAGCGTCCCCAGAGGAATGTCAGCGCAGTCGCCAAGAGGACAGTGATGGCTAGCCCTGCGGTCCACGGGTGCAGCTTCGCTTTGCGGACGAGCCTCTCGGTCGTCGTGCTCGGTCGTGCTTCCGTGGGACGGTGCTCTAGAACCCGCTGCAAGTCTTGGGCCAGGGCTGCGGCGCTGGGGTAGCGACGCTCTCGGCGTTTCTCCAAGGCCCGCTCAAGGACCGCTATGAGATCCCGAGAGACCGTGGGGTTCTTGCGCAGCCGTGCGCAGGGGTCCACGTTGGTGATCCCGTTGATCAGGCTGGCTACGGATTGGCTGCGGTCGCCAAAGCTGGCGCTAGAGAAGGGGCGTTCGCCGGTCACGCTCTCGTAGAGCAAGACGCCCAGGGACCACACATCCGTGCGCTCATCCAGGTCCACGGCTTGCACGTCCACCTGTTCAGGGGACATGTACAGCAGGGTGCCCGGCGCGATGTGCTGGGTGTCGGTCAGTGTGGCCCATTCGTCGCTGAGGCCGCGGCCCACGCCAAAGTCGATCACCACCGGATTGTTGTCCCGACCGATCAAGATATTCTCGGGCTTGATGTCCCGGTGGAGCACGCCTGCTTGGTGGGCGGCGTCGATGGCACGCGCTGCTTGCATGACCCACTGGATCGCTTGGTCGATCAGCCCTGGAGCCTTGCTTTGACGCAGAGTGCTGAGGGCCTGGGCGAGAGTGCGCCCGTCGACGAGTTCCATGGCGATGAAAGCGAACTCGTGGCTCTCCTCTTGGATGACGCCGGATTCAAAGATCTCGACCAGCCCCGGATGACTGAGTTTTCCCAGCAGCTCGGCCTCCCTAGCAAAGCGCTTTCTCAGGTTGGGTGGGGCCTCACTGATCGCCAGTACTTTGAGGGCGACCTGGCGCCTTGGGCTTTTCTGCTCGGCGACGTAAACGTCGGCCATGTTGCCCGAGCCCAGGGGCCGCAAGATACGGTAGCTGCCAAGCTGCTCGGGAACTTGCGGAGAGCGAGAGATGCGTTCGTTTCCGCTGGGGAGCTCCCGAGGTTCGGTGGCTAGAAACGGCGAGGGTTCATCGAGTTCAGCGAGTGACTGTTCGAGATGGCTGCGCAGTGCTTGGTCGTCGGCGCAAGCTGCATCGAGAAAGGCAGTCCGAGCGTCTCTCTCTAGTTCGCTGGCTTCAGCAAACAGCTGGCACATGCGCGCATAACGTTCGGACGAGAAAAGCTCCCCGTCGGTGGACGTGTCGTCGCATGTGCCGTGGCTGGTCATGCCTTCAGCGCCCGTTGGAGGAACGTCTTGGCCAAGGCCCACTCTCTGGCCACTGTACGGTCAGAGGTGTCGAGTGCGCTGGCAATGTCACTCACCGAGAGCCCACCGAAAAAACGCAGCTCAACGATCTTGGCTTGTTGAGGCGACAGTGCGTGGAGCTTGTGCAGTGCCTCTTCGAGGATCAGCACGTCCACGCCAGCGGCTTGTTCGAGCGCTGCAACTTCTGCGGCTAGATCGTCGTTCCCCTGCAGCAAGACCCGATCACCTTCTGGGTTGCGCTTCTGACTATGCTTGGCCCGGGCAAAGTCGATCAGCACTCGGCGCATTTGCGTCGCCGCCAGTGCCAGAAAGTGCTCGTCATCAACGATCGTCCGGTCTTGGGCCGCGATCTTCAGGTAGGCCTCGTGGATCAGCGCCGTGGGTTGCAACGTATGGCTGAACTTCTCGGCGCGCATCATGTGGCCCGCGAGACCGCGCAGGCGATCGTAGATGGTCGCGCTCAGTAGGGCGTCGGCGGGGCGCCGATCGTCCCCAGGCTCTGGTGGGTTTGTTGGCATAGGAGTCCTCCCGGGGAGGTGGCTTGCCGATTTCACCCGGCTCCACGTTCGGCGAGAGTCTAGCAGTCGCTGGGAGCTGGGTCTGGTCATCGTAGAAGGCTACGCGGGGAGCGGCCCTGGGAGCTGCCAAGGATGGTGAGAGAAAGTGACAGATGGCCCTGGAAACCACAACGGCCGCCAGCTCCCCGAAGGGAGCTGGCGGCCGTGAGGACCGTCAAGCAGAGGTGCTGCTGCTTACAGGGAGATGATCTTGTAGCCGTCTGTGGCCGTGAAGCCGAAGGGGCCTGCGCCGTCTTGGATCCAGAACTGGAGGTACAGCTCCAACCCAGGGGGCAATCCAACGGGCCAGGTGGTGTTGACAGAAACCGTACCCAGGAAGTTTGTGTTGAACGACAGGATGCCACCAGGAGCGGCCGAGTTGGGTACCAGCACGCCACCCTTGAACGGGGCGCTCAGCTCAGAGACTCCTAGGAAGAGCCAAGCTGATGTGTTCGCTTTGGCTGTCAGGACACTGAGTTGAATAGCGGTGCCGCCGCAGGGCGTGCCCCCTATGTTCAGTTGGGGGGTGACGCCGAAGACAGTCGTAGCGACGCTGCCACCGAGGTTGCTGATGGGCTGTTGGCCGGCCAAAGTGAGGGAGACGGTGTACTGGCCGATGCTGCCGTAGTCGGTATAAGAACCGGTTTTTCCCACTCCGTCCACGAGCACGTAGTAGGTACCCGCAGCAAGGCTGATCGTCGTGGTGGCGTCAGCTTCGTTGGCTTCGTTGATCGTGGCCACGGGGATGCCGGCGCCGTCGAGCAGCTCCATCTGAATGTCGAGATGCCCCCCTGGGTTGATCGGCTCTACCGCAAGCGTGATTTGTCCGCCGGTCGTCGTGAAGAAGAACGCGTCCACGTCATTGTTGCGCTCAATCACGCCGCTGGCCGTGCCGGGCCCCGGAATGGGGCAGCCCGTGGGCATGCCGATGGGCGAGGCATTGTTCTCGTCATCGCCGTGGTCGTCGCCCACGTAATCGATGCCATTGGCAGTCTTGGTGATGATGTTCAGGTCGTTTTGCGTGGCGGTCGCACCGCTGTATTCGCCCTTGCTCCACTGCACCAAGCTGCTGCCAAAGGGAGCGCCCATAATGGGGCCCCAGCTGGTTTCGCCGCTGCCAGAGCCCGGGTGGTAAGTGGAGCCGTTCAGGCCATCGTGGCTCAGGCCCAGGGTGTGACCCACTTCGTGACTGACCGTCATCGAACCCGTGTTGTTGCCCTTGTTGAATGCGAAGCAAGGGTTGTCGATGGAGTCGTCGAACGAGTTCAGGAAAGCCACGCCGCCGATACCGTTGCCGAAGCCGCTGGTGGGCTGAGTGATCAAACAGCGCACGCCCCAGACCGCGTCGCCGCCGCCACTCTTCTGCAACGAACTCAGGGGCGGCTCTTCAGTGGTGACGTCCACGTCGAAAGACGAGAAGTCTTCGACCACGTACAACCACCAAGTGATGATTTCGTTGAGCTCGTTCTCTGAGAAGCTGGCCGAGCTGCCGCCGGTGTTGTAGGGCGGGAAGGTGATGTTGTGGCCCCAGCTGTTGTTCACCGACTGGTGACCGGTGAAGTCCATGTAGATGACTTGGCTGGCGCCCGGGTTGCTGTGCAACAGGAACGCGTCGTCAGTCGAGATGGAGCCCACGTCGGCGTAGGACGACGACTCGCTAGTGGCTTCCCGATACAGCGGGATGTCCACGAAGAAGAGCTTGCCTTCGCCGTCGACCCAGAGGTTTTCGTCACTTCTTAGCTGCTCGGCGAGCTCGGCTGCTGTGGTGTTGTTGGCCTGGGCCACGTCTGTCAGGCGGGCGCCCAGGGCTGCAATGGCCGCTTCACCCCGATGGGCGCCTGAGGGGTAGACCCCAGGAAGCGTGTCGACGGTTTGAGCGGAGGCAGAGAGGCCGGGGAGGGCCAAGAGGGCTGCACTCAGGGCGCAAATCAAGACAGACCGGCGCATTTGCCGGGCGGGAGCACTGGACATGGGAGAGAACCTCAGCAGGATCGGGGTGGGAGAGAGAGGACCGCAGCGAGCCGTGAAGATAAGGAGTGTGCCGAGGCTGTTCGGGAGCCCTGGCGTCGGTCTCTGCGATCGATTTTCAGTATCAACCTCAGAGGTGGAATCGACAAGGGATAGCCACATCTTCTCTCATCGGAGGGTTTAGCGGGTTCGGTGTAGGCTGGCCCGTTGATCTCTTTTGGCCAGGAGCTGCTCATGGGAAACCTGTCTTTGAATACGCGCACCGCGCTTGCCCTCTCCGTTGCCATCCCTCTTGCCTTGATCAGCTTAGTTGGCCCTGTTTGTGGGCAAACAGCCTCTTTAGAGCCACTGGAGGCCTGGGTGGCCCCCGCCATCGAGCAGCACTGGCTTGTGGGCGGTGCCGTGGGGCTGATCACGCCCCAGGGCCAAGAGCTGGCAGGTTTTGGGAGCTGGGCCCACGATGATGCGCGAGTCCCCAACGGGGACACGCTGTTTGAGATTGGGTCGATCAGCAAGGTGTTCACCGGCTTGTTGCTGGCAGATGCGGTGGTGCGGGGCGAGCTGACGCTGGAGACCGAGGTGGCCCGGCTGTTGCCTTCCGGGATCGACCTCGACGTGCTGGGCAGGCCGATCACTTTGCTCGACCTGACCACCCATAGCTCCGGCTTGCCGCGCATGCCCAGCAACATCCGGCCCAGCGATCCCTTCAGCCCCTACGTCGATTACGACGTCACGATGCTGCTGGCTTTCATGGATGAGGTGGAGCCCGTGCGGGCCCCTGAGGTGAGCTACGAGTATTCGAATCTCGCCGTAGGGCTCCTGGGCTGGCTCGTGGCGAACAACGCCGGAAGCGACTACGAGACCCTGCTCAGCGAGCGCGTGTTCGTCCCCCTGGGGATGACGGACACGGCGCTGAGCCTCGATGAGCGCTTGGCCCCGCGACTGGCCCAAGCCCACGATTCCGATGGTCAGCCCTCGTCGCCCTGGCCCATGGATGTGCTGGCTGGCGCCGGCGGCATTCGTTCGTCAGCCCGAGACATGTTGCGTTTTGCCCGCTTTGCCTTGGGGCAGCTGGAGCCAGTGGGGAGCGATACGCTCACCGACGCCTTGGCCCTGTCGATGATCCCTCGTCGCGAAGTGACAGGGGACCCGCGCATGCGCATGGGCCTGGGCTGGCACGTGAACGTGGACCGAGACGCTTGGTGGCACAACGGCCAGACCGGGGGTTACCACGCCATGCTCACGGTTTTGCCAGAGGACGGCGTGGCCGTGGTGGGGTTGTCGAATACAGCCGGCGGGGTCATCGAGCAAGTGGTCAACGGCTTGGTGTCCGAGAGCATGGACTGGGGCCCCATGACGATCACCCTGCCTGACTTTGCAGCGCTCGATGCGGCGGCGCTCGATCGCCTTGCGGGCCGCTATGGGCACCGGCTGCTCGGTGTGCTGGTCGTCCGTAGGGAAGAGCTGGGGCTGTCCGCACAACTGGGCCCGCAGCAAGCCCTGCGTATCTGGCCGGAAAGCGAGAGCCGTTGCGCCTACCGGGCGGTTCCCGCAGTGCTGGAGTTTGAGCTCAGCGAAGAGCAGACCTTGGCTTCAGCGGTGGTGCTGCACCAGAACGGCGGCGAGATGAACTTTGAACGTCTCGGAGCAGAGGGCGACGGAGAGCAGTAACCAGCCAGGGGAGCCGGCAGCTTCTAGGTTTCTAGTAGGCCAACCCGTGGAGCATGCTCGCCAGGTGTGTGAAGACGCGCTCGCCCGAAGAGCGCAGACCGTCGTGCTCGAACTCGTTGGTGATCCAAACTCGTAGGTTGGCCACAGCGTCGGCGGTCTCCAAGGAGAGCTCTCGATCCACGAACATGTCGTCGTGGTAGACGGCAGCCACCACGGGGACGGTGTTCTTGCTCAGCTGCTCAACGTCGTAGAGCGGGGGCCAGTCTTCTCGGGCGGCCAAGATCTCGGCAGCACCACCCAAGGGTGCCAGCCGCTCGATTTCATCGAACATCCAGGGGTAGATCATTTCGCCGGTGAAGAGCAACGGCTGCCCTGGGCGCAGGCCATCGAACTCGGGAAACTCCTGGAGCATGCGCTGCGCCGACCACCGCGAGGCACTGCCCTGACAGTAGATCGACTCGTGGAGCAGCGAATACAGCGGGTGCGTGGGGTAGGAAAGAGCCTGGTCGACGGCTGATAAGAAGTGAAAGCCGAGCTGTTCGCCCCGGGCAGTGTGCACGAAGGCGTCTTCGACCAGAGCGTGCAGGGACTCGAAGCCGCTGCTAGTGCCGAGGGCTAGGCCAAGCTGTTGAAAACGGCGCACGGTCAACAGGCCCCCGGAGGGCAGGTCGACGGTCTTCTCGGCGAGGTAGCTGGCGATACGGCGGACATGCTCAACGTCGTCGGGGTAGCGCTGGTAGTAGAGCCGGTTCTTCTTTCGACATTGGGCGTAGGTCTTGCGGTAGACAGCGTCCGGGTGCCCATGAAGGGGCGCGAGGCCCCCGGTGATGAGCGCACCGGCTAGGCCGCTCGGCGACACGGACAGGTAGCGCAAGATGCAGAATCCACCGTAACTCTGCCCCAACACCGTCCAGGGTTCGTGCCCCAGCAGCAGGTGTCGAATGGCCTCGCAGTCGTGGACGATGGCGTCGGCACGGTGCAGCCCCAGCCGGTGTGCCTGCTCCGTGGGGGAGAGGCCGGCCAGGGTGTCCCCGTCGATGCGCGTGCTGAGCCCAGTGCCCCGTTGATCGAGGAGCAACACGCGGTATTCGTTGAGAGCAGCGGGGAGCCAAGGCACAGCGGTTGGCGAACGTGGCGACTCGTACCCCGGACCACCTTGCAGAAAGAGCAACCAGGGCAGGTTCTCGTTGGCGCGTTGTACGGCTACGACTTCCCGGGCGAAGACCGTGATGGTCTCTCCCCCAGCTTGACTGTGGTCGAGTGGCAGCTCGAAGCGGTGGTCGCTCACGACCATCCCAGGAAGGTGATGGCTTGTGTTCATCGGCTGGGCAGACGGCCCTGCAGGACGATCAACCGTTCGTAGTGCACGCCGTCGCGCATGGTGTAAGCCCCGGGGATCGCCGCCATCTCTTTCATGTAGCGGGCATCTTCAAAGTAGTAGGGCCTGAAGGGACCATCGCTTTCGGCAAGCACCTCAACGGTCATGCCGCACTCTTCCATGAGAGCGATGGAGCGAGGGATGTTTGCCATGCTCGACTGGATGAAGATCAGCCGCCCCCCAGGTTTCAGCAGCTTGTGGCTGTCGAGAATCAGGGTGTCGATGAAGTAGCGCCGAAAGTGCTTGCCGCTCTTGGTGAAGGGCGGGTTTGTCACCAAAGTGTGGCAGGGCTCGCAGTCTACGTGGGTCCAGTCGGCGACCTGCCAGTCCGTGGGACAGCTCACCCCATGCTTCTTCAAGTTGTGCGAGGCGTTCTTGAGAATCTCCCCCTCGATCTCGGTGAGGGTCAACTGGGCCGCCCCGCGCTCCGCCAGCAGCGCCGCGTGAATCCCGCAGCCAGTGCCCAGCTCGAGAACGTGCTCTCCGTTGAAGTCGAGACCGGCGAGGGCGTGTCCCAAGGCCATGCCGTGGGGCGTGGGGTTCCACACGCCCGTGGGCACGTCGAGGGCCAGGTCGATTTCGCCAAAGGTCAGGTTCAAGCTTGCCGGGTAGAGGTTGTCGCCGGTGTGCTGTTTTATCGCTGGAGATTGGGTGCCAGTGGACATGGAGGGCGCCGTTTGAAGTGGGTTTGAAGAGAGGGGGTGCGGGCCGCTGCTCGCTCGCCCCCTTGGCTGAGCCCCATTCTAGAGCCGGGCCGTCTTGGCGCAACTCGGCCGATTCTCAGCCCGTCGTGGTTGAGCGCGCGACGCAGATTGACGAGGCTTTGCCCCGCATCAAAGATGCTACCCCCTCTCATTGCCAGCGTTGCTACGGGACTCTCGATGACCTCATCCAGTGACACGGGCTCTCTCTCACAACGCCATCTGGCGTGGGCCTGCGCCTGCCTGTTCCTTTCCGGAGCGGTGGCGCTGCTCTACGAAATCTGCTGGATTCGCAAAGCCAGCTTCGTCTTCGGCGGCAGCAGCCTGGCCCTGAGCACAGTCCTGGCGTCGTTCTTTGCCGGGCTCGCTTTGGGCAGCGAGGTGTTCGGGAGGCGCTCCCGCCGAGTGGCGCACCCTCTGGCGCTCTACGGCTCTCTAGAGATTGCCTTGGGGGTTGTGGCGCTCTTGGCCACAGCGGGCTTCGAGTTGCTCGGCGGCGTGTGGGGCACGCTGCATGGGGCTTTGATCGACGATCCTCAGTTGCTGTCCCTGGCGCGGATTCCCTTTGTGGCCTTGCTGGTCATGCCGCCGGCGGTGCTGATGGGTGGCAGCCTGCCTCTTTTTTGCCGGGAGTTCGTGCGCGAGCGGTCCGGGATGTCTCTGGGAGTGGGCGGGCTTTACGCTCTGAACACTCTAGGGGCCACGGTGGGTTGCGTGCTCACGGGTTGGTGGCTCATCCCCACCCTTGGCTTGCGCATGACCTTGGGGCTCGGCGCGTTGATCAGTATCGCCTTGGGCTGCATGGCTCGGCGATTGGCGGCGGGACGACCCGCCTTGGCCGAGGTGCCCGAAGACTCTGGCGCTGCACTGACGGACCGCCCTTTTTCGAACTCTCGCTGGGTCCTCTTGGGGCTGATCTTCTTGACCGGCTTCGTGGGCTTGGGCAACGAGGTGGTCTGGGCCCGCTTTGTGTCGCTGATCGTGCGCAACACCGTGCACACCTACACGCTGACCTTGGCGGTGGTGCTCACCGGCATTGTGATCGGCAGCCTCCTTGCCAGCCGCTTCGCTGACCGCTGGCAGCGCCGGGGATGGTTCTTCGGTTGGCTATCGGTGCTGGGCGGGCTCACGGTGGTGGGGCTGCTCCGTGCTCCACCGAGTCTCTGGCGCGGCTTAGCATCCGATGGGGGGCAAGTGCTTTTCGTGGGGGCGCTGATGCTGCTGCCGGCGATCTTGATGGGCGCGACGTTTCCTGTGGCCGTGCGTTTGGCTGTGGACCGTCCCGAGTCGGTGGGGCTGGGAGTCGGGCGAGTGGCTGCGGCGAGTACCTCCGGCGGCATCTTGGGCTCGCTCGTGGTGGGCTTCGTGGTCTTGCCCACTTGGGGGTTGTCTAGCGCGGTGCAGTTGGTGGCAGGCATAGGGATTTGCACTGGGGTGGGAGCTTGGTGGTGGCTCGACCGATCCACAAAGCCTGTGGTGAAGCTCGTGGCGACGGCCCTGTCCCTCGGAGCTTGGGTGGCCTTGCCGAGTCTGAGCGAGACCCGGCTTCCTGCGGACTACCTCGCTGATCGCGACGAGCTGATCGCTTTTCGCGAAGGGGGGGATGCGCCCATCGCGGTCCTCGATCGAGGAGGCCGCAAGGTGCTGGAAATCGACCGCCTGTGGCAGGGGGAAGACCATAAGAATCACCAGATCGTCGCGGCCCATTTGCCGATGATCTTGCACCCTGACCCTCAGCGCGTGTTGGTCATTGGTGTGGGAGCGGGGCAGACCCCGGCTCGCTTCTTGATGCACGATATCGAGCGGCTCACCTGCGTGGATATCCAGCCCGGGTTGTTCGATGTGCTGGGTGAGCACTTCGAGTCAGATTGGATGGATGACGAGCGAGTGATGCTGCGCGAGGCGGATGGCCGCGGCGTGCTGGCTCACGGCGCCGGCGACTGGGATCTCGTCTCCATTGAGGTTGGCCAGACGTTTCGCTCGGGAGTGGCGTCGTTCTACACCGCAGACTTCTATCGCCTGGCCGCCGACAAGCTGGCGCCCGGGGGCTTGGTCAGTCAGTTCGTGCCCATTGCCTTCCTGACAGAGGCCGAGCTGCGTTCCATGGTGGCCACGTTTCTCTCGGTGTTCCCCCACAGTGCGCTGTTCTTCAACACCACCGAGCTGCTTCTCGTGGGCCGGGCCGACTCTCCGCTGACTGCGTCATCTGCTCGCTTAGCCGACGTGCTGCAGAACAACGCCGCTGTGCGCGACGATCTGGCTTACGCCTACTGGGGTGGCGAGAGCTATCACCTGAACCGTCCAGAAGCCCTGGTCGGTTGTTTGCTCATGGGCGAACAGGGTTTGGCGCAGCTGGCCACAGGCGGGCAGATTCAGATCGATGACTTACCCAGCCTCGAATACTCTGCGGCTGACCGGGCTGCCGGGACTGTCCATGGCTCAGAAGAAGCGCTGTCCGCACTGCTGCTTGAGTTGGTCGACGACGACGTGGGCTTGTTCGAGCCAGCGTTCGCCGCCCCGTTGCAGAGGCAGGCGGCCGAGATCAGGCGGGCCTACCTGCGCGATGTGCCCGCCTACGTGCTCTGTCGTCGGGGGACATCGCTCCAAGGCGCCGGACGTTTCACAGAGAGTCTGCCGCTGTTGCGCCAGGCCCTGGAGATCAACCCGGAGAGCTTGTTGGCCACGCGCTTGTTGGCCTACGGTTTGAGCCAAAGCGGGAGCGCTGCAGAAGCGATTCGCCTTTACGAACGAGCTGTGGTGCTAGACGGTACCGACCTTGTGCTGCGCCTGAACCTGGGCATGGGGCTGCTCGGCGTTGGTCGTTTCCAGCAAGCCGTCGAACATCTCACCATGGCTACAGAGCGCGAGGCGAACCTGTCCGACACCACAGACACTTTGGTGGGCTTGGGCGCGGCGCTCGTAGAGACAGGGAGAGTGGCCGAAGCCTTGCTGCGTTTTGAGCAAGCCACGGCGTTGCTGCCCGACCATGTGGACGCCCAGCTGAACCGTGCTGTGTGTCTGTCGTCCCTGGGCGATGATGACGGCGCCATTGCCGCCTATCGCACGGTGATTTCCATCGCCGCCGATCGTGCGGATGCGCACTACAACCTGGGCACGCTGCTGTCCCGTCAAGGCCAGCGCGAAGCCGCGATCGTCTCACTGAAGCAAGCGCTGGCGCTGCAACCGCAGATGCCCGGCGCTCATGTGAACTTGGGCAACGCCCTGTCGAGTTTGGGCCGTCCAGAAGAAGCCTTGGAGCACTTTGCGCAGGCGGCGGATCAAGCCCCTGACTTGTTCGAGGCTCGTTTCAACGGTGCGGTCTTGGCCGCCCGTCTGGGCCGCACGAGCCAGGCCGAGCAGTGGCTCCGGGAAGGGCTGGCCTTGGCACCTGGCTTCTCTGGGGTGCCTCTCCAGTTGGGCCGGGTGCTCTACAACTCCGGGCGCTTCGAAGAAGCCTTAGAGCGTTTTCGCTCAGCCTACGAGTTGTCCCCGGAGTCTATAGAAGCAGAAGGTTGCTTGCGCGCGGCGCTCGCTGGGAGCGAGTTGCCGGCGCCGTAAATCCCCACAGTGTTGTAAGAGCCGTGGAGAGCTGCGACGCACCGCGGTGTCGCCTAGTGCCGGGGCCTAGTGCCGGGGCCTAGTGCCGGGGCCTAGTGCCGGGGCCTAGTGCCGGGGCCTAGTGCCGGGGCCTAGTGCCGGGGCCTAGTGCCGGGGCCTAGTGCTCGCCGCTTTGGCGGGTGAGTTGCACTCGCGCACGGATGCCGTCGTCCTCGAAGGTTAGGCCGGCCATGAGGCTGCCGAACGTTTGCAGCGCTGCAGGCAGAATCGTGTTTGTGAGCGGCCGGGCGAGATGGCCGTGAGATGAGCACTCTACTGTTTGGTATGCGTCGTTGTGGCGGTAGGCGCCGCCGTTGGGGCAGCGTAGTGTGCGTCGAAAGAGGCGCTGATGAACAGCCACCGGGGCTTCGCCGGGGAATCGCTGCTGCCACACGGTGAGGATCGGAAGGTTCTTCAAGCAGGCTTGCTGACGGCGGCGGTGGAAGTCATCGCCAAAGAACTGCAGCGCTACGGTGAGGTACGAACGGTCGAGGCGCAAGGCGATGTGGTCGCCAATCCACTCGGTACCTTCGTTCAGCGCTGGTGCCGCTGTGGCCCGTTGCAGCCGCCGCTCAATGACGCGCCAGATCAGCTCTTCACTTAAGGAAAGGGTGAGTCCTTCCGGGCCAGAGGTGTAGTACAGGGCGAGATTGCTGTCGAGCGTTCTGTTGGTTCCTTCGGAGACCCGTACGTAGGGTTGGTCGAGGTGCTTTCGTGTTTCCCAGGCTGTGTCACCAGGGGCGGTGCTTTCGATGAACCCACGGATGCCGGTGAGAAAAAGAACCAACTTCAGGGTGCTGCCCACCTCTGCCTGAATGGCGACGGGCAGTCGATCGAGGCTGCTGAAGAGGTAGCTCTCCACCTCGCCCTCTGCGTTGCCGTTGGCACCTGAGTCTGAAAAGTAGTCGGTATTGTCTATGTAGAAAGACACGGAGCCGCCAATCCAACCGAAGATGTCGACGCCCGGTACTAGCGTTTTGACAAGGTCTATTTCGGGCACGAAGTTTAGCTGGCGCTTGTCGAGAGCAACGGCGAAATGGGCCAAGGCCTCTGGGTGAGGGTCACCGGCCGTGGGCTTCAACTGGCTCCCACGGCTGAGGTCGGCGAAGCGGTCGTAGTCGGAGTTCAGTGCAAGCGGGCGGATGGTGGTGTCCACGGCGAGGCCATCAGCCGTGACCGACAGCTGCACCGCAATGGGGTCGAAGACTTCGCGCCAGTTGCGCTCGTAGTCTGCAAGCCAGAGATCGTAGAGGGCCTCTTCTTCTTCGCTGACGAAGTCGAGATCGAGCTCAGAGATCGGTGTGGCGAAGGTCAGATCTCCGAAGTTCGCAGAAGAGATCTGCTCGCGCTGTGTGATGGCTCCCAGGTCTGCAAGTGCGAGGGGCGGGTTCTCGGGCCCTGGATGCGCGGAGGTCGTAGCGTTCACTCGCCGCGCTGTGAGCTCGCTGAGCACAGCGGCCGCTCGAGCTCTGCGGGACGAGCCGATGCGCAAGCGCGGCCCGCACCAGCGGCGGATGGTGTCATCAGAGAGCACGAGCAGCGCGGACGGATCGGGAGTGTCCATGGGGTAGCGGTGACGAAACCAGCGGTATTCTGGCAGCTCGGCGAGGGTTGTCACGGCGCCGCTGGCCGCTCGGGCGAGACGGCTCAGTTGCTCCAGCGAGTTGGTCACCACCACTGCGGGCCCGAGGGTGGCAATGTACGAACAGGCGCTGCGGTCGTCGCTGTGCAGGCCCGTGTAGGCGATGCCCTCGATCGTGCCGCTCAGCTCCTGGACGTCGTCTCGTCCCGCGAAGGAAAGTCTCACACGGGCGGTGATCGCTGCGACGGTCGCGAGGGGGATTTTGGCCTCGAAAAGCAGAGCGATGTCCGAGCCCGTGCGCAGGTAGGTGTCGCCGCCGGTGATCGCCACGCTGGCAATGACCTTGGGCCCCAAGAGGCGCGACAAGGCACTCATGGACAGGCCCAGCTGCTGCTCGTAACGCTGCCGAGTGTGTGCGTGCTGGGAACGGCTCTCGAACAGCACGAGCAGGGGCTCGGCCAGTTCGTCGGTGGCGTCGGACAGAGCCACCATGGTTTCGTAGGTGGGGAAGAACAGGGCGTGCTGATCGCTGGGGATCATCGCCGCCAAGGTGTCCAGGGCGATGTCACTGTCGTCTTCGATCTCCGCCAGCAAGGCGTCCCAGTCGTAGGGGCTGACGGTGACTCCTTGGATGGAGTCCATGGCCACGGAGTTGTCGCCATGGGCTGCGACGGGGAGTCGCCGGTCGAGAGCAAGATTCTCAGAGAGCGCTCGCCCGCCAGAGAGCATGTTGAGGGACTGCTGGGCCGTAGAGAAGCCACCAGGAGTCCGGCGTGCAGCGGGGGCGTCTTTTCTGGCTGTCTTCTCGCCTGCCGCGGTGCGAGCACTGTCACGGACATGACGGAACCAAGCGGCACCGCTGTGCCTGGCAGAGAGCTGCAGCTCGGCACTTGTGGCGACGGCGTTCCAGTAGGGGCGGCGTGCCACCTGAGAGAACTGATCTGCGGAGATGCGGAACCCTGCGGCAAGCGGGCCATCAGCAGCCTTCTCAGAGGGCAGGCGTAGCTGCCCGGTCAGATCTCGTGGCTCGCTCAAGCGAACGGCAAGACTCGCTGGGGGGAAGGGATCTAGGGAGCTGCGCACGACAGTGCTGGGTCCTCTTATGACGGCTTCCCCAGGGCCGCTGAGAAAGGCTCGCGGCTGATGACGGGCTGGGCTCAGCAGCAGAGGGTTCTGGCTCGCGGTGACCAGGGCCCGTTGAAAATCGGCCGAGGCTGGATCTTCAGGGTGATCCCAATCGAAGGTCTCGAGCTGGTCGAGTTCGATGAGCGCATAGACGCCGTCACTCGCGGGCGTCCCGTCGCCGAGCTCCTCTGACTGAGCCACCAGCGTGTTGGCCTGGACCATCACCAGGGCAAGTCCCAGAAGCGTTGCGGCCCAGGTGCTTTTCGTTTGTGAGAGCGAACGGGTTTGCAGCTGCGTTGCACGTCTCATCGTCACATCCTCCCGCGATTCACTGGGCTGTTGGCCCGCCCCTTGGGGCAGCGAAAGCCATCACCGCTGGGGGCGAGAGTAGCAGAGTGGGCAAGAACGGGCTGGCTCGAGGACTGCGAGCCACGAGC
Organism: Pseudohongiellaceae bacterium; assembly: GCA_047638635.1. Taxonomy (GTDB): domain Bacteria; phylum Planctomycetota; class B15-G4; order B15-G4; family B15-G4; genus CAZIAK01. The sequence continues at coordinate 2,501 of JBLIMM010000034.1, read as the reverse complement.
CAGACACGAGCCAGATACGGGCTAGGCACGGGCGATGTACAGCGGTCTTTTTTCGCGCACTCCGTGATTTCTCACCCCAGGGATCGGCGTAGGCCGGGATACTCGGCTGCTCACTTCCCACGCCCTTGAGATTCACAAGATGCGCTTGATCACGTCCAGCTCTTTGTCCCTAGGTCTGCCTCGTGTTGTAGCCACCAGCATGCTCTCTCTGGCGTTGCTGACGCCCGCGCTGCTCGCACAGTGGTCTACGGATGACTCAGTGAATCTAGCTGTGGCCGATGGGGGGAGCGACCAGAGCCAACCGAAGGTCGTCGCCACCGCTGATGGGGGCGCCTGGGTGAGTTGGTTCGATGGCATCGGCACCGGATGGGACGTGCGCGTGTCTCGTCTTGATGTGGGCGGCATCGAAGCCATTGGCCACGGCGGAGTGCTGCTAGCCGACCGAGGTTTCAGCTCGACCCAAGACTACGGCCTCGACGTGGACGGCGCGGGGAACGCGCTGCTGGCCTATCGAGATGACAGTGGCGTGGGCGTGCAAATCAGTGCGTCCAAAGTGGCCCCAGACGGTAGCTTGCTTTGGGGCAGCAGCGGCGTACAGCTCACCTCGACCACAGCCTTCGTGGCCGCCCCAGCTATCGCCGCCACAAGCGACGGCGGCGCGGTGGTGGCTTGGACCCAAAACTCTGGCATTGTGATCCGTCGCTTGGACAGCAGCGGAGCCTTTGCTGGCCCTCCCGTTGAGTACACACCAGGGGTGGGTAGCTACTCAGTGAGCGACATGCATGGGGCGGGCAACGATGTGATCGTGTCGTTCGTGCACCAGTTAGGAGGTTTCGGTTCACCGCGACACTTGTTGGCGCAGAAGATCGATGCCAGCGGTAGCGCCCTTTGGGGAGCAGCTCACGTTGCGGTGTTCGATGGGGGTTCGTTGCAGTTCGGCAATTTCCCCGACTTTTCCACGGACGGCAGCGGCGGCGCGATTTTCTCTTGGTACGACACCGGGTCTTTGCAGCTGCAGTGCTCGGTGCAGCACGTGCTGAGCAATGGCACCGAGGCCTTTGGGCACAACGGTTCGGTGGTCTCCACAAACGCAACCCAGGTGCGCGTGGCGCCGTGGGCGACCTTCGACCAGGCGACAGGTCTGACTTACGCCTGCTGGATTGAGCTCTCGAGCAACCAATCTCTCAACGGCATCTCCGCCCAGCAGTTCAGCGCGGCGGGTGCGCGGCAGTGGGGCAGTAGTGGGGCGGTCATTGTTCCCTTGGGCGGCGACGACATCACCTCAGCCAGAGTCATGGTCAGTGGCGGGCAAACGCTGATGGCCTGGGACGCTGCGCCGAGCTTCGGCAACAGTCAGCTGTTGGGAGCCTTGGTGGACAACAGCGGCTCGGTGAGCACGGGGCCGTTTTCTGTCTCGTCGACACCTTCGTCCAAGTCGCGCTTGGTGATGTTGCCGAGCACCGCCGGTTTCGGTGTCTTAGCTTGGGCGGACGATCGCAATGACGGTGGCGACATCTTCGTGCAGAACGTGAACGGTGATGGCTCGCTGGGTCCCCGCTGGAGCGAGCTGCTCGGTGGAACGACTGGGGTGGCTGGTGTCCCCGTGCTGTCCGGCAGCGGATCGTTGACCGCGGGTTCTGAGCTGGGCGTGACCCTGACCTCCGCGCCGCCGAGCGAATTCGCGCTGCTCTGGGTGTCTCTTGCGTCGACCCCGGTGAACTTCTTCGGAGGCACGATCCACGCTCTGCCTGTGGCCCTCGAGCTGCTCGTCGTCACCGACAGTGCTGGAGCCTTCGACTTGGCCACGAGCTTCCCCGCTGGTGTGCCTAGCGGGTCCGAGCTGGTCTTTCAGTATCTCTGCCTCGATTTCAGCAATCCCTTTGGCAAGAGCCTCTCGAACGCGCAGCGAGGCACGGCTCCCTAGCAGCCTGTGCGTAAAGAGCCGCGCGCTGAGCACACGTTGCTAGCAGCGCGGTTCCGCAGAACGAAAAGGACGCCGGTCACACTTTCGGCGGTGGTGGCCCACTGAGCCTGACAGCCGGTGGCGAGGCGCGTTTCGCTCGGCTGTCTGGCCCGGTTCCCGGCCGCGGTTGTGGGCCACCACAACCTCCTGAGTGAGATCCTTTTATGTTGCGTTCTTTTTTGTTGCCCAAGTTGCTTGGCATTTTCTGTGTGCTGGTCCCTGTTGCCGCCGCTAGCGAGGGGAACCTCGAGTGGTACTCCGATGGCTACAACAAGGCTCTTCGTGTTGCGAAGTCCAGCGAGGCCCCGTTGCTCATTGCCTTCGCTACCGACTGGAGTGACTACTCCAAAAGAAACTCATTGATGAGACCTTCACGAACAGCCATATCAGCGAAGCGCTTTCCGAGACGATCTGCCTGAAGTACACCAGCGAAGGGGCAGACATGACCTCGCTAGTGAAGCGCTACAACATCGAGCAGTTTCCGGCCATTGTCTTGGCGATGCCCAACGGTGATGTGAACGAGCTCATCGTTGGCTTC
>JBLIMM010000033.1:0-20911 GCA_047638635.1 Pseudohongiellaceae bacterium | reverse complement strand
TCCCGCTCGCCGCGTCTTGCACGGTCACCGCGGTGGCTTGACCCGGGTAGCCCCGAGCGGCGATGGACACTTCAAGGGTCACCGTGTCTCCGGCCAAGGCCACTTCGGGAGCAATAATGTTGCTCACCCGTACGTCCCGAGGGATCGTCGGGTCGCCCACACCCAAAGTGCTCACGGGCACCGAACGCCCGACGAGCGCCGCCAGAGCCGCGGTCACATCACGACCGGCGTTCACCCGTCCGTCACTGACCAATAGCACTTGGGCCAAGTCTCGCCCGCGGGTCTCTGCCGCGAGAGCTGCCAGGGCATCGCCCAGGCGAGTTTCCCCGTCAGAAGCAGTGAGATCGCTCAGCTCCCCCACAGCACGCAACGTCGATCCGAACGCGTAGAGCAAGACCTCGTAGCGCTGCTCCAGCTCAAGCAACTCAGGGCCGAGGATAGCCTCCACTACTTCACGGCGTGTGGCCTCCCGGGGCAGGTTGTGCAACCCGGCCAGAGTGGCCAAGTCGTGCTCGCGCAGGCTCGCCGAATCGTCGATTAGCACAGCCATCACGGGCTTCTCAACTCGTACCCGCTGACGACTGCGCACGGGATGCAACAGGAACACGCAGAGCAACGCCAAGGCCAGACAGCGCAACACGGCGGGCCACCAGCGGGCGCGACCCTTGAGCGGCTCGCGACGATAGAGCCAGCGGCAGCCAAAGATCAGCAAGGGCGCCACAACCAGGACCAAGACCCAAGTCGGCGGCAGGTTGAGCCACTCGACCCGGGTGGTTTCAATAATATCGGTGGAGCTGTTCATCGAGCGCGTCCTACAAAGCGCGCCAAGAGCGACTCGGCGCAGGCCACAAACAGCAGCACCCAGAGCAACGCTCTAAACAAGCTGCCATCACCTCGTCCTCCAGCTGCTCCTGAAGAGCTAGATCCGCCGGCCTCACCCACTACAAAGTCAACGCCAGCCAGCCGTTCGGCGAGGGCCGCCCTGTCGATTCGCCGCAAGTCTCCCTCGCCAGCATCTGGCACCGCGGCCAAGGCAAGTCGTTCGGGAAGGCGCGCCGAGTCTCCGGTTTCTACCGTGAGAAACGCAGGGCCAGGCTCCTCCAAAGGCGTCGATTCCAGTGACAGCAAAGACCGTTCACCCATAATTTCTATCGCAGGAGACGCGATCTCTTCGATCGCTCCGGAGGGCAACTCCAGCCGGGCCCGGGTGGGCACACCGGCTACAACCAGGGTGGGAGATTGCCCGAGAGGCACGTTGGTCTGAGCCGGATCCTCGCGCATCAAGCCAGAGAGCAACTCGTGGACAAGAGGCACCCAAGTCGCTGGCTTTCGCGGCAACAACGACCACTCGTCGTTCGCCGTTGTCCCCACCATAATGATGCGTCCCAGGCCCAGCTCGCTCTCGACGATCGCTGGGGTGGTGTTGCCCAAGGCGTCCACGAACCACGCCATCACCCGGGCGTCGCCGAGCAGCTCCAGAGCGTTCCACTGCAACACGGGCACTTGCAACAGCACAGCGAGTCGAGGGTCGGCGAACAGCTGCAAGGAACGGGGTGGCGGGTCAGCCAGCACCAAACTGACATAGTCCAACTCGCCTGTGCTGTCCCCCTGAGGAGCGCCCACTTTCGCCGGGAGCAAGCCCCGGGGTTCTAGCTCTTCGGCGTACAAGCGGGGCGCCACATTCGGCCCGGTGAAGATCAACAAGGGTGTTCCTGAGGACACCACCTGGGACAACAGTTCGGCGGTGTCCGCGCTGAGCCCGCCCACGTCTGCGAAGACGATCGCGTCGTAGTTGAAGAGGTCGCGTCCAAGGGTTTCGAAGCGCCGGGTGTCCACGACCTCGGGAGCAAAGCCGCTGCTCAGGAGATCGTCTCCGCCCTCTACGACCGCTGGGTCGAGGGCCAGCTCGAGATATCCCGTGGCCCGTTCTAGGCGCTCCGGCCCATGTTGACCGTCGACAAGCAGGATCTGCAGCCGGTCTCTCACCGACAAGGCCAGGCTACGACTGTCGTCGAAGCTCAGCTCGTCGGCTTCCAGAGCGAAGGTGATGTGATGGGGTCCGGGGGTATCAATGCGCAAACGCATGGTGACCGCGGTCGAACCACGCGGAGGCACGGCGATGTCCTGCAAGGTTCGCTGGAGTTCGCCGTCCAGGGAAAACGAACCGATCACTCCTTGGACAGCCACGTCTGAATGATTGGCCACTACGGCCTCGACGGTGATCGGCCGGCTCGACAACACGAGAGGTTCGACCACATCCAGGGACTTCACACCCAAGTTGCTCGTCGGGCCCTGATCAGCGGCGACGTCGATGATGCGCAGCGAACCGCCACCATTGTCGAGCACCTCCTGAAACAGCGGCCCGAGTTGTTCGCCCCACGACAAAGCCTGCATGTCGGTGTACACCTCGATGTCGAGGGCTCCCGGACGCACCGGGCGCACGCGATCTCGAACCAACCGCGCGGCACCGACCAGGTCAGCCATGCCGATGGAGGCAGGCAGCCCGCGATCGAGGGCTGCTGCAGCAACCGAGGGCGTGGCACCAATGGGAGCCGGCAGCAAAGTGCGGCTTCCGGGGACAATCAATGTCACCCCATCGCCCTGCTCGTCCGACAGATCGGAGAGACGCCGGCGGACCAACTCAAGGGTACGCTCGGCCAAGGTGCTGCCCCCTGGCAAGCGGCGCTCTGTCGAACCGGAGCGATCGATGATCAGGACAACGTCCCGACGGCCTCCCGAGAACAAGGCCAGTGGGCTTTCCGAAGACACCGTGGGCAAGGCCATGGCCAGCGCTGCTAGCAAGACAATCAGGCAGCGCAGCAAGAGCAGCAGCAGGTTCTCCAGGCGCATGCGTTTCTTGCGAGACGCAAAGGCCTCGCGCAAGAAATCCATGGCAGCGAACGACTGCACCACGTAGCGCCGGCGATTGAACAAGTGAATCGCAAGGGGCACACCGACGAGGCCCAAGCCCCAAAGCAGCATGCTATTGCCGAAGGCCAAGTTCACGAGCGACCTGCCCCTCGAGCCATGCGTGCACCCAAGAACTCGGTCAGGCCGCGCCCCAGGGGCTCAGCCGTATCTAGCAACTGGTAGTCCACCTCGCGCACGTGACAAGCCCGCCGAACATCCGCGCGCCAAGCGTCGACCACATCGCAGTAGCTCTGTCGCAGAGACGGCGCGTCCACGAGCAAGTGCGAGGTCTCCTCCATCCCTTCGAAGCGAGTGAGCCGATCAAAGGGAAAGGTCAGCTCATCGTGGTGCATGACGTGCAACACCACGACGTCGTGGTTGCGAGTGCGCAAGAAACCGAGCCCCCGTTTGAGAGCGTCAAGATCACCGAATAGATCAGAGATCACCACCACGATACCGGGCTTACTAATACGCTCCGTGAGCTGACCGAGAACTGCCGCCATGTCCGTTGTGCCGCTGGGGTCCCGTTCGACCAATGCTCTGCCCAACACTTCTTCATGGGCAGGCGATGTGGACGCAGGCAACACTCGGCCGAGCACATGGTCGAAGAGCGCTAGCGACGCTCCGTCCCGATCGCGCAAGACGATGTGCGCCAACGCCATGGCCGCCTGGCAGGCCAAGTCGTACTTCGAGAGACCACCATCCGGCGGGTAAGCCATGGACGCACTGGCATCGACAACGAAGGTCGCAGCCAGGTTGGTCTCTTCTTCGTAGCGCTTAATGGTCAGACGATCACTGCGCGCCCACGCCTTCCAGTCGAGGTGACGCAAGTCGTCCCCCGCTACGTAAGGCCGCCTCTCAACGAACTCCACCGACACCCCTCGATGAGGACTGCGATGCCGTCCGGTCAAGAAGCCCTCAACCGTACCGCTCACCGCAAGACTCAGTCGTGCGAGACGGTCAGCAACTTTGGGGTCAAGGCCCCGGCGCCCCTGAGTGTCAGCCATTCGTGTTGCCGACGACTTCGGGGAGCCCGCCGTCGTTCATTGCCTGAGTGGAGTTCAACCCGACCGTTTCTAGCAGCCGGTCGATAATATCGTCGGGGCTCAAGCCCTCTGCCTGGGCCGAGTAGTTGGTCAGAATGCGGTGGCGCAACACGGGACGAGCCACACGCTGAATGTCCTCCATGGACACATGGAAGCGACCACGAATCACCGCCCGAGCCTTGGCACCCAAGATCAGGTATTGCCCAGCTCGGGGACCTGCCCCCCACTTCAAACTCTCGCGCACAAACGCCGGCGAGTCTGACTGATCGGGACGAGTGGCTCGCACCAACCCTGCCGCATACTCAAGCATGTCGTCCGCCACCGGCACACGACGAACCAGCGCCTGCAACTCAACGATTTCATCGCCGGTCATCACCGCAGGCAACTCTGCCGTGGACGCATCTGTCGTGCGGCGCAGAATCTCAACCTCTTCGTTGTGATCGGGATACTCCACAACCACGTTGAACATGAAGCGATCCAGCTGAGCTTCGGGCAAGGGATAAGTGCCCTCTTGTTCGATGGGGTTCTGAGTCGCCAGCACAAAGAACGGGTCAGGGAGCAGACGACGCTGCCCCGCCGTGGTCACCTGACGGTCTTGCATGGCCTCAAGAAGTGCAGCTTGCGTTCTCGGCGGCGTGCGGTTGATCTCGTCGGCCAACAACACGTTGGTGAACACCGGGCCTTCGATGAACTCCATCTCCCGGGCACCCGTCGTCCGGTTCTCCTGCAAGATCTCTGTACCCGTGATATCCGTAGGCATGAGATCCGGAGTGAACTGCACCCGGTTGAAGTCGAGCTTCAAGGTACGCGCCAAGGACGAAATCATCAGCGTCTTGGCCAGCCCCGGCACCCCTGTGAGCAGGCAATGTCCCCGAGCAAAGAGGGCCACGATCAGCTGATCGATCACCGCATCTTGGCCGACAATCACTTTGCCCAGTTCTCTGCGAATTGTCTCGTAGGCCTCGCGGAGGCGTTCAGCCGTCTGGACGTCGTTGGTTTCGGTCATGGGGTCTTCCGGTTGGACGATACGAAACAGGGGAGGGTGACCAGCAAAAACGCAGGGCAACAAGATTCGTTGGAAGGCATCATCATGGGTGCCGTCACAACAGAATCTAGCGCCGCCTAGCTCCAGGGTAGCTCGAACAACGCCTCTACACAGAGTGCCGCGCACGACGAGACCGTGACAACGCCTCTCAGCGCGCGCTGCGACGGTACACAGCGATCAGCTTACCGTCCTCCTGGGGATGCAAGCTGAGCAAGCCGCCCCGCGTGGCATAAACAGACTCTGGCGCCCCAAGTCCCTTTGTTAAAGGAATAAACGCAGGCGGACGCTCTAAATCGTGCAGCGCAAACAAGCGCAGGCCAAGGGCTGTCGGCAGCACCACAGCCTCCCCGGCGAGCAACGGCCGCCCGGTCTGAGGTTCGTTCTCAGAAAGGGCCACGGAGGTTGCCAAGGTGTGTCCGTTGGGCCCAAGCAAGACCAGAGACGTTTGATTGTCCCGCCAGCGAGTGGCCAAGACCAAGGGGGCCGAGCCTCCCTCCGGGTCGTCCAGCAAGGCGACCAGGTCTCGGCGGTCGAGGCGCTCAATGGGATCCTCGTGAATGAGCTGGCCCTGAGGACCCGGCTGCAACGCCAGCATGTACAAGAAACGCGAGTCGGACGGGGCCACCACCAGGCGCTCCCCGTGAAGCTGCATGGGCCCATGTTTCCAGCCGCCGCTATCGAACAGAAACGCCGGGTCGAAGACGTTCTGCTCGTGAGCAAACACCCTGTCGTAGCGGAAGGTGTGCTGCAAGTGCCCGGTGATGCCATCGACCGCCGCCACCACACCAAAACCCGTACACGCGTAGACCACACCGTGGCGCACCACGAGCTTGCCCTCCGGAGCCCGCTTATCCACATCGTCGATGTGACTCTCGGCCCGTCGCGAGGCGAACCGGCGAGGTTGGGACCCGCGAACGAGCGGCGTGGCGAACAACAACTCTCCGTCAGCCAAGGCATAGGCCATCAGCGAGACTTCGTTGTGGAGGCCTCCGCGGTAGAGCAAGGCGAAGACTCTGTCGCCCTGCACCAGCGGCTCCCCAAAAGCTGAATTCGGCTCGCCCTGCCCTCGGGTGGACCACGCCAGCCGAGCCGGACTTTCAGCGCTCTGCTCATCCGGAAGATCCACAGCGAGCAGGCGTGCCTCGCGCAAGTCTCGAGGATGACGCCACCGTTCGGAGGCCACATTGAAGGGCAGCACGAGGCGCTGCCCTGCTCGCGACACAGTGAAGCGCCTAGGCGCGGGGCGACCGACCCGGGTCAGCTCGCCTCCCTCCAACGCATTATTGCCCCAGTCGAAGCGCTGCATGGTCAACTTCACAAACATGCCCGTGCCGTTCAGGTCTAGCCCTTGAAGGCCCATGTGATCGAACACGAGCACTTCGCCGTCACGGCCATCGACGACCATCGGCAAGGCTTCGGCGTAACGGTTACCATCTCGGGGAAACTCGTACCGCCGGGAGGCTCGCTCCCAGGGCCCGCCGAGGTTATCCACCAGCACTGGGAGCATCTGCGCCTTGGCCGCAGCGATGAGCGCTGCACTTGCAGCGCTTGGGGGCAAACGCTCGGCCAAACTTACGGCCTCCCACCAACGGCCTTCTTCGAAGGTCAATCGCGCCGCAGCCCAAGACGCCTCGCGCCAGCTCTCCAGAGCCCGGCCCCGGGTGGCGTGATCAAGAAGCGTGGGCAGATCCCGCTGTTGCAAAGCGCTGGCGATGGCACCGCGGGCGTCCGCAAGGACGCCGTCGAGCAACGGCCCTGGACCCTGGGCCGCAATGAGCTGAGCCGCCCGGTCGATCAGCGGTACATGGGTGCGCGGACCGAAGGGCAGCAGCCTGGCCTCGGACAAGCCGCGCAAACTGCGCATCACCGAAACAGCGCTGTCGCTGTCCACCACGGCAAGGGCCTGCTCAAGTCGCGACAACCACGCGGCGCCCCGGCCTTCGTCTTCAAGAACCAGTGAGCTGCCGTTGTGATAATCGCTGCCTTCGGGAGCGACGAACTGTGCTTGTACTGGCCAAACAAGAGCCATGCCCCACAGGCCCAGACCGAGAACAAGCTGTGCGGTGGCAGCCACCGTCAGCGTCGGTCAGCCGTGTCTGAACTTGCGGCCGGGAGGAGGCCGAACTCCCCTGGCAGCTCAGGCCCTGGCTCGGCGTCGAATTCTACGATCACCGGGCCTTCTAAGTCTGGCGAGCGCTGCAGCGCCTGGTTCAAGCGAGCCGCCACCTGTTCGTCACCGGCCTCAAGCCCCGACAACCACAACTCCGCTCGGTCTAAATCCTGGGTCTGCGACTCGAGAGCCCGCTCAGCATCCTGACGCTCACTGCGTGCCTGGGCCCGCTCCTCGATGGCGGGCAAGGCAGCGCCCCAAACCATCGCAGCCAACGCCACCGTCAGCCCGATTGCGAGCCCGTGACGTCGAAGCATTTTACGCAGCTGAACCATGTACCGAAGCCTAAGGGCTCGCCGTGCCAGCCGTAAGCACAATCTCAGCGATTGTACCTCCTCGTCTGTGTCGCCGTGGCTCCTTAGCAGAGTGTGCGTAGAGTGCCGTGATGGCGAGTGCGCTTCGATGGAGTCAGGTCGAGGCGACGAACCAGAGTCGAATCAGTCGATTCGTCGAGGATTCGGCAACGAAGAGCTGCCCCAGCGAGGTCTGCTCGGCGCGCGACACTTTGTTCACACGCTGCTAGAGCAGGCCGTAGCGAGCAGACTCACCCAGCTCTTCTTCGATGCGCAACAGCTGGTTGTACTTGGCGATGCGGTCAGAGCGAGAGAGCGAACCGGTCTTGATCTGTCCTGCGTTTGTAGCCACTGCGATGTCCGCGATGATGGCATCTTCGGTTTCGCCAGAACGGTGCGAAATGACCGAGGTGTAGCCACTGCGCGTGGCCATATTCACGGTCTCAAACGTCTCAGAGAGGGTGCCGATCTGGTTGATCTTGATCAGCACCGAGTTGGCGATATTGCCTTCGATGCCTCGAGCCAAGCGCTCGGGATTCGTCACGAAGAGGTCGTCGCCCACGAGCTGCACCTTCTCGCCCACCGCGGTGGTCAAACGCGCCCAGCCATCCCAGTCGTCTTCGTCCAGGCCGTCTTCGATGGACACAATGGGGTACTTGTCCACCCACGAGCCATAGAGTTCGATCATGTCGTCTGCGGAGCAGCTGCGGCCGCCTTCGCCAGCCAGCACGTATTGGCCGTCTTTGTAGAACTCGCTGGCAGCCACGTCGAGGGCCAAGGACACGTCGGCGCCCGCCTCGTAACCCGCCGCAGCAATTGCTTCGAGGATGACCGTGATGGCCTCTTCGTTGCTAGACAGGTTGGGAGCAAAGCCGCCCTCGTCGCCCACTGCGGTGTTCATGCCACGCTTCTTCAGCACGGCCTTCAAAGCGTGGAACACTTCGGCACCCGTGCGCAATCCTTCGCGGAAGCTCGTGGCTCCATGGGGCACGATCATGAACTCTTGAAAGTCGACGGTGTTATCCGCGTGAGCCCCACCATTGATGATGTTCATCATGGGCACGGGCAAGGTCCGCGCTGCGGTGCCACCCAAGTAGCGGTAGAGCGGCAAGTCGTGGGCGTCTGCGGCGGCACGGGCGGCAGCGCCGCTCACGGCCAGCATAGCGTTGGCGCCCAGGTTGGCTTTGTTCGCCGTGCCATCCACAGCAATCAGAGAGGCGTCGATGTTTTCTTGGTCAGAGGAATCGAGCCCCACGATCTCGCTGGCGATGATCGTGTTGACGTTCTCGACGGCCCTCAGCACGCCCTTGCCCAGGTAGCGATCCGGGTCCTCATCGCGCAACTCGACCGCCTCGTGGGAACCCGTAGACGCGCCCGACGGCACGGCCATCCGACCGCTAGCGCCACATTCCAACTGCACCTCGGCTTCAACGGTGGGGTTACCCCGGGAATCAAGGATCTCGCGGGCGTGAACAGCAGTGATGATCGTCATGGATCGGTCTCGGAATCAGGTGCAGGCGGCGCCAAACAGGCGGGCATTCTACGTCCGCAGCCCACCCAGGCGAAACACCTGAGAGGGCTTCATTGAGAGGGAACCCCAGCAGGGGTTCGCGCTCATCGACCGAGCGACAGTGGCCGCTCGGTCGAGAGGGTTTCAGCTCAGCGTTGTGTCAGCGTTCTTGGACGTCGAACGAGAAGTGAAACAGAGCGTCCGGGTCTTTCGCCAAGGCGGCATCCTGGGCCACTTGCAAGTGCCCCGTGGGACGGTCGTCCCGGAAGCGCCCCTTGGCCATGATCGAGCCGTCCTCGCGCCAGAAAATCCACAGACCGTTGCGGCGACCTTCGAGGTAGGCGCCCTCGCCGGCCTTCTCCCCAGAGGGGTAGTAGGAGGTCCAGCGGCCGTGTTCTTTGCCTTCAATGAAGCGGCCATCCAGGCGTTTGGCCCCGTTGGGCCACCAGGAGACCCACCAACCTTCGGGCCGATCTCGCTTGTATTCCGCCAGTAAGAGTTGCCGCCCACGAGAATCCCACAGGTTGTACGGGCCGCTCAGGCGATCCGCGGCAAACTCGCATTCGACACGCTTGTTCCCGGAACGGTTCCGCTGAGTCCAGGTGCCCTCTCTCAGGCCCCGCGCCCACTCTCCCGATGCGGCCTCGACGCCGTTGTCGTACCACTGGGTCCAAGGGCCATCGGGAACACCGCGGTCGTAGCCGGTCTGAACTTCGAGCTGTCCCGAGGGGAAATAGCTGCGCAGTTGGCCATGAATGACCTTCTCAGAGCGCCCCACAGACAACCAGCTCACGTCGCCAAGCAGGCGATTCGATGGGTCGCCGTATTCGCGAACGGACATTTGCTGCGGCCGAGAGGCGCAGCCCAAGCCGAGTATCAAGACGGATAGATATAGGAAGCGAGACATAGACCGGAACTCCAGCGTCAGGGGGTCAGGTTCTCTTTCGACTCGATAGGCCGATGACTTTTGCCCATGGCGCGCGAGAGCTGTCCATCTGCCCCATGGAGTCGGTACCGTGGGCCCCATGAGATGGCCCTTCACAACCTACGCAACCGGCACGTTGCTCTTGAGCACCCTGCCCCTCGCCGCCCTTTCCCTCACCCTCGCACGGGGGCTGAGTGGCTTTTGGTGGATCATCCCGCTCCCCCTGATGCTCTTCTTTGCCGCCTTTTTCCGTGACCCGGAGCGGCAAGCGAACGGCGGCGAAGAGGACTTGGTGTCTCCCGCAGACGGGGTGGTAGCCGACATCGTCACCGTGGACGACCCGGCCCTGGGAGAGCCTGCCACCCGCATCGGCATCTTTCTCTCGGTCTTTAACGTCCACGTGAATCGGGTGCCATGCGCTGGCGAAGTGACCCAGGTGACCGAGCGAGACGGGGGCTTTCTCGACGCTCGTAACCCTCGGGCCAGTGAAGAAAACCGCGCTGCGACCCTCTCCCTGCGTCGGCCAGATGGCCGCACCGTCGCCGTGCGCCAGATCACTGGGCTCATCGCTCGACGCATTCTCTGCCCGGTCACTGTGGGCCAGAGTTTCAGCCGGGGCCAGCGCTACGGCATGATTCGCTTCGGCTCTCGCACGGAACTCATCGTGCCCACCAGTGCCCTGGCCGAGACCTGTTGCAAGATCGGCGACTCAGTTAAGGGTGGCGAAACTCTGCTGGCCATACTGCACCCCGCAGCACGCTCCCCATGAGCGCTCGGTCGCTCATCCCCGTCTTGCCGACCCTGATGACCCTCGGCAACTTGGTCTGCGGCTTCATGGCCATGGCCAAGACCGTCGACGCCATGACAGTCTCAGGAGGGCTGGGCCCCCTGGACCCAGCCTTCGCTGCGAAAATCCTACAAGCGGCCCACTTGGTGCTACTGGGCATGGTCTTCGACGCCCTCGACGGCCGCGTGGCGCGGATGACCAACAACACCTCACCCTTCGGCGCGCAACTGGACAGCCTTGCCGACGCGGTGACCTTCGGCGTGACCCCTGCGCTGATGGCCAAGGTGGTCTACGAGCATGGCAAGATCGGCCTGGAGCAGCCGTTCATGCCCAAGGTCATCTCGGCCCTCTGTGCTCTCTACCTCATCGGCGCCGTGCTGCGATTGGCTCGCTTCACAGCGAACACCGACGCAGACGAAGCCTCCCACCACACCTTCGAAGGACTGCCCTCTCCAGCAGCCGCTGGCCTGATTGTCTCCGCCATCATTTTCATCTTCGATGGACGGAGTGAAATCGGCTTCGGCCCTGAGACCGCGGATTCTCTGGCGGTGTTAATCCTGCGCAGCCTGCCCTTTGTGGCTGCCGCCACCGGAGTGCTCATGGTGGCGAAGGTTTCCTACGTTCACGTGGTTCAGCGATATGTGGGCCCGCGTACACGAATCAGCCACTTCGTCAACGTGGTCGTCGTGGTGGCCTGCGCCTTGATCTTCCACGAGTGGTCGCTCTTTCTGGTGAGCGTGCTCTACGTGGGCGGCGGACTGATCTTAGCCCTGCGCTCGCGCATCACCGGCCGTCCCGTGCTCGATGCGCTCCCCGCCCCCATCGCCCTCGAAGATCTCGACGATCACGCAGATCTCTCGGACCACCAGCAGCCATGACCTTGGCCGTGGTGGCCATGGGCAGCAACTTGTCTCCGCGCCGGGAAACCCTGCGCCAAGCCCTCACCGACCTGGCACGCTTGGCAGACACTCGCCTCTTGCGCGCCTCTCGGCATCGTGAGACGACGCCGGTCGACGCCCCTGCGGGTTCGCCGCATTTCTACAACGGCGCTTGCCTGCTCGAAACCACGAGTCCCCCGCTGCAACTCCTCGAAGCACTGCTGGCCATTGAGGTACGCCACGGCCGCATCCGCGAGGCAGCCAACGCCCCCCGGAGCCTCGATCTCGACCTGATTCTCTACGGCGAAGAGATCCTCAGCTTGCCAGGGCTCGATCTGCCCCACCCACGAGCCCATCTGCGCTCCTTTGTGCTCGAGCCCTGTGCTGAGGTGGCCCCGGACATGGTCCACCCATTGCTAGGAGCCTCGTTGAGCGAGCTGTTCGACCGCCTCGCAGCGCCACCGTCGAGTTCTACCGAGCGACCATGAAGATCCTGCGGGAATTGTCGGCGATCAAAGCTGCCTGTCGAGACGCAGGCCGGCACGGACGCCTGGGGCTTGTGCCCACCATGGGAGCGCTTCACGAGGGCCACCTCTCGTTGGTCCGTCGCGCCTGCGACGAGTGCGACCAGGTGGCCGTCTCGGTCTTCGTCAACCCGCTGCAGTTCGGCGACCGTCAAGACCTCGAGCGTTACCCGCGCCAGCTCGAAGAGGACGCCGCCCTGCTCGCCGACGCTGGGGCGCACATTGTGGCCGCTCTTCAAGAACACGAAATGTACCCGGCGGGATTCAGCACAACGGTCACCCAGGGCTCGCAGCTCACACGGTCCCTCGAAGGAGCAGCCCGCCCGGGACACTTCGATGGCGTGCTCACCGTGGTGGCCAAGCTGTTCTCCATCGCCGGCCCCTGCACTGCCTATTTCGGCCAGAAGGACTTTCAGCAAACGGTGGTGGTGCGCAGGCTCATCGACGACCTCGACCTCCCCGTCCACTTCACGGTCTGCGACATACGCCGGGACCATGACGGTTTGGCCCTGTCCAGTCGCAACGCATTCCTGTCTGCGGACGATCGCCGCCGAGGGTTGTCCCTGGTGACCGCGCTTCGCGCCGCCGAGCAGCTCTTCGACCAGGGAGAAACATCCCGAGAAGTTCTCGAAGGAGCCATGCACAAGATCTTGTGTGAGGCACTGGGCCAAGCACCAGACTACGCAGCCATCGTGGACCCTCTCGATCTCTCTCAACGCCCCACCGTGAAGCGGGGTGACGTCGCGGTGCTCGCAGGGCAAGTGGGCCCCGTGCGCCTGCTCGACAACCATGTCCTCGGTGCATTCCTTGTGCTGCCGCAGTCGGCCCCATGACTGCCCCTCTGATCGCAGACGTGCGCCACGGCCAAGCCCCGGCAAAGATCAATCTCTACCTCGAGGTACTCGGACGGCGGCCGGACGGTTTTCACGAACTGGTCACCGTCTTGCAGACCATTGATCTGTGGGACGATCTCTCTGTCGCCCTGCGAGATCGCCGCAAGCACATCGCTCCTGGCGAGCCAGACATCACCCTCGAGCTGATCCCACAGAGCCCTCAGGGAGACAGCCCCGCCGCAGTCGTACCCTCCGGCCCAGACAATCTTGTCGTCCGCGCCGCCACAGCTCTGCTCGCCCAGTGCCATGCCCACGGAGACTGCGCCGTGACGCTCACGCTGCGCAAGGGCATTCCCGCTGGTGGCGGCCTCGGTGGTGGCTCCAGCGACGCAGCGCTCACGCTGAGATTGCTCAACGACTTGCTGGGTTCCCCCTGTGACTCCGCCGCGCTGCAGCACCTTGCCGCCACCCTCGGTAGCGACGTCCCCTTCTTTCTGACCGGCGGCACCGCCCTCTGCCGCGGCCGGGGAGAAGTCGTCGAGCCGATCTCCGGCCCCCGACCTTTCGAGCTGCTTTTACATCTCCCTGGTTTCGGTTTGTCGACACCAACCGTTTTTCGCGAACTCAACGCCCCGCTTTGCAGTAATTCCTCCGATACTCAGAGACAACTCGACGCCACAGCCTTCGACAACGCGTCCGTTGCCGTCCTCGAAGAGCTCTATCGCAACGACCTCGAAGACCCTGCTAAAAGCAGCGAACCACGGCTTGCCGCCCTACTCAATGCACAAGACTTACACCTGTCTGGCAGCGGCTCCACGTTGTTTCGATACATCCCAACCCATACATCCTTATTAGTCAATACATCAGAAACCCAGGGGCAGTTTGTCCGCACAGCGTCCAGAACGCGCTAAAGATATTGGTTGGTTCGATCGAATGTTCGAGAGGAGAACGTCTTGGAGATCACGGATGTCCGCGTCAAGCTCGCGGAGAATCAGCAGGAGCGACTGCTCGCATTCTGCACCGTGACGTTTGGCCTTGGCTTTGTCGTCCGCGACGTCAAAGTGATCGAAGGGCTCAAGGGTCCGTTCATCGCCATGCCCAGCCGCAAGGTCACCGGCAGATGCCACAAGTGCGGCGAGAAGAACCATCTCAAGGCGCACTTCTGCAACAACTGCGGACGGAAGCTGGATCCGCCACAGGCATTGGACGATGGTCGTGGGCGTCCCCGCCTCTATGTCGACATTGCTCACCCCATCAATCAGAAATGCCGCACGCTGATCGAAGACAGCTGTATCGCAGCCTATCGCGAAGAGCTGCAACGGTCCCAGCAGCCTGGTTATGTGCCTCACGATCTCGACGACTTCGACGAATCGAAGGCACCTCGCGCCCCAACGAACCAGCCCAGCAGCGCCCCCGCTGCACACGACGATGGTGGACAGCACGGTGACTCGCACACCCCACCCCCAAGCGACCAACACGAAAAAGGCGCATCCGCCAGCTAGACAGACCCTGCACATCGTGGGCGCTGGCGCGGCGGGAACCGGGCTCGCCCGCCGCTTAGTTCAGGCACATTGGCCCGTCGGTGCTGTGGTTTGTCGCAGCACCCAACGGGCCGCCGAACGCTCGCTGCAGATCGGTGCCGGGATTCCAGTCGCCTTCGCACAGTGGCTCACGGTCACCAAGCAAGCGCAGGCGCCTGTCGTGCTCCTGCTCTCAGTTCCTGATCAGGCCATTGGCGCCGTGGCACAGCAGTTATCCGAGCACCCGTGGGCCCCAGGCTCGGTGGCCCTGCACCTCTCAGGTTCCGTTGAGGTCGCAGCCCTGGCTCCTCTAGAAAACCAAGGTTTGGCTACGGGAAGCCTGCACCCGCTGAAGAGCTTCGTCGACCCTGAGAGAGACGCCGAGACGTTCCCAGGGACCGTCTTCGCGCTTGAAGGAGCGCCCAAAGCTCTCAGCGTCGCTGAACTCATGGTGGACGATTGCGGCGGATCCCCCTTCGCCCTGGCTCCCGGACGGCGGCCCGCCTGGCACGCCGCAGCGGCCCACGGAGCGAATCACCTCGTGGCACTGGTCGATCAATGTCTCGACCTCGCCGAGCACGGCGGCCTGAACCGTGACCAAGCCCGAGCGGCCCTGCTGCCCTTACTTCAAGGGACGTTGCACAACTTGGCTCATCACGCTCCCTCACAAGCTTTAACCGGCCCCGTGGCCCGGGGAGATACCATCGCCGTGCAAAAACACCTCGACGCTCTCACCGCGCTCAGTCCCGACGTGCTCGCCGCCTACCGAGCCCTCGGGCAACGAGCACTGACCTTGGCCGTTCAAGGGGGGAAATTGCCCAAAGACAGCGAAAACACCCTGCGCGACTTGTTGAAAGACAGCACTCCATGACCACTCGCCTCGTCGCCACCGTCATGGTGGGCCAGCTCAAAGATTGTGCCCAGATACTCCTCGACCCGCCCCCAGGGGTGGACGACGTTGAGCTGCGCATCGACGGTCTGAGCTCCCCAGAAGACGTTGTCCAACTGCTCAAGTTGCCCCGCAGTATTCCCGTGATCGTCACCTGCCGAGGGCTCGACCACGGAGGCAGCTTTGCCGGCAGCGAAGCCGACCGGCTAGCGCTGCTCGTGGCCGCCGCCCGGGCTGGCGCCGACATGATCGACGTCGAAGACAAGTCCCTCGCTGATCTCCCCGGGGACCTGCCCTGCCAGATCATTGCTTCGTGCCATCTCAAGCGCTTCTTGCCGAGGCTCGAAGCCTTGGGCAAACGGCTCCTGGCCCACGGCACCCGCTTCGCCAAACTCGCGATCCCCGCCAACAACTGCAGCCAGCTCACGCAGCTGCTGCAACTGCAAGAGACCCTAGGCGAACGCATCGCTATTGTCCCTACAGGGCTGCACGCCGAAGCGGGACGGGTAATGCTCGCCGGGCGCGGATGCCCACTGACATACGGCGCCGCCCACAGCGACGACCCGGGGCACTCTGATCAACCCAACGTACAGCGTCTGCAGGACGTCTACCACGTGGGCTTGGTCAACCGCGGCACGCGCTTCTTCGCAGTGATCGGCAGCCCCGTCGCGCACTCGCTTTCACCCGCGTACCACAACTCGATCTTTCGTTCTCTGGCTCAGCCAGCACGGATGGTGCCCCTGGACGTCACCCGCATCAGCGATGTGATCAGCAACGCCGATGCCCTGCGCCTCGACGGCATGGCGGTCACACACCCGCTCAAGCGGGACGCCCTCGCCGTGGCCCGAGCGGTCATGCCCGGCGCCCGCTCCACGTCGTCGGCGAACACGCTCTTGCGCACTCCCGCCGGTTGGCAGGCTCGCAACACCGACTGGATCGCCTCCTGCGACTTGCTGCCGCGGATCCTCACCGCCTGGCGCGCCGATTTGGGCGACCCGCACGAATGGTTGCCCCCCACTCTCGAAGCCTG
This sequence comes from Pseudohongiellaceae bacterium, assembly GCA_047638635.1. Taxonomy (GTDB): domain Bacteria; phylum Planctomycetota; class B15-G4; order B15-G4; family B15-G4; genus CAZIAK01. The sequence continues at coordinate 4,551 of JBLIMM010000033.1, read as the reverse complement.
CTGGCGCGGCCAGGGTGGTCCAGGCCAACGGAAGAAGACCCAGCGCGAGAATCCTCCCAAGGTCTTCCTGCTGGGGTCCGGTGGTGCTGCCCGAGCCGTGGCCGTGGCCATGTTCGAGCAGGACGTCGAGCTGTCTGTGTGGTCGCGACGGTTGGCCAACGCTCGAGAACTCGCCGGGGACTTAGCCGAGACCCTGCCTGCCTTGGTGGTCCCCGAGCCAGCCCATCTCCCGGTAGATTTGGCCATCAACGCCACGCCCGTGGGCATGCCTGGGGTCGACCCCTTCGAGCTGCAAACCTTCTCTGCAGACAACTTCCGCCCGGGAGCAATCGCTCTCGATCTGGCATACGGCGGCGATGCGTCCCCCTTTAGAGACGCTGCGGCTGAAGCCGGAGCGCCGCTCATCCCCGGCGAGGTCTTCTTCGGCCTGCAAGCCAGGCGTCAGGCTGAGGTCTTCGCTGGGATCACCATCCCCGCCGATGTACGCCTCGAAGCCGCTCGCCGTTGCGGAGCCGGAGGCTAGGCCTAGGCCCCGTGTGCGTGCGGCCAGGGAAACCGGGCCACAAGCAGCAGCGAGGCAGCCCTCACGGGACGACCAAGCCCCGCCAGAGCAGCCCTCCTCCCAGCCCCACAGAAATACCGCGAACGAGACGAGCAATCACCGGGTCGCAACGATCACAATGATCGCCTCTGCGCCCTACCCAGAACAGCTGACACCCCATGGACCCCAGCGGATCTCTGCCATGACCGAGCCCACTTCCGACAGCTCTCTGTCTCCCGACAACCTGAGCGTCGTCGTCAGGCCCCTGCCCAAGGTGGTCTTCTTCTACCTCACATGGCTCGTGTCTGGCATCTGCGCCCTGCTCACCCCGGACGCCACCACCGGCCTGATCTGGATGGGTACGTTCTTCTTCAACTTGCTGGTGATCAGCTTCGACTTCAACGAAGAGCGCTCCATCATTGCTGTCTTAGCCGTGGTCGTGGGCGCCTTCTGCCTGACCTATTTCGACATGCTGGGCTCTGTCTCCGCGTGGCTCACGGGACTGCAGCCCATCATGAGCAGCACGTTCTACTGGATGATCTTCGCCGGCTTCTCGGCGGTCTTCATCACCGTTTGGATGCGCACGCGCTTCGACTACTGGGAGTTCCGCCCCAACGAAATCGTGCATCGCTACGGCATCTTCCCGAAGATGAAACGCTATAGCACCGAAGACCTGCGCTGGGACAAGACCGTACCCGACATGCTCGAGCGGGTGCTGCTGGGCACGGGGAGCATCGTGCTCACCACGCCTCACGAGAAGCACCCCGTGATCCTGGAACATGTCATGCGCATTGGCTATCTCGATGACCGCATCGCCGACATTCTCGGAGTGAAGCAGGTCATTCACGTCGACTGATCTCTCCCTGCGGTACGCTCTCCCTTTTCCTGCCGTCCACGAGCGGGCGCTCAGTGAACGACCACCCGGGTCAGGTTGCTACACACCCTATGAGCCGAGTTCCCCAGCGAGTTTTCGGTACCGTCGATCGACGGGCAGTTGCCGTACTCGGCTTCAGCACGGGGATCGTAGCGGCCCTGGGTCCGGACGCGATCTTGCTGCCCCTGGTCGAGGGTTTCGCCCCCCGCGCCATAGGGCTCACAACGCTTGCGCTGCTGTTGGCGGCAGGCTGGGATTGGATCGCTCGACGGGCCGTGGTCAGCCGAGGGCTGATCATCACCCTGGGCCTGGCAGCGCTTGGCGGCGGTCTGGGAACGGTCCGGTCCGTCCCCTGGACCCATGACTTCCTGCGCGGGGCGCTGATCGACGGTGCGCCCTGGCCCGGGAGCCTGCTGATCAGCCTGACGTGCGGCCTAGCCCTGGCACCTTTGGCCCTGCCCCTGGGAGCCTTGCTGGGTCTCGCCGTGGCCGTGGATCAGCGCCGCTCTCTGGCGCTCTTTGCCCTGGGCGGCAGCGCAGGGCTCGCCCTCGCTCCGCACCTGGGCGAGATCTGGCTGGGTCGCCCTGGCGCGCTGCAAGTGGCAGCGCTCTGCGCCGTGGGGGCTGCCAGCTTACTGGCCGAGTCTTCCTGGCTGAAGGTCGGGCGGCGATTGCCACGGCCTGCCCTGGCCAGCCTGACTTTTGGCTCGCTGATCACAGCCCTGTGTCTCTACCTAGCAGCGCCCGTCATCGATCTGGGAGCCCCTCTGTCGACCTGGTGCGTGGCGGCGGTTTCCCTCGGCGCCGCGGTGGCACTGCTGCTGCCCCCGGGCCGCTCCCCCCCACAGCCCGCAGCCATGTGGAACGGTCTGGCGCTGTTGGGCCTGCCACTGCTCCTCAAACTGAGCCCCCTTGTGTCTTCAGCGGGCTCGCCGGGCATCGCAGCCGACCTGCTCACACTGCTCATCGTCTCGCTGCCCTTGGGCTTCTTTATGGGACGCGCTCTCGGCATTGCCGGAGCGGGCCCCGGCCTCCGAGGCTCGCTACTGATCCCCGCAGCGGTGCTCCCCGGTGCAGCGTTGCTAGTGCTAGGTCTGCCCGTCTTCGGCGTCACGTCCCTGCTCTCGTTGTCCGCCGTGGGCCTAGTGCTCTCCTGCCAAGCCGTGGCGGGGCGCCCTGCTCTGCCTCGAGTGGTGGTAGGCCTGGCGCTGGCCGCAGCCTTCACCCAAGTGCCCTTGCCCTCCGCAGTGGCGGGACTGCAAACGGACACTCACAGGTCCACTCGCCACGGCACCCTCTCCCGGTTCAGCGACCCACTGGACGGCTCACCGCGGTTGTCCATCGACGGACGTGCGGCGCTCGGCTCATCAGCCCTCACACGGCGCCGGCTCGTGCACCTGCCTTTCCTGCTCAAGGGGCAGGCAGAACGAGCGCTGCTGGTGGCCAGCGACTTGGGCCAAGCCGTCGAGGCCGCACGGATGCATCGCCCCGGAAGTCTCGAGTGGCTCCGTCCCGTGCCGGCCCCTTCGGCTCCAGCTTGGTCAACTCCTCGAGCCACCATCGGCGCACAGGTGGGCCCCGCAGCAAACGAAGCCCACGGCAACGAGCGGCTGCATCTGGCCCGGCAGCAGGGAAGCTACGACCTGATCATTCACATGCCAGACCCCCGAGGACGTCTTCGGGCCCAGCTCACGGGGACCCGGGAGTTCTTCGAGGAGAACGCCGCAGCCCTCCATACCAACGGCCTTTTCTGCCAGTGGTGGAACCTCGCGGACGTGGACATCACCGATCTCAAGGGCATTGTGGGCGGAGCCCTGTCCGCCTTCGAGCACACCTACGTGATGATCGACCACCCCCGCGCTCGTCACGGCATGATCGGTATCTTGGGGAGCCACTCTCCTTTGCGCCTACGCCCTTCAGCCATCGACCAGGCCTTGGCCCTGCGCCCCGCAGTGGCCGCCGACTTTGACGCAGTCGGCCTCGACGGGCTCATGACCAGCTGTTTGGTGGTGCAACACCGCGGCGTGCTCGAACTGTTAACCCCCGCAGAGCGCAGTGTTGGCGATGGCCGTTCGATTCTGGGAGTGCGCGGCGGCTTGGCCGATCTGTTTCAGCCCCAGAGCACTCGCCTGGCCATGGAGACGTTCTCCGAGCGACGCTGCAACCCCATGCACTGGATCTCCGTGCCGGAACAAGAACGGGACCACACCCGAGATCATGTGCGGGACATCCAACGAGGTTGGCAACACCTTCTCGGCGGTGCTCAGAGCGCCCTCGGCTTGCTCGGCGAGGAGGCCCCGCCCTTCGACACAGAAGCCGCTGGCCAAGGACCCGAGGTGGAGGCAGAAGGTTTCATCCATGCCTTGGCGTCCTTGTCTGACTGGCCCTACCTCGAGCAGCTGGTGCTCGACATGGCCGCCCGGCTCAACCACGAAGGGCGGCCCACCGACGCCGATCACTACCTCCGCCAAGCGATCGAAGCAGCTCCTCAGCGGCCCACTTTTCGCTTCGCCCTCGCCCAGCTCGTAGAGCAGCAGGGCGACCTAGAGGACGCTTGCGTACTCTACGGAACGGTCCTGGCTTTCGCCCCCGACCACAGTGGCGCGCAAGCCGGGTTGGAAAGAGTCTGCGGCCAGCAGTAGGCCGTTACCGAGTAGGCCGTTACCGAGTAGGCCGTTACCGAGTAGGCCGTTACCGACGAGGCCATCACTGTGGATGCGTCGAGCACTCGGCAACGAAGAGCTGGCCCCCTCGGGGTGTGCTCGGCGCGCGATTCGTTACGCGCACGCTGCTAGGGCGACACAATCGGCAGACCTAGCAAGCGCCAGGTGTTGCCCTCGGGAGCAGCGCTGCGAGACAACAAACCCAGCAGCCACCAGTGGGTCTCGGTCTCTTCCACGCGATCCTCGAAGTGTCCCCACAAGGGGCCGGCTGCGAACCAGCTGCTCTCAGCATCGGCCACGTTGAAGTACACCGGGAACAACCACTCGCGGACGAAGGGGTCCTCGTCGCTGCGCCCACGCCAAGAACGAAACAGCGACAAGACTTCGTCGGAGAACAACGTGAAAGCGCGCACCTCGCGGCGATCCCCCACGTCGTCGTAGCCGAACAGCTGGACAATGCCCAGCAAGTCAAG